>JAISJR010000013.1 GCA_031261425.1 Planctomycetota bacterium
GGCACACGCTCTACCGTGCCGTAACCCTGGGTAGCGGTTATTTTTTGATAATCAATCCGACAGTCCCGCCGCGCGGTTTGCGGCGGCAAACGCGGCGGCGGCGGGAGCGGTTCGCCAAAACGCGGCGAACCGTCCAATTGCGGTTGGTCGCTTCGCGACCTTTTACCCAGGGTGGCGCGGCTGATAGAACGTCGCCGCTTACCCTGGGCTAATATGCGCCGCGCTTTCAGCGCGACTGTCGGAATAATTATCAAAATATTTCCTCGCCCCGTTGGGACGAAGCGCGATTAAACAATTATTTTTTCCCCGTTTAACTTTCAACTCTTAACTTTCAACTTTGAATCCGTATTTTCCGCCGTTGACGCGACGGGGCAAGACGCCCGCGAATAATTATCCGCTCTCACTTGAAAGGACAAAAAAATGGACGCGACTACGACTGTGCCGGAAGGTCTCTGCACTTTTGCCGATTTTGAGAAAATTAAATTGCGCGTGGCGGAAGTTGTCGCCGCGGCGCCGCACCCGAACGCCGACAAATTGTTGGTGTTGCAATTGCGATTGGGCGAGCGGACGAAACAAATCTGCGCCGGCATCCGCGCGTATTACTCGCCGGAGCAACTCGTCGGCAAGCGGATTGTCATCGTCGATAATTTGGAACCGCGCAAACTGCGCGGCGAGGTCAGCGAAGGAATGTTGTTGGCGTCGCACGACCGCGGCGGCGCGGACGGCGCGGAACGGGTTACGCTCATCACCACCGACGCGCCGGATTGCCACAGCGGTAGCGCGGTGGGGTAAAGCAGAGTTAAGAGTTTAGAGTTTAGAGTTTAGCGGCGGCAATTTATTGCCGCCGATTCAGATATTTCTGCAACACCGCCAGCACTTTTTCAAATTCCAACGGTTTGGCTAAATGTCCGTTCATGCCGGCGGCGAGGCACCGGTCGATGTCTTCGCGGAAAACGTGTCCGGTCATCGCGATAATCGGCACGGTTTTCGCCGCCGCCAGCGGCAACCCGCGAATCGCCGCCGTCGCCGCGTAGCCGTCCATCTCCGGCATCTGCACGTCCATAAAAATTATGTCGTGGCGCGCCGCGCCGAATTTCGCCACCGCTTCTTTGCCGTTCGCCGCCTCGTCAATTTTTATCGCCGTCGGTTCGAGCAACGTCCGCAGAATTTCGCGGTTAATTTCGGCGTCGTCCGCCAGCAATAAACGGCAACCGGCGAAATTGTCGGCGGGCAAGGTTGGCGCCGTCAAATGCCGCGACCGCTCCAACAAATTCTCATCGCCGCGGCGCAGGCGCGCGGTGAACGCGAACGTCGAGCCCTTGCCCAATTCCGACTTAATCCAAATTTCGCCGTCCATCATATTGACGATGCGCTTGGCAATCGCGAGCCCCAAGCCGGTGCCGCCGAAGCGCCGCGAAGTGCCGGCGTCGGCTTGTTGAAACGCGGAAAACAAGGTCGCCTGCTGTGCGGGACTGATGCCGATGCCGCTGTCGATGACTTCGATATAAACGACGCACTCGCCGTGCTCTTCTTTTTCCAAGCGGGCGTTCAGCCAAATTTTGCCGCGGCGCGGCGTGAATTTACCGGCGTTGGAGAGCAGGTTGATAATTACCTGCATCAGCCGCTGGTCGTCGCCGATTAACACCGGCGGCAACTGCGGGTCAAAACTCACGCGGAGTTCCTGCGATTTTTCGGCGAGGCGGAAATTGATGATTTCGACGATTTCGTTCAACGTTTGTTCTAGCGAAAAATGCACCGGCGACAGTTCGAGTTTGCCCGCTTCAATTTTCGCCATATCGAGCACGTCGTTGACGATGCCGAGCAACAGCGTGCTGGCGTCGCCGATGCGGTTTAAGCAGTAATTTTTCCGCGCGAGGTCGGCGGCGTTTTTGCCGATGGCGGTCATTCCGATAATCGCGTTCATCGGCGCTCTAATCTCGTGCGACATATTGGAAAGGAAAATGCTTTTGGCGGCGGTCGCCGCGGTGGCGATGGCGGTTTGCCGCCGCAACTTGCCGAGCATCACGAACACCGCCGCGACGACCAGCAACAGCACCGCGACGAGACCGAGCAAATACGAGCGTTGCTGGCGCTCCATTTGCTGGCGGTAGTCGAAAACGCGACCGAGCCAGCGGTTGGAGATGGTCTTGCAATTGATGCGGGCGAGCGCCTTGTCGATAATTGAAGCGAGGACTTTTTCGTCGAGATTGAGACCGAACGTCGAAGCAAAATAATCGTCGAACAAAATGTTGATTTTGTAATTCGGGTCTTCGCGGTAGTGCGTGCTATACATCAGCAGATTTTGCGAGCCCATAAACAAGTCGATGTCGCCGTTGCGCAACGCCGCGAACGCGCGGTCGGCGCCGGCGAATTCTTTGAGGTTTTCCTGCCGCGGGAAATTCCGGCGAAAGTAACTGCCGGGCGCCGAGTCGGCTTGCACCCCGACCCGCGAATAAATGACGTTGTTGAGTTCCATCTCCGGCGCGTCAACCGTGGAAATGAGCGCGAAAATATCGGAATGATACGCGCGCTGGGGGCGGAGAAATTTGCCCGGTTGCTCGGCGGCGGGAATCAATTCGGTCGTCAGCGCGAGCCGCCCGTCGAGCAACCGGCGGTAAATGTCCGCCCGCTCCAATTTTTCCCCGCCGTCCGCCAGCGCGAATTGCAGACCGGTGAGCGCCGCGATTTCCGCCAACACGTCCACGCCGATGCCCTGATATTGTTGCTCGTTTTCGTTGTAAAAGGAAATCGGATAATTGTCGTATTCGGTGGCGTAGAGAACGGCGTTGGCGGGCGTGGAATGTTCGGCGATGTAGCGGCGTTCTTCCGCGGTCAACTGGGCAAGGAAGCGATGCCGCCGGTGATGCTCCTCGCCGCGATTGTAGAGGTCAACCCAATGGCGGAGGTCGGAGCGCAGGGCTTTATCGACGACCGCGATGACGGCGCCGAGTTCGGGATTTTGCGTGGTCAGCGACACCGGCACGTAAATCGTCGGCAAATAATTCGTTTCCGTAATGTCGTCGTAAATATCGAACGCCGTTATTTCCAAACTCTCGCCGATAAAAGCGTCCGCCTCGCCGCTTTTTAGCGCCCGATACGCCGCCGCGTAATTATCGACCAAAATCGAGTCGAACTCTTCGCCGGCATACGTCTTCACGCGGTCGCCGGTGATGGCGCCGGCGAGGAGCGCGTAGCGCAACCGGCGCTCTTTGGCGAGGTCCGCCGGCGGCGGCGCGTGCGCCAGCCGCACGATTTTGACCAGATTTTCGGCAATCGTGTCGGTCATTAAATACGTCTGCCGGCGCTCGACGGTGGCGGTCAATTCGCCGGTAAAATCGATTTCCCGCGTCGCCAAACCGGCGAGCAAATCATTCCAATCGTAGGTCGCCGGCTCAAAGCGAACGCCGAAGAGCGTGGTCAAATAATCGCAAAACAAGGCGGTAAAACTGCCGGCGTGCTCGCCGGCAATCATCTCCGCGTTTTCGGTGGTGCCGACAATCAGTCGCTCGCGGCTTGACCGCAGTTTTTCAATCGCCGCGATTTCTCCGGCGGTTACGCCCGGAATCGCGCGAAAATCGGTGTAACCCGTCGCGACGGACGGTCCCGACGCGGACGCACTGAAACCCGCCGTTAAAACGACCAGCAAAAAAATGGCGCCGGTAAATAAATTATGGTTCAAGATTCGCATTGTGAACTCGCCTCGTTTTCTCGGTTATTATTACGCTCCGCCCCCGATAAAACGAGTAGGCAGTTTTTAAGCGGCAAATCGTCTTCCGTCAGGAAGGCGCGGTCTTTGTGCGACGAGTTTCTACCAAGCGCGGCAATCCCGCGGATTGCCCAAACGCGAAATAAAGGTTGTCGAACCGCTCGATTAAAAAATCCCCGCGCCGGCGGCGCGGGAACCGCCCGCCGCACTGACTTCCTCTATAATTTTCCGCGCGTTTTTGATGCCCGTCTTTGCCGCGACGCGCATCAGGTCGTCCGGCGTCGGGTCTTTGCCCGCGCCGTCAATCGTCGTCGCGTGTTCGCCGCCCATTCCCTCGGCATAAACCAAATCATAAGGCGGCGAGACCGTCCAACGTTTGCCGGTGTATAAAAATGAAAAATTCTTGGCGTGGTCGTCGCGGTTGTGGTAAAACACATTAAAGCACATCTGCCGAAATAACTTTTCCGCCTCGCCGTAATCGCGGGTCAGTTTCAGCGCGGCGTTGAGCAAATCCACGTAATCAAGCGTGGGATAACGATGCGAAGCGTCAAGCAACGCGCTTGCCGAAAGCATAAAAACCTTTTCACCGGCGCGCCGGTCGAAGCGTCGCGCGCCGAAGTATTTACCCTCGAATAGTCGCGCGGCGGGAAAATCCAACCCCGCTTTACGCGCGAGGAGCGCGTATTGATACTCTTTTTTGCCGATGTTTTTCGGGTCAACGGCGGCGCGGAATTTTACGAGCCACTCCTCGCCGTCGATGGTCAGCAATACTTTTGGACGAGCGCCGCCGGACGAACCGCCTAATTTCACCAAGTCGGCAAGGGCTTGTCCCGTGTAGGGACGGTCATGCAAAATCGCGGCGGCTTCTTTCGCCAAAACGTTTAAGTCATTAGCGGCGGGGGCGGCGGGCAACGGTTCGGCGGGCTGATATTCGAGCGCTCCCATTCCGCTCGCGCCGACAAGCGCGAGACGGTCGAGAATGGAAACTTCGGCGGGGTTGACGCCGTTTTTGCGCAACAGCCGGTCAATCAGCAACCGTCCCCAGCCGTCGGGGATACTGTCGTTAAACACGCCGAAATTGCCGTCGAACGGCTCGCGCGGCGCGAGGAAAACTTTTTTGGCGAGCGGCATACTGAACGGCGAAATGCTAAATCCGTCGGCGATCCATTCGCCGTCATACTCGAACGCGGCGGTGCGGGCGTCCGCGAGCGCCACCCGCCCGACTTTCCGCCCGTGATAGAAAACGTGGACAACTCTATTTTGCATTGAGCATCTCGTCTAACGATTGAAAATTCGGGCGGGCGAAAAGCAGGTTGAAATCGTTCTCATAGCCCAAAACCACGGCAAGGCGCAGGAGCGAGGTCAGCGCAATTTCGCCGGTCTGCTCAAATCGTTTGATTGACCCCCAACTGACTTGGGCGCGGTCGGCTAAAACCCGTTGCGACAACTTGGCTTCTTTGCGCCGCGCCCGCAGGCGGTCAATCAACCCTTGCTGAACGGCTAATATATTAGCCATAACACCCTCTTTTACGCCTTTTGGGCTAATATGTTAGCCGTTTTGGGCAATCCGGCAAGCGCAATTTTACCGCGCTTTGCGCACTTTCAACTTTCAACTTTCAACTTTCAACTTTCAACTTTCAACTTTCAACTTTCAACTCTCAACTCTCAACTCTATTCTCGTCGCCGCTTTTTATTTCCCGCCAGCGTTTTGCGCCGTTTTTTGCCGTAGGTTACCGGCGATTCTTGCAGGTAATTTATCGGCGCGTGCAGTTTCAACAACCGGTCGCGCAATTTCGCCGCGTCCTCAAACCGCATCGCTTCCGCCGCGCGCACCATTTCCGTCTGCAACACGCTAATCTCCGTCTGTCGCGCGTTGTCGTCCGGCGCGAGGTCTTCGACGGCGCCGAAGAAATTTTCCCAACCGGTTGCGAGCGACCGTTCCACGCTTCGCGGCGTGATGTGATTTTCTTCGTTATATTTTAATTGCGCGGCGCGGCGTTTTTCGTTCTCGTCCATCGCCGCCCGCATCGCGTCGCTGACGCCGTCGGCATACATTATCACTTGACCGTCGAGATGCCGCGCGCAACGCCCGATTGTCTGAATCAAACTCGTCGTCGAGCGCAAAAAGCCCTGCTTGTCCGCGTCCAAAATCACCACCAACGACACCTCCGGCAGGTCAAGTCCTTCGCGCAATAAATTCACGCCAATCAGCGCGTCGAAATTGCCGAGCCGCAAGTCCTTCAAAATTTCCACGCGCTCCAACGTGTCGATGTCCGAGTGCAAATACTCGGTGCGCAATTGATGCTCGCGGCAATAGCGGTCTAAATCCTCCGCCAATCGCTTGGTCAACGTCGTGATGAGCGTCCGCTCGCCCTTCGCCGCGCGGAGTTGAATTTCCCGCATAATATCCGGCACTTGTCCCGTCGTCGGGCGCACGGTTATCGGCGGGTCCACCAAGCCCGTCGGGCGCACGACCAACCGCGTAACTTCGCCCGCCGATTTTTGCAGTTCGTCCGCCGCCGGCGTCGCCGACACGTAAATCGTCGGCGGCTGGCGGGCGGTAAATTCCGCGAACGTCATCGGGCGGTTGTCGAGCGCCGACGGCAGGCGGAAGCCGTGTTCGACCAACGTCGTTTTGCGCGCGCGGTCGCCGTTATACATTCCGCGCAGTTGCGGCAAAGTAACGTGCGACTCGTCGATGAACAGCAAATAATCGTTGGCGGGAAAATAGTCGAGCAAACACGAGGGGCGCGAGCCGGGCGCGCGTCCGTCAAAATGGCGCGAATAATTTTCGACGCCTTGGCAATAACCGATTTCGTTCAGCATTTCGAGGTCGTAGCGGGTGCGGCTTTCAAGCCGTTGCGCTTCGAGAATTTTGTTTTGATTGTTCAGTTCTTGCAGGCGAGTTTCGAGTTCCGCTTCGATGGCGGCGACGGCGTTTTTTTTGCCGTCTTCGCTCAAAATAAAATGCGTCGCCGGATAGAGGGCGACGTGTTGGTAGTTGGTGATGGCGGCGCCGGTCAGCGGCGCGAATTCGGTGAGACGTTCGATTTCGTCGCCGAAAAATTCGACGCGCAACGCGGTTTCAAGATAGGCGGGAAAAATCTCAAGCGCGTCGCCGCGCAAGCGGAATTTGCCGCGCTGAAAATCGTAATCGTTGCGCTCATAGCGCAAATGCAACAGTTGTTCGAGCAACCGCCGGCGGTTCACCGTCGCGCCGACCTGAAACGGAATGATGGCTTCGCGGTATTGGTCGGGCGCGCCCAAACCGTAAATGCAACTGACGGACGCGACGACGATGACGTCGCGGCGGGTCAGCAAACCGGCGGTGGCGGAGAGGCGCAGACGTTCAAGGTTGTCGTTAATCGCGGCGTCTTTTTCGATATAGACATCGGTGGCGGGCAGATACGCTTCGGGCTGATAATAGTCGTAATACGAGACGAAATACTCGACGGCGTTACGCGGGAAAAATTGGCGAAATTCGCTGTAAAGTTGGGCGGTGAGGGTTTTGTTGTGCGAGAGGACGAGCGCGGGTTTTTGCAGTTGCGCGATGACGTTCGCCATCACAAAGGTCTTGCCGGAACCGGTAACGCCGAGCAACGTCTGGTCGTGCTTGCCGCGGCGCAACCCGTCCACGAGCGCGGCAATGGCTTGCGGTTGGTCGCCGGCGGGCGCGTAGGGAGCGGTGAGTTGGAACATAGACGCTAATCCGGCAAGATGAATTCGTTGACGGTTTTTGTTTGCCGCGCCCGCACGACTTCCGGTTCGACAAAGACCCAGCCCG
Organism: Planctomycetota bacterium; assembly: GCA_031261425.1. Lineage (GTDB taxonomy): Bacteria > Planctomycetota > SZUA-567 > SZUA-567 > SZUA-567 > MS499-59. Next base: position 7,491 of record JAISJR010000013.1, read on the forward strand.
CTCTTTCCAACAGCGGACGCTCTTCGTCCATGTGCCGGTGCAAACCTTCAATGCCGCCATACATCTCAAATAATTTTTTGCGATTTTCCCATACTTCAACGATGGGGTCAATTTCGGGATAATAATGCATCATTTTCTCCTCGGCAAAGTCAGCAGTAAATCCGGCGCAATCAAAAACGGCGTCCACAGATTATGTCGCTCATTATAGGCGCGAATTTTTTCATTTGAGCGGGTTCCCAAATGGCGAAAGTTCCAACTGAGCAAGTAGTCGATTTTCAGATTGACGCCAGCCGCTTTTGGAGTTGAGAGTCGCTCAATTTAACGTTAACGTTATTCCGACAGTCGCGCTGAAAGCGCGAAATATATTAGCCCAGGGTAAGCGACACGCTCTATCGTCGCGCCACCCTGGGTAAAGATGGCGCGAAGCGCCAACCGAAATTGGACGGTTCGCCGCGTTTGGGCGAACCGCTCTCGCCGCCGGAGGCGGCGTTTACCGCCGCAAACCGCGCGGGCGGAACTGTCGGATGGTTCGCTTCGCGAACCGCTACCCAGGGTTGCGGCACGGTAGAGCGTGTGCCTTACCCTGGGCTAATATATGCCGCGCTTTCAGTGCGATTAGCGGATTGATTATCAAAATGACGCCTTGCGTGCGCTTGCAAATTTATCAATAAAATTTCTCTCTCTCAACTCTCAACTCTATTCCAAGTTCGCCGCCTGTTCTTTCAGTTTTTCGACCGCGTTCTTGGCTTCGACCGCGGCGGCGGTGATGGTCAGGTCGTTGGCTTTGCTCGCCGTCGTGTTGATTTCCCGCAAAAATTCCTGCGCCAAAAATTCCAGCCGTTTGCCGACTTCGCCGCCCTGCCGCAACAGTTGCCGGAATTGTTCCACGTGCGACTCTAACCGGTCGAGTTCTTCGTTGATGTCCACGCGGTCGGCGAAAAAGACCAGTTCGCGCTCCAGCGCCTGCCGGTCGCAATCGCGCGTCGCCGCGATTTCCGCCAACCGGCTCGTTAATTTCTCCCGTTGCCGCTCAATCAGCGCCGCCGAATTCTGCCGCGCCAATTGGCGAAAATTCTCAATCGGCGCGACGATTTCGAGCAACCGCGCCGCCGTCGCGCCGCCTTCGGTTTCCCGCATCGCGCACATTTGCCGCAACGCGCCCGCCGTCGCCGCGCGGATAATTTCCCATTCCGCCGCCGTCGCCGGCTCGTTGAACGTCTCGCCGAACAAGCCGGGCAGTTGCAACAAATCGCTAATCGTCAACTCGCCGCCGAGATGCAATTCGGCGGCAAATTGCCGCGCCGCGGCGACGACGTTACGGACGTTTTCCGAGACCAGCGGATTGTTCAGCGCCAGCGGGCGCGTCAGCGTTACCGTCGCGTCAATCGCGCCGCGATGCAATTTTTCGGCGAGCAGGTCGCGCAAATTTTTTTCGTATTCGTTGAGCGCCGGACGACTGCGCACGACGATTTTGGCGCCGCGATGATTGACGCTTCGCAATTCGACGCGCGCCGTCGTTTCGCCCGCCGTCGCCGCGCCGCCGCCGAAACCGGTCATACTGTAAATTGCCGACATTTTTTCTCCCGAAGTGAAACGATTACGAAATTGAAATTACGAATTGAATAGAACCACCGCGAAACCATTTCGTAATTCTTAATTCTTAACGGCGGCTTCCCCGTCCGGCACGAGGTCGCGCGCCAGCGGAATGACCTCGTTGTCCGCCGTGTCAAATTTGATTTTGCTTTTCACAATCAGCCATTTCACCGCCGACGGCGTCGGTATCGTCGTTACGATGGACAACACGATAATCGCGTTGAAAAATTCCGGCGGGATTATTTGCATTTGTTTGGCGACTTCGGCGGCGGCGATGGTCGCCGAGAGTTGCGGCACGGTCATCAAGCCCGCGCACAGCGCCTTGCGCTTGCTGAAACCGCTCAGCCACATCGCGAGATAGCCCGACAAAATTTTACTCGCCACCAAGCCGCCGACCACGGCGAGGACGATATTCACGTTCGACCACGCCGTCCCCAAAATCCGCAAGTCGGTTTGCAGTCCGATATTGAAAAAGGTAATCGGAATAATTAAGCCGTAGCCGATGCCTTCCATTTTTTTGAAAATCATCCGCCCGTGGTCGTGGAAACCGGGCGCCTGCACAATTGCCATGCCGGCGATAAACGCGCCGACAATCGGGCTGACGCCGACGACCTCGCCGATAAACACCACCGCCAGCACCACCACTAAAAAAAACGTCAGGCGCAAATCATCGGCGGCGGAGACCTGTTCGGTGATGTGTTTCGCGACTTTCGGCACCAACCATAGCGCCAACACGATAAACAGCAAAACTAACGCGACAAACAGCGGAATAAACCCATTGCCGAGCGGCGCCGTGTTGAAGTGGTCGAACAGCGAAATGCCGCCGACGTTGGCGGAAAAATCTTCAAGCAAATTGCGCCGTTGCAACTGCACGCAGACCGCGAACAGCACGAGCGACGACACGTCGGTAACAATCGTCGCCGTCAAAACCGCGACGCCGAAACGGGTGGCGGCGATTTTCAGTTCGCGGATGACCGGCAACACGAGGTCGATGGAGTGCGAGGCGAACAGCGAGGCGGCGACCCATTTGCCGAGAGTATCGTCGGGATAAAACAGTGAATAGACGCAATAGCCCATCGCCGCCGGCAGGGCGAAAGTGAAAACGCTGAGCGTTATCACGGCGCGCTTGGCGGCGCGCAACAGCCGCAACGACACGTCCATACCGGCGAGCGCCATCAGAAAAATCAGCCCCAGTTGTCCGAGCGCGTCGAGGACGCTGTAAATGCGAATGGTCGGATAATTGCCGCCGATGAGGCGGTTGAGATGGTCGATTAAATCGAAGTTCGACGGGAGAAAAATGCTGTATTTGCTGACGACTATCCCGATGAGCATCGCCGTAACGACGCCCGGCACGTGCACTCGCCGCAAGTAATACGACGCGACGGAAATCACCGCGATAATCAGCAGAAAGATGAAGAGGAAAGAGGTCATGAGGTTTTTGAGGACGGATGCGAGCGAGCAGTTCCGTGGACAGTCGGTCGCTCTGCTCACTGTCCACTGCCCGCTCCGTTCGGCGAATGATACCGAGAATCGCCACGGCGAAAACCCGAAAAAAAATTAAAGGGAAAAGGGAATGAGGGAAAAGTTGAGAATCGAAAGCGGTTGTCTAAACTTTCAATTCTTAATTGATGTTACGAATTAAAAATTACGAATTGTAGAGGCGCGTCGGATTGGGTTGTGCTAATTATTCCAAACAGTCGCCCTGAAAGCGCGACCGGCGGAAATTTCTTTGTTGCCACAGCGCCGGCGTTAACCGCGCGACAACGGTTAAAAATTAAAAATTGCAATGACTTTTCTTAAAATCCTTAAAATGCTTGATCCCTTAAAACTTTTCCCTGAACCCCTTGGAGTCCCGCTAATGTCCGCCGCCAACGAAGACGCGCGCCTTGACCTGTTCGCGATTTGCCGTGAGATTTTGTTGCAATTGTTGGACGGCAAAATGCCCGCCGATGTCGATAAGACGCTCGACGAACTCGGCGTTCCCGCCGGCGACCGCGAGCAACTTATCAACCTCACGGTCGTCAGCGCGCAAGCCGTCAATCCGGTGATTGAGCAAAAAATTAACAAAGGCGAAGCGGCGCGGAATTTAGTCGGTCAGGGAATGAGCGCGGAGATGGCGGAGTCGATGGTCAATTTGATTCTCGACGTGATGACCGAGCGGGCGGAGGCGAAAGTCGGCGACCAAAATTTGCCGGAAATTGACGAAAAGACGGCGCGGATTTTGATGAAACTCGGTTTGATTACCTTGACCGATTTGCAAAACGGCGGCGACGAAACGGCGATGGCGCAAGCGCTCCACAACATCGAGGACATCGCCGATTATCCCGATGTTTATAATCGCGAAGCCGAATTTATCGCGAATGTGAAACTCGCCGCGAGCGCCGCGCAACGCGCTCTGGCGCAACCGCTACCCGAAGTCATCAAACAACTCGGCATCGACCAAAAACCGCCCTACGTCGGCGTGTTGGCGCTGTTCTTTATGCGCGTGCGACAAGAACAGTGAGCAGTTAAAAATTAACAATTAACAATTAACAATTGAGGAGAGGAACCGATTATCAATTCCGCTTGGCAATTCTGAAAATCGAACTCCACAATTGTTAATTGTAAATTGTCAATTGTGAATTTACTTCATCGCTTGTTCGACCGCGACCGCGACCGCGACCGACGCGCCGACCATCGGGTTGTTGCCCATCCCGATTAAGCCCATCATTTCGACGTGCGCCGGCACCGACGACGAACCGGCGAATTGCGCGTCCGAATGCATCCGCCCCATCGTGTCGGTCATCCCGTAAGACGCCGGTCCCGCCGCCATATTGTCGGGGTGTAGCGTCCGTCCGGTGCCGCCGCCCGAAGCCACCGAGAAGAATTTCTTGTTTTGTTCCAGCCGCTCTTTTTTGTAGGTCGCCATCACCGGATGCTGAAAGCGCGTCGGATTCGTGCTGTTGCCGGTGATGCCGATGTCCACGTCTTCGAGGTGCATAATCGCCACGCCTTCGCGCACGTCGTCCGCGCCGTAGCAACGGACTTTCGCCTTGTCGCCGCTCGAATACGCCTTTTCTTTGACCACTTTCACTTTGCCGGTGAAGTAGTCAAACTCCGTCTGGACGTAGGTGAAGCCGCACACGCGGCTGATAATCATCGCCGCGTCTTTGCCCAAGCCGTTGAGGATGACGCGAAGCGGGGCGGTGCGCGATTTATTCGCGGTGCCGCCGAGTTTAATCGCGCCTTCCGCCGCCGCGAACGATTCGTGTCCGGCGCAGAACGCGAAGCATTTGGTTTCTTCTTCGAGCAGGCGCGAGGCGAGATTGCCGTGTCCGATGCCCACTTTGCGGTCGTCGGCGACCGAGCCGGGAATGCAGAAACTCTGCAAGCCCTCGCCCAAGACCTTGGCGATGTCCGCGCCTTTTTTCACGCCGCGCTTAATCGCCACCGCCGCGCCGACGGTGTAAGCCCAACCGGCGTTTTCAAAAACAATCGGTTGCGTTTCTTTGACGATTTTAATGACATCCGCGCCTTTTTCTTGGCAGATTTTTTCGCACTCCTCGACGGTGCCGATGCCTGCCGGCTTGATAAACGCCTCGATTTGTTTTATCCGCCGGTCGTAACTTTCGAATAGAGCCATAAACGTGCCTCCTCTTGATGAGTTAAAAATTGAAAATAATTACGAATACAAATTAGCAAATTACGAACTCGAGTTACGCGCAAAAAAAAGAAGCCGTGAATAAACACGAAAAGAACTTAACACGAATTTTCACGAATTAGACGAATTAACACGAAACCGAGCGAAGCGAAGGTTAGGGTGCTTTCCAAATTTTTTGTCCGTTTTCCGGCTCGGTAATTCGTGTAATTAGTGTAATTCGTGGACAAAAATCTCTCTCTTACTCGTAAAAATTCGCGTCTTTTTGTTGACTGCGTGAGTCGAGTTACGAATCACAAATTACGAATGGCAACGTTTGATTGGCAAAATCCGTTTCGCGCAATTTTGACCATTATTCCACTATTCGTAATTCGTAATTTTTAATTCGTAATTGCTCTTTGCGCCTTACTCTTTCCGCGGATTGATGACTTTTTTCGCCTCGGCGAAACGTCCGTAGGTGCCGGTGGCTTTTTTCAGCGCTTCGTCGGGCGCCATTCCCTTTTGGAAAATGTTTTCGAGCATAATGCCGAGTTTGACGAATTTGTAGCCGATGACTTCGCCGTCTTCGTCCAATCCCATTTCGACGACGTAGCCCTCCGCCATTTCCAAATAGCGGACGCCCTTGGCGTTGGTGGCGAACATCGTGCCGGTAACCGAGCGCAAGCCCTTGCCCAAGTCCTCCAACGACGCGCCGACGACCAAACCGCCTTCCGAGAACGCGGACTGCGTGCGTCCATAGACGATTTGCAAAAAGATTTCCCGCATCGCGACGTTGATGGCGTCGCAGACGAGGTCGGTGTTGAGCGCTTCGAGAATGGTTTTGCCCGGCAGAATTTCCGCCGCCATCGCCGCCGAATGGGTCATGCCGGTGCAACCGATGGTTTCGACGAGGGCTTCTTCGATTTTTCCCTCTTTGACGTTGAGCGTCAGTTTGCAGGCGCCCTGTTGCGGCGCGCACCAACCCACGCCGTGGCTGAAGCCGTTGATGTCTTTGACTTCATACGCTTTGGTCCATTTGCCCTCTTGCGGGATGGCGGCGGGTCCGTGCTTCGGACCTTTTTTTACCGTACACATCTCGTTCACCTCGTGACTGTAATTCATACTGTTTTCCCTCCTGAAACAAAAAAATCCCGACGAAACGGCGCGTATTTTGCAAGCGGCAAAACGACAAGCAATGAGCGCCTTCGCCCGAAACCGCCGAAAACCGGAAAAAAAGTGAGGCGCGAACCGTGGGCAGTCGCAAGCGGCTACTGTCCTCTGCTCCCCCCATTTGCTTGTCTGCGGATAAAAAGCAAAATGATTTCGCGTAAATCGGCAATTGAGGGTGGGCGCGGCAACTATAAGCATAAAAAGACCGCCGGTTCAACCGGTTTTGCCGATAAGATAGGACGGTGCCAAGTCGCGGCGGCTATCATCAAAGGAGTGCGTAATGGAACGGCGAGATTTTATGAAATACCTTGCCGCCGGCTCGGCGGCGGTCATTTTCGGTTGCGGACGGGCGGACAAAAAAGCGGTTTCCGTCACCGAAGCGGTTGATGCGCTGTCGCCGCAACCGCCGGCGCCGCTTATCGGGCAGAGCGGCGCGTTGATTTTGCCGGAGCCGACTTCGCAAGCCATCAGCGCGGTGTCGCGCAAACAGTGGCGCGCCAACGAGCCGCTCGCGGGAAAAATGACGACGATGAACGGTTGCAACCGCATCACGATTCACCACGAGGGCAATCCGAAGCCGAACAACGACGGCAATCCGACGGCGGTGGCGGCGTGCTTGCGCGGCATCCAAAAGGCGCATTGCCAATCGATGGACGCGGGCGACATCGGCTATCATTTTATCATCGACCGGCAGGGCTTGATTTGGCAGGGGCGCGATTTGCGCTATCAGGGCGCGCACGTCAAAAGCAACAACAGCCACAATATCGGCATTATGTGCCTCGGCAATTTTGAATTGCAACAACCGACGTTGGCGCAATTAAACACGTTGGGCAAATTAAGCCGCGCCTTGTCGAAGGGCTACCGTATTCCGCCGAATCAAATTTTCGCGCACCGCGAACTGCGAAGCACGGCTTGCCCGGGCAAAAATTTGTATGCGTATGTGCAGACCATTCGCGACCAAATCAAACGCGCGTAATTTTAGAGTTTAGAGTTGAGAGTTTAGAGTTGAGAGAGTGGCGTTTCATTTTTAAGACGCGCGAAGCGCACCCGATACTCAACTCTAAACTCTCAACTCTAAACTCTGAATTCTCATTATGCCTCCCCCCCGCGTTCCTATTCTTATCGGTTTTTTCTGCGGGCTGTTGGCGGTGAATTTCGTCATCGCTTGGGCGTGGAATGACGGTTTGCCCGCCGCCGCGTCCGCGAACACCCGCGCGTGGTTCACCGGTTTTAGCGTCGTTTCCCAATGTTTGGCGACGTTATTCTTATTGCGGCTGATTGCCCGCCGCCACGCCGTCGCCCTCCATTCCTGCCTGAAAGTGCCGCCCCGCCGCGAATGGTTAATCGCCGTCGCCGGTATGACCGTCTGGTTGGCGGTTTGGGCGCTCGCCGATTATTTCGGCGGACGCGAGCCGCCGGTCTGGCAAACGGCGCTCTTTGCCGAGGTCTCCGGCGGGGCGAAATTCTGGCTGACGGCGGCGGTCGTGCTGTTCGCGCCGCTCAATGAAGAACTGCTTTTCCGCGGCATATTGTTTTCTTGGTTGCCGCGCCGCGCCGCCGCCGCGCGCGTGTGGGCGACGCTGATTTTTTCGGCGGCGGTATGGACGTGGTGTCATCCGCAATACGATTGGTATTTTTCCGCGCAAATTTTCACGCTCGGACTCTGGCTCGGCTACGTCCGCCACCGCTCGCAATCACTCGTGCCGTGCCTCGCGCTTCACGTCGTCAATAATTTTTTCGCGATTGCGATGTTGTAGTTTTTAAGGGAGGGTAAGGGGTTTAAGAATTTTAAGAGGATTAAGAAGCGCAAGAGCGCAAACCGCTCACTGCTCACTGCCCACTGCAAACTGCCCACTATCCCCTCCCCGCTCTTTTCCTACCATAGTTACGCTATGAGTGCGCCGCGCCCAAAAAAAACGCGCTATCGCCGGCTGAAAATTATTTTTTTCGCCGTCGCTTTGTTGTCGGCGGCGGTCATCGGCGGCGCGACGGCGGCGCATCATAAATTTTCCGAAAATTTCGTTCACGATTATCTCGAAAAAGAAATCTCCCGCCTGACCGCGCTCCATTGCCGTATCGGCGCGCTGAAATTATCCCTGCTCACCGGCGAATTAACGCTGACCGATTTGCAATTGACCGAACGCGCGGCGTTACCCGCCGCGCCGCTCTTCACGCTGAAAAAACTCACGGCGCGCATCTCGTGGTTCGCGTCGCTGTTCACCGGCGGCGGACGCGGCGAAATTACCGCCGACGGTTGGCGACTGCAAATTGTTCGTTATCCCAATTTCGCGGCGACGGTCGCGGACGCCGTCCCGACCGCCGAACCCGCGCCCGCGCCGACGCTGACCGATGTAACGGATTTTCGCCGGATTTCCCAGCGTTTGCGCGAACTGCCGTGGCGCGTGTGGCTCGACCGTTTCGCGCCGCTGAAATACCTGAGCGGTTGTCGTCTGACCGGCGAGAACGGCGAAATTGTCTGGCGCGACGGCAACGGTTTTTTCGCCGACAGCGTGCTGTCCATTCCGCAATTCGTCGCCGAAAAACACGCGGCGCGGTTTTCTTTCGCGACGACGGCGAAACTTCACGCTCCGAATAATGACGGAACCGTCGATGACGGAACGTTGGAACTGACCGCGTCCGCCGACCTGCATTCGCGCGGGCGGTGGTCTAATCTCAAAATGGACGCCGCGCTGACGAATTTTGATTTGCCGCAACTGTCGTTTTATTACGGTCTCGCTTACGGCTTTCAGGGCAACGCGCTGACGCTCGGTGCGCCGTTTTTCGGCGACATTCGTCTTGCCGGCGACAACGGCGGCGTCGCGTTAAGTTTTTCGTTGCGCACCGACCGGTTGTTGCGCGTTTTTCCGTTCGTCAAAGAACCGGCGCAAATGCCGGCGCTGACCGCCAACGGCGTCATCGACGCCAACGCGCGGGGCGAGTGGCAAATCAAACAATTGTCGTTGGAGGTCGGCAAATGGTTGACATTGCAGGCGACCGGCGGCGACCGCGACGGTTTGAATTTTCAATTTGCGATGACCCTCGACGATTTTTCGCGCAGTGAATTGGCGCGGCGGCTGAAAATGAGCATGAGCGGCAAAACCGCGTTGACGGTGCGCTCGCAGACCAGCGGCGACGACACGGTCGTGCGCGCGCGCTGGTCGGCGCAGGATTTAAGCGTCAATTCGGCGGACGAAAACACCGAGTGGACGGGCAATTTGACGGCGGCGCAAGCGGCGCTCGACGTTACGCACACCGGACTTGGCGCGCAAATCACCGCGCTGACCTTGGCGACCGGCGCGTTTGCAATGCGCGCCGCCGACCGGCGAAGCGGCGAGGACTTACTCCTGACGTTTCGCTCCGGCAAATTTGACGCAAACGTCGCGACGGTCTCGGTGGACGATTTCGCGTTAGGACAGCCGTCGTTTTCGCCGGTGCCGATGGTAACGATACCGGCGATTACGGTGCAAACGCTCGCCGAGCCGCCGTTCGCGGTGTCGTATGTGTTGCTCGACCGGATGAAAGTGAATTATCAGGAAAAACCGGCGACGACTTCGGCGGCGACGCAAGTGATGAAAGGGTTTTTCAGCAAGTTTCCCGTGACGAAGCCCAAAGTGGTGGAATTGGTGCGGCAGGCGGCGGCGGAAAAAGTTATGAACGCGATAGAAGCCGTGGTGAAAATGGTAACGGCGGCGGCGGCGGTCGCGCCGCCGGTAACGTTACGCATCGACCACGGACAGGTTGACCTCTTGACGCCGGGCGAATACGGCGACGGAATGTCGCTACCGTTGGACCTCACCGTCCGCGACGTAACCGGCATCAGTTCCGAAGAAATGACGCGGCAAATCGCGGCGACGATGGCGAATTGAAAGGGAAAAATCATTCCTTACGGTTTTTGCAATGTTTTAGAACAGGGCTATTGTTGATGTCGTTTCCCTTTACTCTCTGCCGTCTGTCAATCTTGTCGCGAATGACATCGACATTTATTCCAGGCGGTGTAGGCTTGAACGCGCCGCTCTTTTGAAGTGTGTACTCCTGTATCTGAAATTCACGCAGAGCCTGAACATCAATCTCTCCAACAAGTAACGCCTGATTTAGACCACCCTTGACCGCCACGAGGTTTCGCTCCTCGCTTCGCGTCGGTTGCGTTATCCGACTATCGCCATACTGCGAAGTGTTGACTTGAACAAAGTAGCAATGCAGGTCTCTCGCCAGCGATTCTACAATGTTCGAGAAATAATTAGTGTCGCTGTTATATTCGACAGCCACAACCATATCTGCCCACGACATAAACTCCGCACGGTCGGATATGGAAGTCAGTTCATAGCAACAGTAAACCGGGAAATAGCAGTCGCCCCAATGGTAAAGCGGACGCTTACCCTGTTCGGATACCGGGTTTGCCCTATAGCCTTCGATAAGGCGTCGTTCTTCAGGAGCGTAATGCTTTTTTAACTGGAAGAATATCGCCGCTGTCGGTATCGACTTATAATACTTAAATGGCAAAATCACAGCGGTGTAGTTGTAAACATCTGTCCTCGAATGATTCTGTTCATCGGTATGCTTGACAACAATATGCTCCACGCCGGTTATGATAGACAATCTATCACGTGCGGCTTTTGTCGCCAAGGCGGGAAGCCATTCAAACGGCACAAAGCTCTCCGGCAGAACAAGCATATCAGCATTTTCCTTTATCGCTGCGTTCACCAGATTTGCCAACGCTCTATACCTCGCGTACTTTCTGTTCAGCTTTCTGCCTTTGAGAACATTTTCGAGGTCAGATACCCTTGCGACGTTTACATTCGCTATAGCGACTTTCATTTTCTCCGGCATTTTTCCGTTGACGTATACCACGCCGCCATCTACATCGTTCGATACTTCAATCGGTATGTCGGTCATACCGTGTCTAATCTCATCAACATAACCCTCCGGTGACGCGCTGACTGATACACAGCGTGAACAAATAGATTTAAGTAACCTCGCCATTGCTATATCCTGTGCTTGCCTAAAATATGGCAACAGCTCATATCTCGCTTCTGCGTCGGCACTATCACAAAGATATTGAAACCCGGATGCAAATTCCGTGAAATTAACATCCGCTTGTTCATCTGGACAAGCCAAAATCTCGTTAGGCACTGCCATAACGTATTTGTTGCTCATACGTGTTTCTATGTATTCTCCACACAAGCCTACGCAGAGTTCAAAATCACAAATTGCGTTCTTTATTTTACGAGCGTCCTTTCCCCACAAAAGCGAAAGTGTACGGTTCAGCGTCGCTGTTAAATGCAGATATAGATTGTCACGAGTAGCGGAAGCGTCAATATCTTTTCCCTTTTTCTCGCCATCTATTATTTCTATTTCAATGACAGACAAGTCTTTAATCGCCGATTTAATGCGTTTTACAAACTTAATGAAGCCGTCATAGTTTTTGTCGGTGATGAATATCTCCAATACGCGCTCCCAAAGAGTATAATTATCTATCAACTCGCGGTCATTGAACATCCTGCCTATAATACGAGTGAATTCCTTTATACTTCCGTCGTCAACAAGACTGCTCACGACGCGATATTTGCCGAGGAATTTTGAAAGCTCATATTTGTCCATCGAGATTTCCTTAACACCGCGAAGTTTGTTAATCGTAGCGTCGTTTTCGAGCTTATAGAACTGACTGAAGTCGTCCTGCGAAAAAGCCTCCCCAACTTCCGGCATAAAACGGAACTCGCTGACATTCTCCAAAATTTCTTGCTTGAATTTGCTGATAAGCGCAGTAGAGTTGTTTTCGGCAAATAATGCAATAATCCGTGTTTTTTCAGATTGAAATTCAAATACGCTGCCCTCTGATAAGCAGAATTCAGCGTTTACGCGATACAATATATCGATAGAATCTGTTTTGTCAGAATCAAGATCTGAGTCTGTGTTTAGTGTATTGGGAGCATTGCTTTTGATTTCGCGTTCTACGAAGAAAGGGGCGCTTTTGCGCCGCCCGTCGCCCAGATAGTAATCTATCACATCATTTTTGACCAATGCCCCTTCGCGGGCTTTATTGTATATTTCACTGCCTTTTTCTATTTTCTCAACAATGATAATGTCGTCTACGTAACGACCATAATAAGCAGGATTCCAGAAGTCAAGAATGCCTTTGTCAAATTTAGCCAAGCACCAATTCGACAGCACAGGGGATGGCAAGAAGCCAATCGGCAGAACATTCCCGTTATGTTTTATACCCGCCGCTTGCAAAACCTCGGTATACTTTTTGATAATAGAAAATATCGCCTTATGCAGTACGATGTCCTTCTTCTCGGCATCTCTGAGTAGGTCACTGCTATTGAACGCTTCGTCCGTTATCCCCGTGTTGTAGTAGTATTTCTTCAAATCAAGCGTAAGGATAAGTACATCGTGCTTTTTTGCGAGCAAATCCTCTGCGCACGAAAGACCTCCGTCGCGCCATAGTGAATATTGAGCAAAGTATGGCTCAAACAACGCCGGGGAATTCTTTATTTCGTCACTATCGTCGTTCCAAATGAGTTTTGTTCTAAGCCTGTTTCCGAAAGCATTTTGATAGCAATCATTATCTATCTTCTTGCCAAAAGCCATAACCCACAACACGCCAAGGATATGACCGCACACGCTCATATCAATAAAATATTGAAGTTCCTCAACAATCGGCTTATCTTTAGGATTGCCGACGCTAATTACTATACCATCGTTGTTCTTTGCCTTGCACATCTTTTTAGGAAATGACATAGCCGAAATGGATGAGAGAATCTCCGATATTAAGGCGGAACCCCCATCTAAAGTCGCATTATCATATGCGTCAGCGATTTCGGCCAGTTTTATCTCAAAGTCTCCACGCGCTTCAAATGCGACAACCGCATCTCTGAGTGGCAAGGTCGTTTTATCGAAGTAAACACTCGCTTTGAGTTTGCGAAACGCTATCTTAACGCGTTCAAGTGTAGTCATATATTATCCTCACTTATACTATTGCTTGACCTTGAAACGCCTCGCCCTCGGCATTATACGTTACGCTGAACACCATATCCGCAAGCCACTTTTTGAAAGACGGGTTGTCGCCCCACTGCTTGAGAATCTCCATATTGTCTTCCATAATCGCGAAAACTACACGTTGCAGGGCGGCATCGCTTTCCATGCGGGCGTTCTGCTTATCAGAGTTGCGCATAGCATTTTGATACTTGGTATCTCTTGACACCATGCCGGGGATGCGACTAATCTGCGCTCGCACGTTGTCTGCGTCCTTCCAGTCGATGTTGCCAAACAAGTCGTTGAATGTAGACAGGATATTGGTTAGCAAATCAAGCTCAATCGGTGGTTTGCCGCCAATACCGCCCGTCGGAACAGGGTCTAACTCGGCGTTTGCGTCCTCAAGCTGAATAGACATCTGCGAACGCGCTTCCGCTCTATAGCTGTCGAGGTCGATTGCTTCCAAGATACCCGCCGACAAATCGTCCTCTTTGGGGGACGGCATCTTCGGCAGGAGCAAGTTTAAGAAAATGGACAGCTTCTCCCACTCGGCGTTTCCATAGGGCAGTATCGCACCGAGAAAGCCATAAGTACGCACAAAGCCTTTAGCGGAGGACTTGAACTCGACCTGCCCCTCCTCGTCAAGTGCTTTGTAATTGTTCTCGCACACGTCCAATATCGGGTCGAGCTTATCCCGCTCCGCGCCGCTCAAATACAGGTCAACAAAGCCGTCAACGTGATACTGCGTGTAGACTTCGTATTTTTCCATCGCAGAAATCAAGTCGTAGAGCTTGTTGGGGTCGGTTTCACCCGACAAAATCGTCGTGCGGTAGTAGCGCGAGAACGCCGTCTGAATGTCATCGGATTCGTTGGCGAAGTCCAAAACGAACGTATCAACTTTGCTCTCTTTGGCGCGATTCAGACGCGATAGCGTTTGCACCGCCTTGATGTCGGTCAGGATTTTATCAACATACATCGTGTGCAGTAGCGGCTCGTCGTAACCCGTTTGGAACTTGTCCGCCACAACCAAAATGCGGTATGGTTCCTCTTGAAACATATCCTCAATATCTTTAGTGGGGAAGCCGTTAATCAGGCTCTCGTTGAGCGTTTTGCCGCCATAATCTTTATCACCGGAGAACGCGACGATAGCTTTATACGGGCTTTTGCGGGCTTCAAGCGCGGAGCAAATCGCGTAATAATATTCAATCGCCCGTTCGATACTGCTCGTGACCACCATTGCCCGCGCCTTGCCGCCGATTTTATGACACACGTTGTCGTGGAAATGCTCCACCATAATGCCAGCCTTGGTAGCGATAGCGAACGGGTCGCTCTCCACGAACGCGCGGAGCTTCTTCTGCGCCTTTTTCTTGTCGTATTCGGGGTTGCCGGTCACGGTCTTGACTAATTTATAGTAACTCTTTATCGGCGTGTAGAATTTCAGCACGTCGAGAATAAAGCCCTCTTGAATGGCTTGCTTCATCGAGTAGTTGTCAAACGGTTCGTGCTTCACCGCTCCGTCAACCTGCGGAACAGGAACACCGAACATCTCCAGCGTTTTATTCTTCGGCGTGGCGGTAAAGGCGAAGTAACTGGCGTTGGTGAGCAGCTTGCGCCCCTCAACAAGCGCATTGATTTTATCCTCTGTGTCAGCGTTGGGGTCGAACTCGCCGCCGAGAGCGACGTTCATCTTAGCGGACATATCGCCGCTTTGACTGCTGTGCGCCTCGTCGATGATTATCGCGAACTTGTTGTTTTTGTGCGCCGTGCCGATGTCATCGAGGATAAACGGGAACTTATGCACCGTCGTAATGATAATCTTCTTTCCGTTGGTGATAGCCTCCCGCAAGTCGCCGGAGCGTTCCGCCCACGCGACGGTTGACTGCACCTGCATAAACTGCCTAATCGTGTCGCGGATTTGCTTGTCGAGGTTCACGCGGTCGGTAACGACGATAACCGAATTCACGACGCTTTCGCCGTTTACCTCAAGCCCCACAAGCTGATGCGCAAGCCACGCGATGCTGTTCGACTTGCCGCTGCCCGCGCTGTGCTGTATCAAATATCGCTTGCCCACGCCGCTTTCGCGAACGTCCGCGAGCAGCGACCTCACCACTTTAAGTTGATGATAGCGCGGAAAAATCTGCTTCTCGGTCTTTTTCTTCGTTTTCTTGTTCTCCTCAACCACCACTTGCGCGTAATTCTCGATGATGTTGGCGAGGCTGTATTTCGTCAGAATTTCTTTCCAGAGATAGTCCGTCATAAGCCCGTCCGGGTTCGGTGGGTTGCCCGCGCCGTCGTTGTAGCCTTTATCGAACGGCAAAAACCACGAGTCTTTCCCCGCGAGTTTCGTGCAAAACTTCACCCTTGCGTCGTCCACGGCGAAATGCACCATACACCGCTTGAAGCTGAACAGTAGTTCTCGCGGGTCGCGGTCGGTTTTGTACTGGTACACCGCGTCGTCAACGTCCTGCTTGGTGAGTTGGTTCTTGAGTTCGCACGTTATAACGGGCAGGCCGTTTATAAAAATCGCGAAGTCAAGAGCGAGTTTCTGATTGTCGCGGCTATACTGCAACTGGCGCGTCACGCTGAAAATGTTCTTCTCAAACATAACTTTCGCCACCGGGTTCTTCTCGGAGGGGGTCATATAGAACATCACGAGGTTTGCGGGGTAAATTTTCACGCCGCTGCGAAGCACGTCAATAATGCCGCGCTTGGCGATTTCACCCACGAGCCGCGACAAAAACTGCGTCCGCTTGATGTCGCTGTCGCGAACACCGAGCGACTCCATCGCCTTGGGCTGCGTATCCCACAGGAAGCGGAACAGGCGCGTTTCGTCGATGGCGTACTCTTTGCTGTAATCGGCGTTTGTGCCTTGCTCGTAGCCGTTTTGCTCGACCAGATAATTTACGATAAGGCTTTCAAGCCCGGATTCACGTGTGTTAGTCGGCATTTTCGTCGCCCTCCGCTTCTTCTTCAATAATTTCTTCGTCTGCTGTTTCCTCCACGGCTTCATACTCCGGCACGACCACGCCTCGCACATCGAGCTTGCCTGTGACAACGTCAGAGATAAGGCGGGTGCGGTATTCGTTGAGTAAGGAAACCTGATTTTCAAGTTTACTTATCGCATATTCAATTTGTTCAAGTTTCAAATCTAGACAATCTGAGATTTGATGTTGTTCATTGAGCGACGGCAATACAATATCAATATCTCCCGCTTTACCCCAACTCCTAAAGTCGCTTGTATTTTGACGGACACCATTTGAAATAGCTTTGTATAATTTTCTAAATGCAAGCATTTGGAGATAGTACATAATAAATCGTTTATCTTCTTTACTATCGCAAACGTGAGCAACGGTGGTGCATTTACCATCGTGTTTCGACATGGCAATTGCGCCATGCCAAGTGTCCATTCCGTGTATCATCAAATCACCATTAAGAACACCTTGATAAATATCATCATTCTCTGAAATTACTCCTATTTTTTTATTACCTCGAAAAAATGTTTTTCCGCTGTTTGAACAAATAACAACTTCGTCAGTATACTTGTAAGACCGATTTAGTTTATGCACTACACGTTTTAGCCTTACTTGTGTTCCATGAACAGAAAGTACGGCTTCGGTAATTTCTGCTCGCTTCTGCTCCTGCAAGAGCGCGACCTGCCGCCGCTTGGCATTGACGAGCTTGTTTATCCGCGACACTTTCCAATCGAGATAGCGCACGATTTGGTCTTGCTCGTCGCGGGGAGGGAGTGGAAGATAAATGGACTTCATCTCGGCATATCGTGTCGTCCATAAATCCGCAACAATGCCTCTGCCATTGCGATAGTATTCTTCTATGAAGTTATAGCTCTTCAGAAGATAGTGCCAGTACCGCCCGTTAGCTTCGTCGCGTGGCGTAAGCACTATATTTATTAGCGAAACAGAGCCGTCAAGCTCCGATACGCCGCTTGAACCACGTCTGTCAGAGCGACTGTTAATAGCAAAATCACCTTTGCGGACAAGTTTGCGATTATCTCCAGCGTTTGTCTTCGCCACATTAGCAATTTGAGGTATTGTACCGCCCTTGCTTACAGAAAGCGGCGCAAAATCCGTGTCGGAAACTTTTTCGCGGCGTTCAGCGAAAAGGTCATTAACCTTTCGCGTTTCCCAACGCTCCGGCAATACACCATACCACTCACTCATGACAGCACCTCCCTGCTTTTTCTGCGGTACCTCTGTCCGCGAGCGTTCGGCGTTTCGGGCAGCGTCATTTCAATCAAACCCGCTTCGAGCGCGGGGTGCAGATAGTTCTTACGGAACGTCGGGCGGTGCTTCAAATCGAGTCGTGCCATAAGCTCGGCGGCTGACAGCGTTTTTGCGCCTAAAACGTCAAGCAGACGTTTTACTTGGTCGCTTTGTTGGTCGCTATCTTGGTCGTTTGCGGCGTAGGTTTCAAGCGTATCCCAAACGGCGCGAAGCATAAACGCGATAAACTCCGTGCAATCGCCCGCGTCGTTTGATGTGCCGAGCGCGGCGTAATACTCCTGCTGGCGCTCTCGCACGATTGTCTCGACAGGCAACCACGCGAAAATCTCTTTCCACTCGTGCAATAACAGCGTTTGCCACATACGCCCCATTCGCCCGTTGCCGTCCGCGAACGGGTGAATGATTTCGAACTCAAAATGGAACACGCAGCTCTTTACGAGCGGGTGAACGGGTGCGTCCTTCGTCCATAAAATCAAATCCGCGATAAGACCGCTCACGTTATCGGCGGGCGGCGCGATATGAACGGCTTCCGAGCCGCGAAATACGCCGACATTACCGGAACGAAACTGCCCCGGTGTTTTCACCAAGTCTTTCATAAGAATCTGATGCGCGGTCAGCAAGTCCATAACGTCATACGGGTCGAACTCAAGCATTTTGTTATACGCGGCGAAAGCGTTCTCGACCTCGCAAATATCCTGCGGCGGCGCAAGTACGCGCTTGCCGTCGATAATCGCGGTCACTTGTTCGAGCGAAAGCGAGTTGTTCTCAATCGCAAGCGACGAATGGATTGAAAGTATGCGGTTTGCCCGGCGCAGCTTCGGGCTTTGCTCCATACCGCTCTGTATGGTCAGCACATCAACACGCGCCGCAATGTTCGCGACGAGCGTTAAAATTTCATCGGTAATTGTGTAGTTCGGTTTATATAGAAAATCGTTCACGACAGCACCTCCTCAAGCAATCCCTCGGTTTCCTGTTCCAAGGCGCGGATGTCCGCCGCGATTTCCGCGAGGTCGCGAAGCTGCGCGGGCTTGTAGAAATGCTTTGT
The DNA here is from genome assembly GCA_031261425.1 of Planctomycetota bacterium. GTDB lineage: Bacteria > Planctomycetota > SZUA-567 > SZUA-567 > SZUA-567 > MS499-59. The sequence goes on from JAISJR010000013.1 coordinate 26,128, forward strand.
GAAGCTGATTTCGTAGCCAATTTGCGTCTTTTTCGGGTCAACTTTCGCTTTCGGCGTGTAGGGCAGAACCTCTTTCGCGATGAACGCGTCAATGCCGCCGGGGTAGTCCAGCGGTATTTGCTCGGTGTCCTTATCCGATCCGTTTACGACGGTCACTTTATAGTAGCCGAACGCGCTGTTCGGGAAGATTTTGCTGTACTCGTTCTCCTCGAAGTTCAGGAACAACGCCATAATTTGAGTGCGAATGTCGGCTGTGAACTCGCAGTTCTTCTTGCCGAGATTTTTGCGAAGCGGCGATTTAAGCGCGGTGGCGTCGATAAGCTGTATCTTGCCGCGACGTTTCGCATCTTTGCGGTTCGACAGCACCCAAATAAACGTGCCGATGCCCGTGTTGTAGAACATATTTTCCGGCAGGGCGATTATCGCCTCCACAAGGTCGCGCTCAATGAGATAACGGCGGGCGTTGCTCTCGCCTTGCCCCGCGTCGCCCGTGAACAGACTGGAACCGTTGTGGACTTCGGCAATGCGGCTGCCAAGCTCTGTTGTTTCTTTCATCTTGCTGACATTGTTCAGCAGGAACAGCAGTTGACCGTCGCTTGTGCGCGGTATCATAGAAAAGTCGGGGTTGCTGTCAAAGGTAGTCACAAAGCGCGTGTCCTGTATGCCCTTTTTCCCGCCAAGCCTGTCCGCGTCAATCTTCCACGACTTGCCGTAAGGCGGGTTCGAGAGCATAAAGTCAAACTGCCGCGTCGGAAATCCGTCGCTCGACAGCGTTGAACCAAACGCGACGTTATCGGCTTCCGCGCCCTCGCCTTTGAGCAGCATATCGGCTTTGGTAATGGCGTAGGTTTCAGGGTTAATCTCCTGCCCGAAGAGGTGAATGGATACGTCGCGTCCGCTCTTTTCGGCAAGGGAGAGCAGTCGGTCTTGACTTACCGTAAGCATACCTCCCGTGCCGCTTGCGCCGTCATAAACAGAGTATGTACTGTCTTTGATTTGGTCGGCAATCGGCAGGAATATGAGGTCTGCCATAAGCTCCACAACATCACGCGGCGTGAAATGCTCTCCGGCTTCCTCGTTGTTTTCCTCATTGAAGCGGCGGATAAGCTCCTCGAAAATAACGCCCATCGTATGGTTGTCGAGCGCAGGTATGCGAACGCCGCCTTGGTCATCGAGAATGTCAATGGGGCTAAGGTTTATCGTTGGCGACACGAACTTCTCAATCACCGCGCCGAGAATGTCCGCGTCAATCATCGTATCTATCTGGTTGCGGAACTTGAATTTGTCGAGTATCTCCTGCACGTTGGGCGAAAAACCGTCCAAGTAGGCGATAAAGTCGGTTTTGAGTTTTTGCTGGCTTGCGCGGCTTGTAAGGTCGCGTAAACAAAACGGCGACGAGTTGCAGAACGACTGCCCCGCGACGTTACATAGAGCTTCCGTCTGGTTGCTCACGCTTGCCGCGTCGAGCTTCACTTTCATATCAAGCACGGCGGGCTTTGTATCTTCAAGCACCGCGTCCAAGCGGCGTATAACCGTGAGCGGCAAAATGACATCGCGGTACTTGCCCCGCACGTAAATGTCGCGTAGGCAATCGTCGGCGATGCCCCAGATAAAGCTGACTATTTGGTTGTGGATTTGTGCGTCCATTAGCTTGTCCCTCCATCGCCTTAGTGATCGGCTCACGAGAGATGTTCACTAATCACGCTATGATAATTACTTGGTCACTGATTTGCTGTTTGCGTGAGCTGTTCCTCTATCGTCAGTTTAGACTTTCTGCCGTCCTGCGCGTGTTTGTTCATATATTCGGGCAATCAAAGTCTCAACCATCGCGGAAAACGTTTCTATTTTTACGCCAATAATTTGCTTGAAGTCAACATCACTCAGTTGTCATGTCTTTTCATAATGATTAATTTTTTCAACCCTCTATAACTCTCTCCTATAACTCTACACATCCCCAGAAATTTGTCAATCGCTTTTTTTGATTGGTTTCCGAGGATGCTTATTCATCTCTAATTCAGCGGAAAACTGCTCCGCAAATAATCGCCGGCGGGCTGAATTTCGCGCGGCGGCGGATAATGATAAAACGTCGAATTCGGCGACTGCGGCTGCGGCGCGGACGGCGTGAGAAGCGGCGTGGACAGCAAGACCGCCTCGGCGGTCGTCGGATGCGGCGAAACCGACGAAGCCGGCGGCATACGCGGCTCGCGCGGCATCGCCGGCGCGGACGCGACCGACGGCGAAGCCGGTTCCGACGGCGCGGGTAGCGAGGGAATTTCGGCGGCGTAATCGTTAATTTCTTTACCGGCGGTCGCGGTGGAATTTTCCGATAATTCCGGCAGGACGAAACTTTTCGGCACCGTAATCAAAATCTGGCGCGTGAGATTGTATAAACCGGCGCACAATTCCGCGCAGTCGCGGTCGTTCGCCGCCTCCCACAACAAATCGTCCGGCAAATTGGACAAATCAAACCACGTCGCCGCGACCACGCCGAGAAAACGCCGCGTCTCGTAATAACGCAACTGTTTTTGCCCCGCGCTTTCCGCGTCGCGCCAATCCGCGGCGTGAAACCAAATTTTCAACGCCCGGCACAACCGTCCGACGCCGGTGTTTTCGGGCGCGAGATGGCGCCACTCGCGCAACGGCACGGCGCGGACGGCGGCGGCGACCGTTTCGTCGTCGGCGTTGAGCGCGGCGATATTCAGCAACGCGCGTTTGTCGCGTTCCTGCCCGCCGATGATGTTCACCAATAAACTGTAAGCGGCGCGCGCGACGGCGTCGGTGTCCGGGTCGGCTTCGACCAGCCGCGCGGCGTGCATCGCCGCATAGACGCCGCTGGGCGACGGCTCCGTGTAAGCCAGCGCGACGGCGCTCGCCATCTGCAAGGCGCGCGGCACACCGCCCAGCGGCGCGCGCCCGTCGAGTTCGCGGAACAGCGCGGCGACGCGCTCAATCGCCGGGTCTTTGAGTTCGAGAATCGCCGGCACGCGACCGGCGTAGTAGCCGCCTTCCTGCACGAACATCCGGCACAGCGCGCTCAAATAGGCGCGCTGGCGGAGGAAGTCCTTTTTCAGCGGTCCGACGGGATTGTAACAGAGGAGGGCAATCAGCGCGGCTTTATGGCGGGTGCGGTCGAAAGTGTTTTCGCTCGCGCCCGCCGGCGGTTCGCCCGCCGCGGTCAACAGCGCGAGAATTAAGGATAAAATATAAAATCGCGGGCGCATCGCGGCAACTCCGGCAGAGAGATAGGGGCGGGCAGTTTATCCGATGCAAGTTGCGGGACAAGAAAATTATGAGAATTCCTTGTAATTTCATATTTTCTAAACCCGATTTAAGCCATAAATTGTTTCGCACGAAGGCACGGAGAAATTATTGAATAGAGACCCGTCGTCAATCAGCGGGCGACGCTTACGTAACATTGCCCCCCCTCACCAATTAAAATCCGTCAATTCCAACGAAAATTCGCCGCAGGTGAGCGCGACCACGCCGAACGGCACCGCCGGACTGCGCGTCAATTCCAATCGTTTGCCCGCGCCGGTGAGATTGACTTGCGTCGCTTCGATTTCCCGCGCGGCGTTGTCGGCGTGGGCGGGAAATTCTTTTTTCACCGGCAGACCCGCCAAATTCCGGCTCGGCGGCAACAAGTCCTTCAACAAATAATCGTTGAGCGTTACGTTGCCGAGCATCACGCCGTCGCGCGCCACCTCAAAATCCAACTGCAATTTGCCGCCCTCGTTTTTCCGCACCGTCAGGCGGCAGTCGAAAACTTCTTGCGCGTCGGTCGGCGGCGCGGCGTGGGCGGACGCACTCTCATTGCCGGAAAGCGAAAAATATAATTGGCGGGCGGAAGTTGTCAGACGATATTTCGCCCACGCGCCGGCGTGGAGCGGGATGCCGTCTTCAGCGACATTTTCGCCGCCGAAGGCGGTCAGCGCGGTCAAAAACGCCAAAAATGCCATGACGAACCGGATTTTTTTCATTATTTTTCCTCGTAAAAATTAAGGTAAGGAGTTGACCTTTTCGGCGTCTTGGCGGTCGTTGGCGCGTTCGCGTCGTGCCGGTCGAACGCTTGACACTGCCGACCGTCCGATTAGTATCCGCCGCCGGTTGACCGCCAGGACGGCGCTTGTTATACAACCTGTTATTTGACAACGACTTGCGTAAAGACGCCGGTCTTTCGACCTAACTAATTGAAAAATAGCCGGTTAAAACATTGCCGGCAACGAGTTGCCCGCAAGAATTTGTTACGCCGGTTCTCAAAGCAACTATATCTTGTGGTTTGCACGGTTGGTTTATCGCGATTTTTAAGCGGACGCCCGCTTTTTCGCCGCGCCCCGCGCACTCCTAATCGACGGATAAAAAATGCGTTGCCCCTATTGCAAAAACGACGACGACAAAGTTATCGACACCCGCACCGGCGACGAGGGGCTGGCAATCCGGCGGCGGCGCGAGTGTTTGCGTTGCGGACGGCGCTATACCACGCACGAGCGTCTCGAAGAATCGCCGATTAAGGTTACCAAAAAAGACGGGCGCGTCGAATCTTTTGACCGGAAAAAAATCGTCGCCGGCATCGCGCGGGCGCTCCGCAAACGCCCGCTCAGTTTCGAGGAAATCGAAAATTTGTCCGACTCCGTCGAGCGCGAAATTTTTGAGCAAAACGACCGGCAGGTCGCGTCGTCGCTGATTGGCGAAACGATTATGCGGCATTTGCACCAAGTTGACCCGGTGGCGTATGTGCGTTTCGCGTCGGTTTATCGCGAATTTTCCCATGTAAGCGAATTTATCGACGAAATCCGCGCGCTCGAAAGCGCCGATGATACTACGGCAAAAACGGTCTAAAAAGTGATAAACCGTGGTGCGACCGCGACGCCGAAGAGGTCGAATTGGTGGATTATCACTAACCGTCCCGCATGGCTTCGGGTTAAAATCGGGAAATAAACGCGCGGCAAGGGCGTTCGCGTGAACCAAAAATCTCGCCAGCCAAAGGATGTAAAATGACTTATTCAGTCGAACTCATTGACCCGCGAGCGTTGAAATTATTGGAAGATTTAGCCGGATTGCGGTTGATTCGCGTAACGGCAACCGGCGAAGCGGCGGACGATGACGACGCTTATTGTCGCGAATTGTGGGCGGAATGCGCCGCCGACCGCGCCGATGAAGTCGTGCCGTTAAATGATTTGGCGGCGCGATTGGGAGTGGCGCTATAAAACGGATACCGAAAAATAATCGTAATGAAAGGATAAAACCGATGAACGAGTATGTTACCAAGCGCGACGGGCGCCATGTGCCGTTTGACAAAGCCAAAATTGCCGACGCCATCTTCAAGGCGGCGAAAGCCGTCGGCGGCGAAGACCGGCAACTCGCCGACGAACTCGCGTCCGTCGTTACGCTGATTCTCGATAAACAGTGCAAAAAGACCATTCCCGACATCGAAGCCATTCAGGACGTGGTCGAGAAGACGCTCATCGAAACCGGACACGCCCGCACGGCGAAGGCGTATATCCTCTATCGCGAGCGCCGCGCCAAAATGCGTGAGCAAACTTGCGTGCGCAAAGAATCCAGCGCCGCGAAAAATTCGACCGATATTCATCTGCTCGTTGACCCGGGCAGTAAAGCCGAATATTTTCAGTGGGACAAAACGCGCATTGCCGCCGCGCTCGTCAAAGAAGCCGCGCTTCATCCCGAAGAAGCCGCCGACATCGCCGGCGCCGTCGAAAAGCGCGTTTTGGCTTCGGGCTTGTCCCGTATTTCCTCGTCGCTGATTCGCGAACTCGCGAACAACGAACTTTTTGAGCGCGGTCATCAACGGGCGCTCGCCAAACAAAATATGCTCGGTCTGCCGAAATTCGACGTGGAATCGCTGATTTTCGCCAAGTCCAACGAGAACTCCAACATCGCCGCCAACAATCCCGAAGCCATCAATCTCGCGATTGCCGAGACCGTGCTGAAACAATACGCCTTGCAGGAAATTTTCTCGGAATCCGTCGCCGACGCCCATCGCACCGGTCGCGTCCATTTGCACGATTTGGGCTATCCGACCCGCGTCTATTGCTCGTCGCACTCGCTCGAATACATCAAAAAATTCGGCTTGCAACTCGAAAATCTCGACACCTGCTCCGCGCCCGCCGCGCACGCTTTTACGCTAACCGGACACCTCAACACGTTTTTGGCGTCAATGCAGGCGTATTACGCCGGCGCGCTCGGCGTGGGCTACATCAACATTCTCTACGCGCCGTATCTCGAACACGCCACCGACGCGGAACTCAAACAAGAAGCGCAACACCTGATTTTTTCGTCGTCGCAAAATGCGTTCAGCCGCGGCGGGCAAACGCTGTTTTTGGACTTCAACATTCACACCGGCATCCCGACGTATCTCAAAAAAATTCCGGCGATTGGTCCGAAAGGCAAATACACCGGACGGACTTACGGCGACTACGCCGAAACCGCGACGCGCTTCACGCGGGCGTTGTTGCAAGTGTGGGACGAGGGCGACCGTTACGGCAACATTTTCGCCTTTCCGAAATGCGATTTTCACATCAATCACGAGACGTTTTCCGACCCGAAACAATACGAAATTTTCCAATACGCCTGCGAAATCGCGGCGCGCAACGGCACGCCGTATTTCATTTTCGACCGCGACGAAGTTACGCTGTCGGCGTGTTGCCGTCTGCGCACGGTGATTGACGACAACTATATGTTAAATCACCTCGAAAGTATGCGTTTTTGCGGCTTCCAAAACGTAACCATCAATTTGCCGCAATGCGCGTATCGGGCGGGAACGGGCAATATGGAGAAATTTTTCACGGAAATCGACGCGGTTCTGCAAATTTGCATCAAAGCGCATCTCGAAAAAAAGGCGTTCGCCAAGCGGCTGATGAGCGGACCGGAAATGCCGCTCTGGCAAGTCGGCAAAATCGCCGCCGACGGGCGCCCGTATATCGACCTCGACGCGGCAACTTACATCGTCGGCATCATCGGCTTAAACGAAGCGTTGCAATTTTTGACCGGCAAGGAATTGCACGACGACGACGAGGCGTTGCGGCTGGGCTTGAAAGTGATTTCGCATTTGTATTTCGCGGTGAAGGACGAGGGCAAAAAATACGGCTTGAAAATTACGATTGAAGAATCGCCGGCGGAGTCGGCGTCGCGCCGCCTCGCGAAAATCGACCTGAAAAATTACGAATGCGCGCGCGGCTACGTGCGCGGGGCGCTTTCAGCGGACGAAGTGTATTACACCAATTCAATTCACCTGCGCCCCGACGCGGACGTGGACATCGTCGAGCGGATTTGCAAACAGGCGAAATTTCACACGCTCATCGAATCGGGCGCCATCATTCACGCCTTTATCGGCGAAAGCCGCCCGTCGGCGGGGGCGATTGCGTCGTTGGTGCGCAAAACGTTTGAGCATACGCAGGCGGCGCAACTGACGATTTCGCCGGAGTTCACGGTTTGCCGCGTCTGCCACCGCGTAACCTACGGCATCGCCGACCAATGCAAACATTGCGGCGCGGAAAACGTCGAAATGCGGCGCGGCGTCGAGCCGCCCAAAACGGCGGGAACGCCGTCCCAAGGGATGCGCCCCCAAGGGATGCAACCCCAAGGAACGGAGTTATCGACGGAAAATTGTTGCGCCTGGACCCGCGACAACTTCACCGGTTGGACGACCACCGTCGAAGAAATGGCGGGGGCGTTGGGGTAAAAAAGGGGTATGATTAGTGATTAAAATAGGTGAAATCCGATGACGACCGAAGAGAAAAACATCTTGACGGAGATAAAGGCGATTCGCGCCGTTTATCAAAAATTATTTGAGTTCTTGCCGTCTTTTGCGGTTACCGATAAGAACGTCTTACCGTATGGACTTAAACCGCACACACGGTCGGTAAGTTGGTTGGTCGAGCAGGTAATTACGCAACAAACTAAATATCGTAAAGATATTCTGGGTTTGGACGCGGTTGATTTTGATATGCCAGATACTTGTCTGCACGATTGCGAGATGATTAAGGACAAAAAATCGTATTATGTGAATATCAAAGTCCACAATATCGGCGGCAAGGAAAACAAAAACGACATTGCCGCCGTAGAAAAGTTGTATATGCAGTATTCTGCCAATCCCGCTTATAACTTGATTTACGCCTGTTTTGGCATTCGCTTCGACAATATCACTATTCATTTTGACTCGGCGTATATTCGGTTATTTTCACCGCAATTTATGCCGATTTATGTCAATCCGCGCAACGATAAAATCCAAGCATTTTATGAACACGAGTCGGAATATCGAAGCAGAAACGAATTTTTACAATTATTGCGCGAGAATTCCACCAGTATCAAACTTCCCAACTAACGATGAATCAAATTTTTAACGAAGACCTTTTTAACGGCATCGACAAAATCGCGGATAATTCCGTCGATTTAATTGTCGCCGACCCGCCTTACGGATTAGGCAAGGATTACGGCAACGACTCCGACAAAATCGACGCGGCTGATTATTTACGTTGGTCGGAAACGTGGATTGACGTGGTTTTGCCCAAACTAAAAGCCACCGGTTCATTGTATATTTTTTTGACTTGGCGATTTTCGCCGGAGGTTTTTGGCGCGCTCAAAAAGCGAATGACAATGTTAAACGAAATTATTTGGGACCGAAAAGTTCCAAGTATGGGCGGAAGTACGCGCCGTTTTTCGTCGGTTCACGACACGATTGGTTTTTTCGCGAAAACAAAAAACTATTATTTTGACCTCGACGCGGTGCGGATTCCCTATGATGTCGCGACGAAAAAAGCGCGGAGCCGGTCGATTTTCGTCGGCAAAAAATGGTTGGAAGTCGGCTATAATCCGAAAGATATTTGGAGCGTTTCGCGATTGCACCGGATTCATTCCGAACGCGTTAATCATCCGACGCAAAAGCCGCTTGAACTGCTTGACCGAATGATTCTCGCCAGTTGTCCGCAAGGCGGATTGGTTTTTGACCCGTTTATGGGAAGCGGGACAACCGCGGTTGCCGCCAAACAAAACGGACGCAACTATGTCGGTTTTGAACTGAATCCCGATTATTGCCGAATTGCCGAAGAACGGCTTGCGGATAATGATTTTGACGAGAGAGTGTTATTTTCCTCTGGAAATACGCCAATAAGTTATTCCGAAACGCCAGCCGTTGCTTCTCTGTTTTAGTGAACACCGCCCGTCATCACTTCGCGGCGAATAAATTCGGCAATAGTAAACATTTACATCGTAGCGGGTCGAAAAAGTAAAATCCGTCACGCTACGATTTACGGGCTTTTCACGCAATTTTATAGTGAACACGTCCTATTAAAAATAGACATTCCCAATAGGTCTATATGCCACTCAACCAAATAATGCACGGCGATTGTTTGGCAGTGTTAAAGCAACTGCCTGCCGCGTCCGTTGACTTAATTTTCGCCGACCCGCCTTACAATCTGCAATTAAAAAATGAATTATATCGCCCGAATAACACCAAAGTCCTCGGCGTCGCCGACCGGTGGGACAAATTCAATTCGTTCGCCGATTACGACGAATTTTGCCGGACGTGGTTGCGGGAATGCCGGCGACTCCTGAAAGAATCCGGCTCCATCTGGGTCATCGGCTCCTATCATAACCTCTTCCGCGTCGGCAACATTATGCAGGATTTAGGGTTTTGGCTCCTCAACGACGTAACTTGGCGCAAGACCAATCCGATGCCCAATTTTCGCGGCAGACGGTTCACCAACGCGACCGAAACGCTGATTTGGAGCGCCAAAGGCGAACACTGCCGCTACACGTTCAATCATAAGTTGATGAAACGCTACAACGGCGGCAAGCAAATGACTTCGGTCTGGTCGATTGGCTTGTGCGCCGGCGCGGAACGCCTCAAAGGCGGCGACGGCAAAAAAGCCCATTCCACGCAAAAGCCGGAAGAGTTGTTGAAGCGGGTAATTTTGTCGTCGAGCGCGCGCGGCGCGGTGGTGTTAGACCCGTTTTTCGGCGCCGGCACCACCGGCGCGGTGGCGAAAAAATTAGGGCGAAATTTTATCGGCATCGAAAAAGAAGCCGCCTATGTCGCGCTCGCCGAAAAACGCCTCGCCGCGATAAGCGATTTATTGCCGGAAGCCGAATGGCGCGAAGACGCCGCGCCGCGTAAAATTCCCTTTGCGGAATTGGTGCGCGAGCGCGTGATTTTGGCGGGCGAGATTTTACGCGGCAAAGGCGAGGTCTGCGCGACGGTTTTACCGGCGGGCGATTTGCAGTGCCAAAATCAGACGGGGTCAATTCACCGGCTCGGCGCGCTCGCGCAAGGAACGCCGGCGTGCAACGGTTGGACGTTCTGGTCGATTCGCCGCGACGACCGCTGGGTATTATTGGACGAACTCCGCGCCGGTTATCGCGACGGAAAGACGAAAAATTGAGTTCATAAAAATAAGAAATTTGTCCACGAATTTCACGAATTAGACGAATTAACACGGATTAAGAGCAAGAGATTTCTCACCGAGCCGCTGTGTCTCTGTGCCTCTGTGAGAAAAAAAATTTGAAAAGCACACTAACCTTCGCTACGCTCGGTTTCGTGGAAATTCGTGGAAAAGTTCTTTCTTTTAAGGTTTAATGACAAATCCCGACGAAATTTTTATGCGCGAAGCGCTAGCGCTGGCGGCGCGGGGCGTCGGCGCGGTCAGTCCGAATCCGCCGGTCGGTTGCGTGTTGGTGAAAAACGGCGTTGTTATCGGGCGCGGCTATCACCGGCGTTGCGGCGACGCGCACGCCGAGGTCAACGCCTTGCGCGACGCCGCGCGTTTGGGCAACGACCCGACCGGCGCGACGGCGTATGTAACGCTGATGCCGTGTCATCATCACGGCAAAACTCCGCCTTGCACCGGCGCGTTAATCGCCGCCAAAATCGCGCGGGCGGTGGTCGCGCTCGACGACCCGAATCCGACCAGCGGCGACGGCGCGGCGGCGTTGCGCGCGAACGGCATTACGGTCGAAACCGGCGCGGGCGCGGCGGCGGCGCGGCGGTTAATGGCGGGTTTTTTGCATTGCGTCGCCACCGGTTTGCCGCGCGTAACGCTGAAATACGCGATGACGCTCGACGGCAAAATCGCGCTGTCCGACGGCTCGTCGCAATGGATTTCCAACGACGTCAGTCGCGATTACGCGCACGTTCTGCGCGCGCAAGCCGACGCGATTTTAATCGGCGGCGGCACCGCGCGGCGCGACGCGCCCCGCCTGAACGTGCGTCTGCCCAACCGCGCGTCCGACGCGCCGCAACCGAGGCGCGTCATCATTTCAGCGACGTTAAACGTGCCGTCGCTCGCGGCGTTCGGCGACGGAGAATGGCTCATTTTCCATACGGCGGCGGCGGACGGCGGTAAGAGGCGGCGTTTGCAAGAACGCGGCGTAACCTTGCGGCAAGTCGCCGCCACGGCAAACGGTCGGGTTGATTTGCGCGCGGCGTTGCGGATTTTGGCGGAAGAATTCGGCGCGCGCGAGGCGTTATGCGAAGGCGGGGCGCATTTACACGCGGCGCTGTTGCAAGATAGATTGGCGCAGGCGGCGGCGGTTTTTATCGCGCCGTTATTGGTCGGCGGCACCGGCGTTGCGGCGACGGAGGGCGAAAAATTTTTCCCGCTCGGCGTCGCGCCGCGCTTAATCAACGCCACGACCGAAAATTTCGCGGGCGATATTTGTTGGCGCGGGGAAATTGCGTATAAATGAGAGTTTAGAGTTGAGAGTTAAGAGTTTAGCAGTGGTTGCGCTTCGCGCATCTTAAAAAATAAAATTCCACTCTCTCAACTCTCAACTCTCAACTCTAAACTCTCAACTCTAAACTCTAAACTCTAAACTCTAAAAAGGGGGGCGGGCGATGAACAAGTTATTGATGGCGGCGGTGTGGTGCGGCTTGGCGCTGATGACGACGGTCGGCGCGGCGGACGCGGGCGCCGCGGTGCGGGAGGAAGTCGGCAAGGTCTATACCCAGCATCTCAACGCGATGAAAGCGAAAAATTTAGGCGAAGTAATCGACACTTTCCATCCGCAATCGCCGGCGTTCAACCAAGCCAAACAGGCGGCGGCGCAAAATATGGTCAACTACGATTTGACCTACAACATCACCGCGTTTGAGGTCGTCGGCGTAACCAAAGACGGCGCGTTCGCGGTCGTGCGCGCCAAACTCGAAACCCGCAAAGCCGGCGGCGTCGCGCCGTTTGAAGACAACGAACTCGACGCCTTGCAGGTCTTCAGCAAAGACGGCGGCAAGTGGAAAATCTGGGGGAGCGTCATCCTCGGCGTCAAGCCGCTGAATAATTGATATGTTCGATAGTCCACCAATTCACCGCAACGGGCGAAGAAAAAAACTATTTCTCCCTTTTCCCTAACCCTCTTTTCCCGCCGCTGAAAAATTTTCCTTTGTCGAACGAAGTTGATTGGTAAAATTCTCCGCCTTTATGGCAGGCATTCTTGCCTGTCATTTTTGTTTCATACCGATATGTGCCGCGAAAGGAAAACGCTATGTCTAACGTTGAAAAAAACGCCGCCAAACCTGCCGAAAAACCCGCCGCCGATTACGACGCGGATTCCATCAAAGCCCTCAAAGGTCTCGACGCCGTGCGCAAGCGTCCGGGAATGTATATCGGCGACACCGGTCCGCGCGGACTCCATCACCTGGTCTGGGAAGTCGTCGATAACTCCATCGACGAAGCGATGGCGGGCTACGCGCAAAACATCACTCTGCACGTCAATCCGGGCGGCTCGGTCTCGGTCATCGACGACGGGCGCGGGATTCCCGTCGGCTGGAATCGCGAGAACAATATGAACTCGCTGACGTTGGTGCTGACCGTCCTGCACGCCGGCGGCAAGTTCGACCACAACAGTTACAAAGTGTCCGGCGGTCTGCACGGCGTCGGCGTTTCGTGCGTCAACGCGCTGTCGGAATGGTTGGAAGTCGAGGTCTATCGCGACGGCAAAATTTGGTTTCAGCGTTTCGAGCGCGGCGCGCCGGTCGGCGAGGTCGTCGAGCACGGCGCGACGAAAATGCGCGGCACGAAAGTTACGTTTTTTCCCGATGCCGAGATTTTCACCGAGACGACGGTTTTCAAGTGGGACACCGTCGTCACCCGCATGCGCGAACTCGCCTTCCTCAACAAGGGCGTGAAAATTCACCTTGAAGACAAGCGCGAAGAGGACTGCAAGGAGTCGTTTTGTTACGAGGGCGGCATCCGCAGTTACGTCGAATTTCTCAACGAAAATAAAACGCCGGTCAACGAAAAAGCCGTTTATATCGAGGGCAAAAGCAACGACGGGAATAATTACGAAGTCGAAATCGCGTTTCAATACAACGACTCGTATGACGAAAAAACGATTGCCTTCACCAACAACATCAACAACCCCGGCGGCGGCACGCATTTAAGCGGTTTCCGCACGGCGCTGACGCGCACCATCAACGCCTGGGGCAAAAAAAATAATCTCATCAAAGAAAACGATGTCGCGATTACCGGCGACGACTGCCGCGAAGGACTCGCCGCCGTGGTCTCGGCGCGGGTGCCGGAGCCGCAATTTGAGGGGCAGACCAAAGACAAACTCGGCAACCGCGAAGTTGACGGTTTCGTGCAAAAAGTGGTCAACGAGGAGTTGAACACTTTCCTCGAAGAAAATCCGGCGCAGGCGAAAAAAATCATCAAAAAAATCATCGACGCGGCGATTGCCCGCAACGCGGCGCGCAAAGCCCGCGAAACGGCGCGGCGGAAAAACGTGCTGAGTTCCGGCGGCTTGCCGGGCAAACTCGCGGACTGCATTTCCAAAGACCGCGACGGCACGGAACTGTATTTGGTCGAAGGCGACAGCGCCGGCGGCTCGGCGAAAATGGGGCGCGACAACCGGATTCAGGCGATTTTGGCGCTGAAAGGCAAAATTCTCAACGTCGAAAAAGCGCGCATCGACCGGATGCTCGACCACGCCGAAATCGCGGCGATTATCACGTCGCTCGGCACCGGCATCGGCGTCGAAGAATTTGACCTCGAAAAGTTGCGCTACGGCAAAATTATTATTATGTGCGACGCCGACGTGGACGGCAGTCATATCCGCACGTTGCTGTTGACGTTTTTCTACCGCCATATGCCGAAATTGATTGAGAACGGCAACTTGTTTGTCGCCTGTCCGCCGCTCTATCAGGTCAAGCGCGGCAAAAATTCGCGCTATGTTTTGACCGACGAGGAAATGGACGAGACGCTGTTCAAACTCGGCTCCGAAGACGCGAAACTGCATTACCGCGAGCAGGAAATCGACGGCGAGAAGTTCGCGGCGGTGTTGGGCGTGATTCGCAAAATGAACGGGATGACGAAAGTCCTGCACCGGCGCGGTTTTACGCTCGGCGACGCGCTGGCGTTGCGGCGGGCAAAGGGCGACGTGTTCCCGAAATACCGGTGCAAATATCGCGGCGAAGAAATGTATTTTCAGGGCGACGCGGACTTGCGGGCGTTTGTCGAGAGCAAAGAAAATTTGGAGGTTTTGGAAGAAGACATTTCGGTGCTGGCGGCGGACATCACGGAAAACACGCTGTTGCAGACGGAATTTTTCTTTGTAACCGAATTGGAAGCGATTATCAAACATTTGGCGGAATACGGTTTTACGCCGGATTTATTTTTGCCGCCGGAAAATCTGGACGGGAAAAAGCGCTTCCGGCTCTCGAACGGCAAGACCGAAATCGGCTACAACACGCTGGCGGAAATTTTGGACGGCGTGAAAGAAATCGGCAAAACCGGCGCGGGCTTGGAAATTCAGCGCTACAACGGTCTCGGCGAAATGGACCCGGAGCAGTTGTGGGAAACGACGATGAATCCCGAAAAGCGGCTGTTGCTGAAAGTAACGGTCGATGACGCGATTAAAGCCGACCAGTTGTTCACCTTGCTGATGGGCGAGGTCGTCGAACCGCGCCGGAAATTCATCGAAAAATACGCGCTCGACGCGCAATTGGACGTATAAAAAAGCGCGTCCGCCGATTAAGCGCCAAGAACTTTTTGGTCCACGAATTACACGAATTTTCACGAATTAAAAAACTTAACGGAAAGAAGTTAATTCGTCTAATTCGTGCGCGAATCGCGGACGAATCTCCGGTCGTAATTTTTATTCCCCCGCCGCCGGTGCGACCGGTTCGGCGGCGACAACCACGCGCGCCGGACGGAGAACCGCGTCGTTTAACAGATAACCCGCCTGTAAAATATCCGCGACGTTGCCCACCGGCACGTCCGGCACCGGCACCATCGCCACCGCCTCGTGATAGCGCGGGTCGAAGCGTTTGTTTTTCGCGTGGATTTCTTTGACGCCGGCGGTCTCCAACGTTTTCCACAAATTGGCGCGCGCCAATTTGATGCCTTCGAGTTGCGGCGTCGGCGCTTTTTCGCCCTCGGCAATCACGCGGTCGAGGTCGTCGAACGCCGGAAAAAAATCTTTCAGAAAACGCGCCAACACGTCTTTCTGCCATTCCTGCCGTTCTTTCATTATCCGCTTGCGATAATTGTCAAATTCCGCCGCCGTCCGTTGCGCGATTTGTTTGTAGTCCGGCGCCGCGTTAATCGGCGGCGGCGTGTCGTCCGGCACCGGCTCGACGCTCTCCGCGCCGGTTTCGGCTTCCGGCAAATTTTCGTCGGACGGCAGTTCGCGGTTATTATCTTCCATTGGTGAATCTCCGTTGAAGATAATTAACAATTGACAATTCACAATTAACAATGGCGGAGTTTGATTAGCAAAATCGCTTCGCGAAATTTCAATAATCAATACCGAAATTGTTAATTGTTAATTGTTAATTGTTAATTGAAATACCCTTTCACTAAATCAATAAAACTTTTGCGCTCCGGCGACACGTTTTGGTCGTCGATTTTCGCCAATTCCCGATACAGTTTTTCTTGTTCGGGCGAGAGTTTTTTCGGAATTTCGACGGCGACGGCGACGATTTGGTCGCCTTTGGCGCCGCCGCGCAAGTCGGGAAAACCCATGCCGCGCAAGCGGTAAATCTGCCCGTGTTGCGTTCCCGGATTGATTTTCATATTCGCCCGCCCCTGCAACGTCGGCACGTCGAGCGTCGTCCCCAACGCCGCTTGCGCGACGCTAACCGGCACTTGGCAAACAATGTCGTTGCCGTTGCGCTGAAAAAACTTGTCTTCTTCCACGAAAATATAGCAGAACAAATCGCCGCGCGGACCGCTCTGTAACGACGGCTCGCCCTCGTTGGGAATTCGCAACCGCGAGCCGTCGGCGATGCCGGCGGGAATTTTTACCTGAATACGGACGGTTTTGGTTTTGACGCCCTGCCCGCGGCAGTCGGCGCACGGTTTTTCGATGATGGAACCGGCGCCGCCGCATTGCGGGCAAACGGTCGAAATCGAGAAAAATCCTTGCGACTGATGAATCTGCCCACGCCCGTTGCAGGTCGGACATCTTTTCGGTTGCGTGCCCGCCGCCGCGCCGGAACCCTTGCAGGTCTCGCAAAGTTCGTTGCGGTTAAGTTCAATCGTTTTCGCGCAACCGGTGAAGGATTCTTTGAAATTGATATTGACGCGGCATTTAAGCGAATTGCCCGCTTGCTGTTGGCGCTGACCGCCGCCGCCGAAACCGGAAAACAGTCCGTCGAAAATTCCGCCGCCGCCGCCCCCGCCCCCGCCGAAAATATCGGAAAAATGGCTGAAAATGTCTTGGATATTGGAGAAATCCGCGCCGCCGTAGCCGCCGCCTTGCTGAAACGCGGCGTGTCCGAGCCGGTCGTAGCGGGCGCGTTTGTCGTCGTCGCGCAACACGTCATACGCTTCGGCGGCTTCTTTGAATTTTGCTTCGGCTTCTTTATCGCCCGGATTGCGGTCGGGGTGATATTTCATCGCCAATTTGCGATACGCGGACTTGATGTCGTCCGCTTTCGCGTCTTTGGCGACGCCTAAAATCTCGTAGTAGTCGCGTTTGGTAGCCATATTTTTCCTGTGTTTTGCCCGATGCCTGTATAGACACAATTACGAATTAAAAATTACGAACGGCGGTCGTAATTCGTAATTTTTAATTCGTAATTGTTCTTTGCGCCGCGCCGGCAAAGCAATTTTAATGCCACTTGCCGCGCCGAGCGGCGGCGCGCCGTAAGCGTTTTACCGGTAATGGATTATTGATTGCGGCGGAATAAACGCAATGCCGGACGCGGCGGCATTTTGGCGGGGACGGAGGTCATTTTGACTTTAGAGTTGAGAGTTTAGAGTTTAGAGTTTAGAGTTGAGCGATGGAGTTATTTGAAAGACGCGCGAAGCGCAACCTCTGCTCAACTCTCAACTCTCAACTCTAATTTCTCACCGCCGGTAGTCATTCAACAGCGGGCTGTCGAGAAGCGGAGAATGCGGGTCGTAGGTTTTGAGCGGCGGCGCGTGTTGGTTGTCGCGGGCGAGCGCCTGCCGGATGTAGTCCTCCAATCGCAAATTGTCGCTTTCGCCGACGACGACAATTTGCCCGTTTTTGACGAGCGGATTTTGCCCGTTCACGCCGCCGTAGAGCGCCGCCGCGACGTTGTAAATTTTGGCGCGCGGCGCGGCGCGGTGCGGCGTAATCAACATCACGCGCTCCAAGGCGGCGTTGTCCGCGAGCGTGTAATGGTCGCGAATCGGCGCGTTGGCGACGGCGTCCGGCGAGCGGTCGTCCAACAATTCCGCGTTGGCGCGAAAAACGGCTTCGCTCAACGACAGCGGTTTCATACCCAGCGGAAAACGCCCCTGATGTTTCACGCCGCCCAAAACGTAATAATAGCCGCCGGAACCGCTCGCCGTCTGCACGCGCACCGCCGGATATTGGCGCACATACGGGCGAAGGGCGCGGGCGATGCCGTCGGCGATTTGCGCGGCGTTTTTGCCGCGCGCGACGACGTAATCCTCCGTGCCGGGAACGCGGACGCGCCCGTCGCGCTCGATGACCGCCGAGCCGTTAAACTCCGGCTGGTCTTTGACCGCGAGCGTAATCACGTCGCCGTCCTGATGCTCATACGGCTCGTCCTCGCCGGGCTCGGCATACGCGCCGGCATAGACCTGTTGCTCAATCGGCATCGGTTGGCGCGGGTCAAGTCCGCCGACGGTGAACGGACGCGCCGCGACTAAATCGGGATTGACGCCAAACGTGAGCGGCTCGCGCGCGCCGCGTTCGGGAAATTGCGGATTTTGCCCCGACAGCGCGTCGAGCGGCGGCAGAACGGGGCGCGCGTTGACCGGCGTTTCCGCCATTGCGACGGCGGGCGAGCCGAGCGAGCGCGGCGGTTGCGGCGCGACGGCATAGACCGCCGGCGCGGACAAGCCGTTGGCGCCGTAAGCGATTGGTCCTTCGTTGACTAATTGCGGCTCTGAACAAGCGGCGGCGAGCGCCAAAACCAGCGGGAGCAATTTTTTCATTTTTCTTTTCATTTTTCACCGATAAAGCGGCATTCAATTTATTTACTCGTGCTACGCGGTCAACAAAAAGACGCGAATTTTTACGAATAAAAAAGAGAGATTTTTTGTCCACGAATTACACGAATTACACGAATTAAAGAACCGGAAAACGGACAAAAAAAATTCGTGTTAATTCGTCTAATTCGTGAAAATTCGTGTTAAGTTCTTTTCGTGTTCATTCGCGGCTTCTCTTTTTTTGCGCGTAACGTGAGTTATTTAGTTATCGGACTCGGCGCGGGCGCAAGTTTAATTAGAGTTATCCGGCAAATAGCCGGAGCCAGAGATTCTTCCAATCCGACCCCCACCAACAAAAAATGCCCCGTTATCGCCACGACCGCTTTATCGCGCAGGAATTGCGCGCCGCGCAACCGGAGTTTGCCGACTGTCCGTTTTGCGTCGGACGCGACGGGCGGCGCAAAAAACTCTATCCCGCCGTCGAAGACGCCAAACACGCCGCCGCGCAACAACGCCTGCGCCGCGGCGCCCATTTAGCCGTCTATTATTGCGAAAACGGCGGCGGCGGCTGGCATCTCACCGGCGGTTGACGCGCGCGTCCTTGCAATCGGCTTGACGCTTATCGCGACCACCCTACAATTGCGCGGTTTGTCGCTTGCCGGTAAATTTATTTGCCGCGTAATTCTCACGAGGAGAGGTAAATGTTTGATTTCAAGAAAGCCGCCAATTTTTTGTTGGCGAAAGGGATGCAGACGGCGTTGCCGTTTTTGTCCGACCATAGCCCCGACACGCTTATCAAATTCATCGACATCCTCAAAAATCGCGGCATCGAGCGAATGAAAGCGTATCACAAAGGCACGCCGGCGGAGTTGGCGCGTCGCGTCGAAGCCGCCAACGCTTTTTTCGAGATGGTCAAACGCAATTTGCCGAAATACAGCAGAGCCACGCAACGCAACATCGCGTTCAATTTTTATTACAACGCCCTCACCGCCGGCGAAGACATTCGCAAGGCGTATTTTGAGCGCCACGGCGAATACCCGCCGTTTTTCCTCGCGATTTCGCCGTCGATGGCGTGCAATCTGCGCTGTTTCGGCTGTTATGCGTGGAAATATCCGAAAGAAAAATCGCTGAGCAAAGAAAAGGTTTCGCAAATCATCACCGAAGCCAAAGAGAAAATGGGCATCTATTTCGTCACCATCACCGGCGGCGAGCCGACGTTTTGGCCCCCCCTTGAAGAACTCATCCGCGAACACCACGACGTGTTTTTCCACATTTACACGCACGGAATGAACATCGACGACGCCACCGCCAAACGTTGGGCGGACTACGGCAACGTCCACGCTTCAATTTCGATCGAGGGCAACCGCGAACTCACCGACGAGCGGCGCGGCAAAGGCGCCTACGACAAAATCACCGCGTCGATGCGGCGTCTGCGCGACGCCGGTTGTATGTTCGGCTTTTCGATTACGCACACGACGAAAAATCACGGCGTCGTCTGCACCGGCGAATATATGGACGAAATGATTGCCAACGGTTGCAGTTACGGCTGGTTTTTCCAATACATTCCGATTGGCAAAGAGCCGGATTTATCGCTCTGCCCGACGCCGCAACAGCGGTTGGAACGGCGCGACGCGGTGCTGAAATTCCGCCGCGAAAAACCGATTTTGGCGTATGATTTCTGGAACGACGGCGACTCGTGCGAGGGTTGCATCGCGTGGGGACGGAAGTATGTCCACATCACGGCGCAGGGTTTGGTCGAACCGTGCGTGTTCGTGCATTTCGCGACCGACAGCATTCACGACAAATCGTTGGAGGAATGTCTGAACAGTCCGGCGTTTAAGGACGCGCGGCGGCGGCAACCGTTCACCACCGATTTGCGGACGCCTTGCCCGCAGATTGACCAATGTCATCACTTGAAAGAAATCGTCGAGAAATTTCAGATGAAACCGACGCACGAAGGCGCGGAGCGGATTGTTACCGACCTCTACGACCAAGTCGAAAAAATGGCGAAAGATTATCAGGCGGCGCTCCCGCCGGACGACGGCGCGATTAAAACCAAAATGTCGAGCGAAGACCATAAAGGCGGTTTTTCGCGGGAAGTGTCGAAAGAGGACTTGGATAAAATTAACGACGCCGGCGCGCCGCTGAAAGCGGAAATTTTGGCGAGCAAGTAGAGGGAAAAAGATGACTACGGCTGAGATGCGTAATTCGCTGAAAGATGAAATTGACGCGCTGGCGGCGAATTTATTGCCGGCGGTGCGTTCTTTCGTGCGCTCGCAAAAAAATGCGCCGACCGCCAACCCGTCAGTTTCGCCGAAAGTCGTGGATATGGTAACGGGGAAAAATTTTGCTTCGGTGGAAGAAATGTTGGCGAGTGTTGACGAAGCGCGCGGAAAAAAAATTGCGCAAATCGCCGATTATTATGGCAAGATTGACCTTGTTGATACTGACGATGAGGAATTGGCGACGCTCGATTACGCCGACGATTTGGAATCACTGATTCCCGATTTGGAGGAAAAGTTGTTGGCATCGGAAGCGCAACTTGCCGCCGGTTGTCGGACTTACACGCTTGACGAAATAAGGGGACAAATTTGGAGACGTTACCGTGACGCCACGCAAAATTACGATGTTGCCGGCGGCGGTCGATGAAAAATTCTGATTGACTAACGAATAATTAGAAATGTTTTCAAACGCGGTTGCTCTATTCAATTGCCACGCCTTTTAAGGCGTGGTTGGCGGTCAAAAAAATAAATGGGCTTTAGCCCAAAGAAAACCATTCGGCTAAAGCCGGTCATTTTACTAACGCCGACCACGCGCTAAAGCGCGTGGCAATTGAATAGCGCATCCTCTATTGATATTTATCCGTGT
This sequence comes from Planctomycetota bacterium, assembly GCA_031261425.1. Taxonomy (GTDB): domain Bacteria; phylum Planctomycetota; class SZUA-567; order SZUA-567; family SZUA-567; genus MS499-59. The sequence continues at coordinate 47,370 of JAISJR010000013.1, forward strand.
CCTCCGTGAGAAATAAAAAAAGAGGTTGAAAAACGCGACCACTATGGCTAAACGCGCGGAACTTTACGAAATTATCGCCAACAGTATGGGCGACGTTCCCGCGACGGACGCCGCGGAAGTCGTCTATGAGTTGCCGACCGTCAGCCCGCGCTCGCGGGCACGCGAAATCGTCTTGTCGCTCGACGCCGCCTTTGTGATTTTCGTGCTATTTCTGATTTTGCTCGGCACGGCTTACACGCTCGGCGTCAACAGCGGCGAGCAAAAAGAACGCGAAAGTTTCAACGCGCCGCGCGTTCCCGCCGCCGAAGCCGAACTCGGCGAACTGAGAGTCAACCGGAGCGCGCCGTTGGCGGCGACGGTGCTGATTCCGCCGCAACAGTTCACGATGCGCTTGACCGAGGCGGACGACCTCGACGCCCTGCGCGTCCGGCGCGCCGCGTGGTTGGACAACGCCGTCATTCGCGACGGCAATCTCGAAGTTTTTATTTTCGACGACGGGAAAAAATATATTTTAACGGTCGGCGCGTTCTCCTCGCCGGAAGAGCGCAATTTAGGACGAGTGCGCGAATTTATCGCCGGTCAGCCGGCTTATCGCGACGCGGTTCTGACGAAAATCGGCGACCTTGGTCAGCCGGTGCTTTGAAAGTGCAATTAAAAATTAAGAATTAAAAATTTCGGGGTTTGATTATCAAATTCGCTTCGCGTAATTTTGACGATTATTCCGCCATTTCTAATTTTTAATTGGTAATTTTTAATTCATAGTTTTCATTTCCCTTAATTGACTGCCGTGCCAAGCAGAAACAAAAAAAAGGAAAAAATATGCGTCCAGTTCCATACTGTTTGCCGGAAATTACCGAGATGATTTTCGCCGCCGCCCGCATGGTGTCGGAAGACGTGTTCATTCATAAGCGGGTGATTGCGACGGCGCTCGGCGCGGCGCTCGCCAACGACGACGAAGACAGTCCGCAGGAATTAGCCCTGACCGCCTTGCGCGCCGCTTATAAGGCGTTGGGCGTTACCGACCCGTATGAAAACGAAAAAGCGCGGCGCAATCGCGCGATGTTGGGCTTGGAGAATTTCATCAACGATTATTTGACCACGGCGGAAAGCGCGTTCGCGGCGAGCGTGCGCTTGTCGCTGGCGGCGAACGGCGAAAAAATCAAACGGCTCGGACGCGAGGAATTGGAAAAAGAATTGAGCGCGCGCCTGATGATTAAACCGGCGATTGACAAAATCACGACGCTGGCGGTGCAGGTGGCGAAATCCCCGTCGGTGATGTTTATCGCCGACTGCGCGGGCGAGATTGTCGCCGATAAATTTTTGATTACCGAGTTGCGCCATCACGCCAAAGTTGAAGTGGTGGTCGCGGCGAAGCCGATAATGGGGCGCGCGACGCTGGCGGACGCGGAAATGGCGGGGCTGACGGAAATCGCGACCGTAACCGACCCCGGCGCCGATATGCTGGGGCTGTCGCTCGGACGCGCCGCGGCGGAGTTTCGCCGGCGTTTTGCGGCGGCGGATTTGGTCATCGCCAAAGGCGCGTTCAATTGGCAGACCTTAAAGGACTGCAACCGCGAAGTGTTTTGTTTGGTGCAAGCCGAGGGCGCGAGCATCGCCAAAGAGTTGAACGTCGCGGTCGGCGACGGCGTGATTACGGTGCTGAACGACAAATAGCAGTGGACAGTGGGCAGTTGGTAATGAGTAGTGGATAGAGTCATTAATCGCTTGCGACTGCCCACTGCCAACTGCCAACTAATGAATTGAAACCCTGATGAAAGGAGTAAATAGCGATGAGTATTCACAGCAGTTTGCGCGCCGTGAGCGGCGGCGGCATTAAACACCGGAACGTGTTGAGCCGCGAGGAGCGATTGGTGAAATTGAGCGGCGACGGGCGCTGGAACGAGGGCAAAAGTTTATTCGCTCTGGCAAAAGTCCGGTCGATTAAAGTGGCGGTGAAAAAGAAAAAGAAAGCCACCGAAGACGAAGGCGCGGACAAGAAGAAGAAATAGCGGCGTTTCTACCGACAGATTGCCCCTAACGGGGCAAACAGCCGGATAGGTTGTAAGAATGGCGGCGTTTGGTTGTCAGATTCGCTGGGGCGATTTTGATAATCAAGCGCCGCCATTTTTCATTCTCGGAGAGAATTATGCGTTACGTTCTCGCGCAAATAAACCCGACGGTCGGCGATTTGCCGGGCAACGCCGCGCGCGTTCTCGCCGCGCTGGCAACGGCGGAAAAATTTTCGCCGGATTTGGTCGTTTTCCCGGAAATGACGTTAAGCGGTTATCCGCCGGAGGACTTGTTGCTCAAACCGGCGTTTCTCACCGCCGCCGAATTGACGCTCCAAAATATCGCCGCGCGCGTCCGCGGACGCGCCGTCGTCGGCTATCCGTCGTCGCCGTTTTTCGCCGGTCATCCGCGCCTCCTCGCGCCGTTGCCGCCACGCTACGTGGCGCGTCCGCGCAACACGGCGGCGGTTATCGACGACAGCGCCGTCGTCGCCGAATACCACAAATGCCTGCTCCCGAACTACGCCGTGTTCGACGAAAAACGCTATTTCGCCGCCGGCGACGGCGGTTTGGTCTTGGAGTTGCAAAACGGCGACGCCCGCCAAAAAACCGGCGTCGTCATTTGCGAAGACGCGTGGAATTTGGCGGGACCCGTCCGCGAAGAAGCCGCCGCCGGCGCGACGGTGATTGCGTGTTTGTCGGCAAGCCCGTTTTATCGCGGCAAAGAGAGCGAGCGCCTCGCGACTTTCGCCGCGCTCTGCCGCGCATACGGCATATATTTTCTTTACTGCAATTTAGTCGGCGGACAGGACGAGTTGGTTTTTGACGGCGCGAGTTTCGCGCTGTCGCCGCAAGGCGAAATCATCGCCCAAGCGAAAAATTGCGCCGAGGATTTTTTAGTAATCGATATTCCAAACACACAGTCGTGTGCTACACCGTCGTGTGATACACCGTCGTGTGATACGCCGCGCGTTACGCCGCCGCGCGCGGCGGCGGCGAACGACGCGCGACCGATTATTGTTTGCGCGTTAAAATCCGCCGCGCCCGCTCATTCCGACTATCAACGCGCGTCCGCGGCGGCGGACGGCATCCCGCCGACCGGCGAGGCGCTCGAACCGGTTTATGCCGCGCTGACGCTCGGTTTGCGCGATTACGTGCGTAAAAACGGTTTTACCGGCGTCATTGTCGGCTTGTCCGGCGGCATTGACTCGGCGCTGACCGCCGCCGTCGCCGTGGACGCGCTCGGCAAAGAAAACGTTTGGGGCGTAACGATGCCGAGTATTTATTCGTCCGCCGCGACGCGCGACGACGCGAAAATTCTCGCCGATAATTTGGGGATGCGCTTTTCCGTTTTGCCGATTGCCGCGCCGCTGGCGGCGTTTGAACGGGAGTTGACGCCGCTTTACGCCGCCGCCGACCCGCGCCGCGACCCGGAGAATTTGACCGGACAAAATTTGCAGGCGCGAATTCGCGCCGTGTATCTGATGGCGCTGGCGAATAAATACGGTTTGTTGTTGCTGAACACCTCGAACAAATCCGAAAGCGCGGTCGGCTACGGCACGCTTTACGGCGATATGGCGGGCGGGTTTGCGGTCATTAAAGACGTGTTCAAAACCGAGGTGTGGAAACTGTCGCGTTATGTCAACGCGCGGCGCGGGCGGGAAGTGATTCCGGTTTCGACGATTGAGCGGACGCCGAGCGCCGAGTTGCGGGAAAATCAGGAAGACCGGCAGTCGTTGCCGGATTATCCGATATTAGACCCGATTCTGAAAATGTATGTGGAGGACGACGCGGCGCTCGCGGAAATCATCGCGGCGGGCTTCGACGAAGCCGTCGTCCGGCGGGTGGCGCGAATGGTTGACCGAAGCGAGTTTAAGCGGCGGCAGAGCGTTTGCGGGGCGAAAGTTACGCCCAAGGCGTTCGGCAAAGACCGCCGGCTTCCGGTAACCAACCGGTTTGCGTATGAGGAAATTACCAACTGACGTTACGCGGTCAACCCCAAGACGTGAATTTTTACGAATAAAAAAGAGAGATTTTTTTGTCCACGAATTACACGAATTACACGAATTTTTTTTCTCGCAGAGACACAGAGTTCCACAGAGAAGAAATGAAAAATTATTTAACTTTTATTTTCTCTTTTCTTTCTCTGTGTCTCTGTGCCTCGGTGAGAAATCTCTTGCTCTTAATTCGTGTTAATTCGTCTAATTCGTGAAAATTCGTGTTAAGTTCTTTTTGTGTTTATTTTTTCTCTCTCCGTGCATCTGTGCCTCTGTGAGAAATCTCTTGCTCTTTAACTCGTGTTAATTCGTCTAATTCGTGAAAATTCGTGTTAAGTTCTTTTTTGTTCCTCACTTCGTTTTCCCGCCGAGCCACTGCATTAAATAATATGTCGCCGGCACGAGGAAAATCGCGAGGCAGGTCGAGGCGCCCATCCCGCCGATGACGACCGTCCCCATAATGCGCCGCGAAATCGCGCCGGAGCCGGTGGCGACGGCGAGCGGCAGACAGCCGACGATGAACGCGAGCGAAGTCATAATAATCGCGCGGAGCCGCAAGCCCGCGCCTTTCAGCGCCGCCTCCGCCGCGTTCAGTCCGCTCTCGCGTTGCAACTCGGCGTATTCGACGATGAGAATCGCGTTTTTCGCGGCGAGACCGATTAACATAATCAAGCCGATTTGCGCGTAGATGTTGTTGTCCAAACCGCGCCACCAAAGAAACGTCCACGCGCCGCACACCGCCACCGGCACCGTCAACAACACGCTGAACGGCAAAATCCAACTCTCGTAAAGCGCCGCCAACAGCAGGAAAACCAACAAGCCCGAAAACGCGAAAATCGCCGCCGCCGGAACGCCGGTCGCCGCGGCTTTTTCCTGAAACGTCATTCCCTCGTAGTCAAAACCCATCTCCGTCGGCATCGTCGCCGCGAAAGTCCGTTCGAGCGCCGCGAGCGCTTGGTCGGAACTGAAACCTTTCGCCGCTTCGCCGGTCAACTGCACCGCGCGATAAAGATTGTGGCGCATCGTAAATTCGGGACCGGTGATGTGCTCAACGGTCGTGAACGACGACAGCGGCATCATTTCGCCGGCGCCGTTGCGCACAAAAAAGTTCATCAAGCCGTCGATGCTTTGCCGATAGTCGCCGTCCGCCATCATCCACACTTGCCACTGACGCCCGAAGCGATTGAAATAATTGACGAGCGAGCCGCCCATAAACGCTTGGAGCGCGGCGGTGATGTCGTCCATATCGACGCCTTGGCGCACCGCTTTGTCGCGGTCGAGATTGGCGTAAATTTGCGGCGTCGCCGGCGCGAACGTCGTCATAATACCGCCGATTTCCGGCTGTTTTCTCGCCGCCGCCATAAATTTTTGCGTGTTGTCCCAGAGCGTTTCGACCGTGCCGCCGGCGCGGTCTTCCAACATAAAAGTGAACCCGCCGCCGGTGCCGATGCCCGGAATCGCCGGCGGCGGAAAAGCAAACGCCGCCGCTTCGTGATGGGCGCCGAGCGTTTTATTCACCGCCGTTTTGATTGCCGCGTATTGTTCCGCCGGCGCTTTACGTTCTTTCCATCCTTTCAGCGTGATAAAATAAAACCCGCTGTAACTGCTCGTCACCGAACTTAACATACTGTAGCCCGCGACGGCGGTAACGTATTCGACGCCCGGAATTTCTTGCAATTCCGCCGTTATTTTGTTCATCGCGATTTCGGTGCGTTCGAGCGACGCCGCGTCGGGAAGCGAGACGTTCGCCATCAAATATCCTTGGTCTTCTTCGGGCAAAAAGCCGCCGGGCAACGTTTTGCCGAGCCCGCCGCACAACGCGGCGAAACCGCCGAGAATCAGCAAACTCACGCCGAATTTACGCACGCCGACGCGACAGACGCCGACGTAACCTTTATTCACGCGGTCGAAACCGGAATTAAATTTGTCAAAGAATTTGCCGAACAAGCGCGTCAAAATTCCGCGCCGCGCGGTTTCGCCGGCGCCGCGCGGACGCAGTAATTTCGCCGCGAGCGCGGGACTGAGCGACAGCGCGTTGAACGCGGAAATTATCACCGCCGCCGCGATGGTCAGCGCGAATTGTTGGTATAAGCGTCCGGTGATGCCGGGAATAAACGCCGAGGGAATAAACACCGCCGACAGCACCAGCGTTATCGCGATAATCGGTCCCGACACGTCCGCCATCGCTTTTTCCGCCGCTTCTTTCGGCGCGAAGCCCTGCGCGATATACGACTCGACCGCCTCGACCACGACAATCGCGTCGTCCACGACCAGCCCAATCGCCAACACCAAGCCGAACAGCGAAATCGTGTTAATCGAAAAACCGAACAGCGGAAACGCGATGAACGTGCCGACTAACGCGACCGGCACCGCGAACAGCGGAATCAGCGTGGCGCGCCAATTTTGCAGGAAGGCGAAAACGACGATGATGACAAGCAACAACGCTTCCCACAAGGTCTGCGACAGTTCGGTCATACCTTCGGTGATGGCGAGCGTGGTGTCGAGCGGGACTTGATATTCGATGCCTTCGGGAAAACTTTGGGCGAGTTCCGCCATTTTGGCGCGGGCGATTTTAACCGCTTGCACGGCGTTGGAACCGGGCATTTGTTTGAGCGACAAAACCGCGTTGCGCTTGCCGTTCAGCGTCGCGGCGGTGGAGTAATCCTGGGCGCCGAGTTCGACGCGCGCGACGTCTTTCAACCGCACCATCGCGCCGCCGGTCGCGGCGCGGATAATAATTTCGCCGAATTCTTCCGGCGTGGTCAACTGTCCCGGCGCCCGCACCGTGTAGGAAAATTCCTGCCCCGCCCGGATAGGTTCGGCGCCGATTTTGCCGGCGGGACGAATCGCGTTTTGCGAGGTCAGCGCGTTCTTCACGTCGGTAACGGTCAGCCCCAATTTCGCGAGTTTGTCGGTATAAAGCCAGACGCGAATAGCGTATTCTCCGGCGCCGAACATATCGATTTCGCCAATCCCCGGCGTGCGCAACAATTCGTCGTAGAGATGGATTTTCGCGTAATTGTAGAGGAACAGCGGCGAGTATTTGCCGTCCGGCGAGGTCAGCGAAAACAGCACGAGCGGCGCGCCGAGCGACTTTTTCACGGTGATGCCGTAGTTGCGCACCTCCGGCGGCAGTTGCGAATCCGCTTGGTCCACGCGCATTTTCGTCAGGATATTGTCCACGTCGGGGTCGCTACCGAGTTTGAAATACACGGTGAGCGCGTAGGCGCCGCTGTTGGCGTTGACCGAGGACATATAGTCCATATTGTCCACGCCGCTGATTTGTTGCTCAATCGGCGCCGCGACGTTTTCCTCGACGGTGAGCGCGTCGGCGCCGGAATAAGTGGCGCTGACCTGAATGGTCGGCGGCACGATATCGGGAAACTGCGCAATCGGCAAACCGAACGCCGCCACGGCGCCGATAATCGTGGTGAGAATCGCAATCACCATCGCGACGATGGGACGGTTGATGAAAAATTTGCTCATTGGCGGGACGGCTCCGTAGCGGAAAAATGAAACGGCAAGGATATGGGAAAAGGAGGTAGGGAAAAGCGGTTGTGCGCGCGCGGCGAGTTCTTGCGGTTATTAAAACCTTAACCTCCTTAAATTCTTTTTCCGCCGGTCGCGTTTTCAGCGCGACCGGCGGAGTTAAAGTTGCTAACGATGCGCCAACGCGCGTAAAATTCGCTACGGTTATTGCAACAGCGCTTTCATTTCGCGGACGGCTTGGTCGAGACCGGCGAGGACGGCGCGGGCGATGATGCTGTGTCCGATGTTTAATTCTTCGACGGCGGGAATCGCCGCGACGGGCGCGACGTTGTGATAGGTCAAACCGTGTCCGGCGTTGACCCGCAAACCGGCGGCGAACGCGAGATTGACGCCTTCGACCAAACGGTTTAATTCCGCCCGCATCGCGGCTTCGCGCGGATAAGCGTTGGCGTAGGCGCCGGTGTGAAATTCGACAAACTCCGCGCCGGTTTTCGCCGCCGCCGCGATTTGCGCGGCGGTCGGCTCGATAAACAAACTCACGCGAATCCCCGCGGCGCGAAATTTCGGCAACTGCTTTTTCAGCCGCGCCAATTCTTTCACCGCGTCCAAACCGCCCTCGGTGGTGATTTCCTGCCGCCGCTCCGGCACGAGCGTTACCTGGTCGGGTTGCGCCCGCAACGCGATGTCGATGATTTCACTATTCAAGCCCATTTCCAAATTGAGCCGCGTCGTTACGGTCTGCCGCAAAATCGCCAAATCGCGGTCTTGAATGTGGCGGCGGTCTTCGCGCAAATGAATGGTGATGCCGTCGGCGCCGGCGCGTTCGGCGATTGCCGCCGCCGCCACCGGGTCGGGTTCGTTCGTCTGCCGCGCCTGCCGCAACGTCGCGATATGGTCGATGTTCACGCCGAGTTTCATCGGTTTTCCTTTCCGTAGTGTGGACAGTGGACAGTGGACAGTTGTGGAGTTTTATTTTCGCAAGCGCGTTGTCCACGGCTCACTGACCACTGCTTACTACGATTATCGCCGCGCCGCGCCGCTTAACAACGCCCCCGTCTTGCAATTCTTTTGCCGGTTTCTATAAATCACCGTTTCTAATCGTCGCCGAACGGTCGGCGACTTTTTTCTTTTTAATTTAGCGTCATCGCTCCCGCCGGTGTGTGGCAGTTGAACGCCGGGATGGGCGCCGCGTTTTGGCGGCGACCCGACAGCGCGACGCGGAAAGGCAGTCATGGCAATTAACGCGACGTTCAAAGACCTGCTGGATGCGGGCGTGCATTTCGGCAGTCCCTCCGCCAAATGGCACCCGCTGATGAAGCCGTATATCTACGGCGAAGTCAATCGTCTGCACCTCGTCAACCTGCGCGAAACGCTGAAAGGTCTCATTCGCGCCGCGCGTTATCTCGAAAATTTGACCGCGAGCGGCAAAAAGGTCTTGTTTGTCGGCACCAGCCGGCAGGGGCGCGAAATCGTCCGCGCCGAAGCGAAACGCACCGGCGGCTTCTTCGTCGTCCACCGTTGGCTCGGCGGCACGCTGACCAATATGAACACGATGCGCAAACGCATCGCGCGGCTGAACGAATTGGAAGGGCTCGAAGCCAGCGGCGAAATTGAAAAATTCAGCAAAAAAATGATTTCCAATCTGACGCGGGAAAAGAAGAAAGTATTCCGCAACTTCGAGGGCATCCGCGATATGGAAGTCGCGCCGGGCGCGATGGTCATCGTTGACCCGAAACGCGAAGCCAACGCCGTCGCCGAAGCGATTAAATTGAGCGTGCCGATTGTCGCGCTGACCGACACCGACACCGACCCGACGCCGATTGATTTTGTCGTGCCGGGCAACGACGACTCGCAACGGAGCATTCAACTGATTGTCGGCTTGCTTGCCGACGCCGTCGAACTCGGCTCGAAAAAAGCCGCCGCCAACGCGGTGGCGATTAACGCGGCGCGGCAAAAAGAGCGCGAAGGCGGTCGCCGCCGCGAACGCGGCAAAGCGCCGGAAATCAACGTCGAAGTGCCGGCGAATCTCGCGGAACTCGGCGCGTTCACGATGCCGGACGAGGCGTGAGTCAATTCACAATTAAAAATTAACAATTAACAATTGTGGAATTTGATTATCAAATATCGCTTCGCGAATCTGAAAATTAAACTCCGCAATTGTGAATTGTTAATTGTTAATTATGAAAAATAACCACCAAACAAAAATTTAACATCGAAACGAAAGGGAAACCATTATGGCTGACTTTGATGCAAACTTATTAAAGGAATTGCGCGAAAAAACCGGTATGGGCTTTGCCGATTGCAAAAAGGCGCTGACGGAAGCGAACGGCGACCTCGACGCCGCCGAAATGATTCTGCGTAAAAAGGGCTTGGACAAGGCGGCGAAAAAAGCCGACCGCGCCACCGGTCAGGGCGTCATTGCGATTGCGACGAAATTCCCGAAAGCGGTGATTATCGAAGTGCAGTGCGAACAAGACCCGACCACGCAGAACGAGCGGTTTCAGGAATTTGTGGCGCAGGCGCTTGACGCGGCGTTGGCGCTGAACGAAGTCAACGCGGAAAATTTGCTGAACGCGACGAGCGGCGGGAAAACGCTGGCGGAAAAAGTGAAAGAATTGATTGGCGTAATCGGCGAAAACGTCGTGTTGAAAAAAGCGGCGGCGTTGACCGCGCCGAACGGCGGCGTCATCGGACAATACACCCACTTCAACAAAAAAGCCGGCGCGATTTGCGCGCTGAAAATCGGCGGCGGCGACGGCGCGGCGTTGCAGGCGGCGGCGAACGACGTTTGTATGCACACGGTCGCGGCGCGTCCGTTGGCGTTAAACCGCGCCGGCATACCGGCGAATATCGTGGCGAAAGAAAAAGAGGTCTTCGCCGAAGAAGTCAAAAACAAGCCGGAAAACATTCGCGAAAAAATTCTCGAAGGCAAACTCGGCAGTTTTTACGGCGAGAAATGCTTGTTGGAACAGGTCTTCGTCAAAGCCGCCGACGGCAAAACGAAAGTGCGGGATTTCGTCGCGCAAGAAGCGAAAACCGCTGGCGTCTCCGCCGAACTCGTCGATTTCCAGCGGTTGGAATTGGGGGCGTGACACAAGTCGGTAACACAAATAAGAGACAACGTGCGCTTCATCAATTGAAAATGTGTGCAGTTTCATAAAAGGAAAACCGGATGTCCGTATCAACCGAAAGACCATTCCCGCAAGGGACGCTCTCGAAAATTACCGAAATTGCTGAGATGCTTGGTCGGGCTTATGCCGACGATTTTAGGTTTATTGCTTGTTTAGCCCTCAGCGAAGGACTAAACATTTCGCCTTATGTGAAAGGCGGAACCGGTATCAGTGGACCGTTTGCTCAATGGATACCGTTGGCGACTCAAAATTGCCTCGATGGGAAAGCGCCTAAAATAGTGCGCGTGGTCAGCGGCGAGTTTAATTATGGTCATTGGAATAAACTTGTTGAACAACGGATTTTGACGGATGATAAAAAAGACGTTTGGACGGTTTTTTGTGAAGACATAGATTTTTCCGTGGAAGGAATTTGTTGTCCTTACGTCAGCGAGGACAACGGGCGTAACGATGCATTTGCTTTTTTCCGCGCAATGACGGAAAAACTTCCACTGGACGGGGCGAGGGTAAAACTATTCGCTTCGCCGTGGCGTTCCAGTTGCCATTGGATTGCAGTCGGAGATGAAATGCGGGTTTCCGACGCGCATATACCAATGGCTTTGGATGCCGACGACTCCGATATGACGCTCATAATTCGCGGCGACGGTGTTGCTGAATTTGCCGAAAAATTGTTTAATATTTGCTTATCGCACAATTTTGATGATTGGGCGTGGTTGGATCGTTCGATTTTCAAGGATTTGGCTTGCGAAAAGAATCGCCGGTTCTTTGCGCAACATCCAGAGATTTCCGAATGGTTTAATGATGAAACGAAATGTCTCTACGCGCAACCGCGGTTGCTTGCCGATGATGTAATTTTTGAGCACTTGCCGAAAAAAGACATTGATGCCCGCTATGAAAAAGAAAACCCGACCGTATATGACGCTGATTTTGAAAAATGGCGCGTCAATAAGAAGTCGGCGTAGGTAGAGTAAAGAGATTATTTGTGCGGGTGTCTTCGATAGGAGTAGGTGATGCCTAAAAATATCGCAAGGTCTCCAGATACTCTTATGTCAGTAGTTAACTTGATAAAGCGTCTCTTGTCAGCGGAAAACAGCACCGAATACGATAATTTCGAGATGAAGGAAAAGCGAGAGTCGGTAAGGCGTCACATCAATTTGTTGATAAATTATTATTATTCCGATGAATACATACCGAATGTTTCGGGAATTAAAGTCGAATTACCCGGTTTAGTGGTTAAATTGCGCACTCTGGCGAAAAAAGCGAGAAATGACCCAGAAGGGCTTTTACCTTTGCTCGCCAATATTATCAACGACCAACTTATTCCTAAAATACCATCTGAATAATCATCCTGTATGAACGAAAATGCAAATCGCACTTTTGGCATCGGCAACATAGGTCTATTCCCCTTGCGGTTCGTCTTCTTCGGGCGCGGCGACGGGCGGGAGATATTTTCATAGGCGGCGATGACCTCGGCAAAATGGACTCCGGAGCAGTTGTAGGAAACGACGATGAATCCCGAAAAAGCGGCTGTTGCTGAAAGTCGTCGAACCGCGCCGGAAATTCATCGAAAAATACGCGCTCGACGCGCAGTTGGACGTGTAGCGACGGCGTCAGAGAAAAACGGCATGGGCGCGGCAGAGGTGAATTTGCCCTTACGATTACCCACCCAAAAAAGACCTCCCGTTTTCGTGGGCGGTCTTTTTTTTATAGGCGAGCGTCCCACGCTCGTCTGGGTTACATGACCAAGAGTTTTATATTTTACGTATTGTTTTTACTTCAATCTCAATGTCTCCATGTTCCACGTCAACTTCACCGTATATTTCTACCCGGTCGTTTATGCCCGCCGACAAACCGCGCCATACTTTACGGTCTATATCGATAACTATTTCCCCAGAACTATCCCGGAATAGATACTTCTCATCTCCCAAAGATTGGATAATGGTTCCTTGTAATATGACCATTGTATCATCGGGAAGTTTTTTGCCGCCAATACTGTAACCGGTTGTCCTTGACCTTGTTTTTGTTGCCCGATAAAGAAATGCGAACATTTCAGGATAATAAAAAATGTGCCGGAGAAAAACGCATAAAGGGCGTAGGCGACTGCGTTTTTCGTATGACCAAGCCGCTACTGCGGCGTAGCGTATAGCGTATGTTATGTGCAGTTGGGCTACCTTTGATCTTTATTTCCTAATAATTTTTGGATCTAGTGATTTCCATAAAACCCAAAAATCATTCTCTTTGAATTGATTGCTTTTATTGACAAAATCCTTTATACAATTTATTCCCTCATACAAAGTATTGCCTGAAATAATAGTGCTTAAAATATTCTTCATATTTTCGAGTTCGTTAGGTATTGCCAATAACCCAAATGTCAGTGCCACTCCTATTACAGTTTCAATACCGTTCGACCTTAATTCTTTTTCCTTTTTTTTGTTTAGATTGTTTATCTTTAATATATGATAATCCAACTCTTGCAAGTATTTTTTTAGTTGATTAATGTCCTCTAACGGATCAAGCAATTGATCTATGCAATGTAAAAAAGCATTAAATTCATCAGGATTATTCATTACAATATCCACATAATCATTCATTCTGGCACCATGTAACCAATCCAAAACCATCGGAAAACGAAAATCACTTTTTATATTCCTACTGTTCATTTTCTTAAAATCAATAAAGCCGAAATTATTCAATAGAATAAACATTATTTGCAGTTCTGTATTCAAAAGCTCCCACTATTACGGAACTATCTGTATCAGTATTTACAAAACGACTAGGCAACAACCATGTTAATCCAGAAATCAATGCCGGTTTCAATAAAAACAGCATTTGGAAAAAATCGAGTGGTATGAGTTTACTAGTCCCGCCTCTATTATTTTCATAAGTTTCAAATCTGTCAGAAAAATACAACAACCTATAAGGGAAAATACAAGAATAGTTGATTGTCGTTTTATCTCCTATCGATAATTTTTTTATAGTTTCTTTATATATACGACGATGAACCATCGGTACATAATTAATTCTGTCAGCACCTATTGTGAATGGATTTATAATTAGTCGCCTTTTCGGAACTCTATCATGATTCAAGATTATTGCATCATATTGTTCCAATATTATATCAAATATTTCTGTTTTCCATGGTGTGTATTCGTTGAGATCAAAACCATTCATAACATCATCAAAAGTTTTTAAATGGTAATCACAGAGTATTTGAAATGCATTTGCATACATTCGTTGTATCGCATCGGAAGTCGTTCCACGAAATTGCTCATCACCAAAACTTGTATTTCTCATATAATCTTCCTTTTATTATTTTGTCAAGCCATTTTCCAGAAATTTTTTATTTCATTATTTACCAACCAATTTAGGCGGTTATAGCATATAACGTGAAAAAACGCTAATTCTTGCAACTCTAAACTCCGCCCCTATTTTTTCGCCAAATGGCGACCGTGCAACATCACGAACAGCACCGGCGTAACCAGCAGGATGTGGAGCAAACTCGAAATCATCCCGCCGACCACCGGCGCGGCGAGCGGTTGCATAATTTCTACGCCGGTGCGCGCGCTCCAAAAAATCGGCAACAGCGAGGCAATCGTCGTCGCCACGGTCATCACTTTCGGGCGCAGGCGCAGGCGCGCGCCGGCTTTGACCGCCGTGATAAATTCCGGCAACGTCAATTCCGCGCCCTTGGCGGCGCGGGCGTTTTGCACGGCTTCTTCGAGATACACCACCATCACGATGCCGGTTTGAATCGCCGTGCCGAACAGCGCGATATAGCCGACCCAAACCGCGACGCTGAAATTAAAGCCCAAAATCGCCTGTAAAATCACGCCGCCGGTCAGCGCGAACGGCACCGCGAGCAACACGTGCGCCGCTTCGCCGACCGAATGAAACGTCATCACCAACAAAATGAAAATGACCAAAATCACCGTGGGAAACACGACCAACAAGGTCTGCCGCGCGTGCAATTGGTTTTCATACTGCCCGCTGTATTCGATGGTTTCGCCCGCCGCCAAATGAATTTCGCGGTGGAGCCGCTCTTTGATTTCATCGACAAAGCCGCCCAAATCCCGCCCCTCGACGTTGGCTTGCACATACACGCGCAGACGCCCGTTTTCGCTGGCGATTTCGTTCGGACCGATTACCCGTTTAATCGTCGCGACTTGCGCGAGCGGCACGGTCAACATTTTGCCGTCGTTTTCAATCGCCGTCGGAATGAGCAAGGCGCCGATTTTTTCCAGGTCCTCGCGGTCGTCGCGGTCGAGCCGCACCTGCACGCCCCAGCGCTCGCGCCCTTTAATCGACGTGGTAACGTTCGTGCCGCCCAAGCCGGTTTCGACGTAGCGCAAGACCTCGGCGGCGCGGAGTCCGTAGCGCCCCATTTCGGCGCGGTTGACGGTGATTTCCAAATACGGCTTGCCCTGGTCGCGCGACGGCGCGACGCCGGTGGCGCCCGGAATTTCGGCGATAATTTTTTCGACCGCGAAAGCGCGTTGTTGCAACGCCGCCAAATCGTCGCCGAAAATTTTCACGCCGACCTGCGCCCGAATGCCGGTGCTGGTCATCAGCGTCCGGTTTTCAATCGGCTGTAAAAAACCGGGGGAGTAGCCGGGGATTTGCGTCAGGCGCTCGCTTAAATCGTTGATGATTTTTTGCTTGGTAACGCCGGGGCGCCACTCGCGCGGCGGTTTCAGCGTAATCGTCGTTTCAATCATTTCGACCGGCGCGGGGTCGGTCGCGGTGTCGGAGCGTCCGAGTTTGCCCGCCGCCATCGCCACTTCGGGATATTCGTTAATCACTCGGTCCTGCCACGCCATAATCCGTTTGACTTCGGTCAGCGAATTGGCGGGGAACAGCACCGGCATAAACAGCAAACTGCCTTCTTCCAACGTCGGCATAAATTCCGAGCCGAAGCCGCGCAGTTTCGCTACCGGCGTGTCGCGGAACGCGCGGCTCTCGGTGATGAATTTCGGCAGTCCGAACGCGAGGACGAGCGCGATAAGCAGGAGCGCCGCCGCGCCGCTGAAAATAATTTTCGGGCGGCGAATCGCCCAGTCGAGCAGCGGGTCGTAAATTCGCAACAACGCCTGCATCAATCGATTTTTTTCTTCGGGGCGGAACGGACCGCGCACTAAAATCGTGCAGAAAACCGGCACCACCGTCAGCGCCAACAACACCGCGCCGACGAGCGCGAAGGTCTTGGCGTAGGCGAGCGGATGAAAAAGTTTGCCTTCCGCGCCCGACAGTAAAAACACCGGCACGAACGCGAGGACGATAATCGCCATCGAAAAAAACATCGGGCGACCGACCTGCATACTCGCTTCTTTCGTCAACTGAAAAATCCGCGCGGCGGTCAAGGGCGGCGCGCCGGGAAGTTTCAATTCGTTTTCGCAATGGCGGATGACGTTTTCGGTCATCACGATGCCGGCGTCCACCAGCACGCCGATGGAAATCGCGATGCCGGTCAACGACATAATGTGCGAGGGAATCCCGCCGTAATACATCAGGATAAACGAAATCAACAGCGCGCTGGGAAGCGGCAGGGTAACAATCAAAATCGAGCGGAAGTGGAATAAAAATAAAATGTGCGCCAGCGTTACCAACACTATTTCCTCGGCGAGCGCGTTTTTGAGCGTGTCGATGGCGCGACCGATTAAGTCGCTCCGGTCGTAAAACGAGGCAATCGTTACGCCGGCGGGCAAGCCGCTTTGCAAGTCGGCAATCCGCGTTTTGATGTCCTTGATGACCTGATAGGCGTTCGCGCCGTAGCGCATCACCACGATGCCGCCGACGACTTCCTGCCCGTTGATGTCGAGCGCTCCGCGCCGGAATTCGCCGCCGATTTGCACCCGCGCAATGTCGCGCAAATACAGCGGCGCGCCGTTGCGGGCGAGAAGCGGAATGTCCTCGATTTCTTCCGGCGACGTGATTAGCCCGATGCCGCGCACGACAAATTCCGCGCCGTTTTCCTCGACGGTTTTGCCGCCGACGTTGAGATTGCTGGCGGCGACGGCGTCCATCACCTGCCCCAGCGCGAGGTTGTATTGTTTGAGTTTCAGCGACGACACTTCGATTTGATACTGCCGCACGAAACCGCCGATACTGCCGACCTCCGCCACGCCCGGCACGGCGGCGAGTTGATAGCGGACGTAAACGTCCTGCAAGGAGCGCAACGAGCCCAAGTCCTGTCGCGCGGTCGCGTCGGTTTTGAGATAGTATTGATAGACCCAGCCGAGACCCGTGGCGTCGGGACCGAGACGCGCGGTAACGTTTTCCGGCAGGAGATTGCCGAGAGAGTTGAGGCGTTCGAGAACGCGGGTGCGGGCGAAATACGTTTCAATATCGTCGTTGAAAATCACGGTGAGAAACGAGAAGCCGAACATCGACGAGGCGCGGACGGTTTTGACGCCGGCTAACCCCTGCAACGACACCGAGAGCGGATAGGTGATTTGGTCTTCGACCTCCTGCGGCGAGCGCCCTTCCCAGTCGGCATAAACGATGACTTGATTTTCGGAGAGGTCGGGAATCGCATCGACCGGCGTGGCGCGCATCGCGTGCGTCCCCCACGCGCAAACGCCGATAAAAATCGCGATGACCAAAAAACGATTGTTCAGCGACCAGTTGATAATGGCGTTTATCATTTAATTATCCGATTAGCGAGCGGGGGCGGATTACGTTTGATAATGCCCGCAAAGAGAGTGAACAACAATTCGCCGGTCGTCCACTTTATAGACAATCCGGTGGACGAGATTTATCCGGCGCGACCAATACCCGGCATAGTTGGCTTTTAGCGGTTCCGGTTGTCCCAAGCCGGTAAAAGGCGTTTCGCCGATATTTTCCAGCAGGCGGTAAATTTTGGGCATCGCTTTCATATCATTTTGCATCCACCACCCGAAATCCTGCCACGCTTTAGGCGCGAACGATATTTCACGCATGGAGCAGACCTCGCAATTCGGCAAGATTAAGCGGCGTAGGCGCAACCCTGCCGCTTTCCACGTCCGCGATACTGCGCAAAATCGCGGGATTGGTGATTTCGTTGGGAGCGACGGTTTTAACTTTTTTGACAAAAGAAATCGCGTTGAAAAATTCTTCGGCAAACGCCGCGCGGTCTTCGTCAACCTCTAATTCCAATTGATATTTCATTCGTCGTCTCCCCGCCGCCCTTCGGTGAACGGTCTAATTTAACCGGCTTCCGCAACGCAACATTTTTTTGCCGAAATACGGATTGGCGATTTGCGTGCCGGATGCCTGCACCCAACGTCCGGGACCGCCGGGAACCATCGGACATTGAAAGACCTGCGCCGAACTGTCCGCTTGCGCCAACACGAGACCGGCGACGGCGTTGCTGAACGCCAAAAATTGTTGCCGCGCCGCTTTTATATCTTTGGCGCCGGACAAATTATCGACCAACGGGGCAAGCGCGGCGTCGGTGTTCGCCGCCGTCAGCGCGGGCAGGGCTTGTTGATATTGCTTGAAATTATCCGCGGAGAGCGCCGCCGTAACGTCTTCAACCGCCGACAAAAAATCGGACGGCAATTCCGCCGCCGTCAGCGTTGACGCGAACATTAACGCCGCCGCCAAGAACAGTTTGATTTTGCGCATTGGAATACCTTTCAGAAAGAATTAAAAATCAAAAATTACGAAGTTTGCCGGTTAAAAACGTATTGCACGTGATTTTAACGGTAGTTCTAAAATTGTAAATTGTTAATTTTTAATTGTTAATTGCTCCGCAATCCGGCGTTCGGCGAACCGCAAAAGTTCTTCGACTTTCGGCGACATTTTGATGACCTCCGCCACCGCCGCCAAGACGCGCCGCTCGGTCAGCAGGCGATAACTCGCCGGAAAATTAAAGCCGTTCACTATCCACTGCAAACCCACCACCAAAAAATCGCTGAGCGACCTCGCGTCGAGAGCGCCGATTTTTTCGCCGCGCAAAACGCGGTCGATGAGCGCGGCGGCGGCGGGACCGTCGGGGTCAACGCCGTGCAACAGTTCGGGATATTTGAGGTGGAGTTTGTCTTTGATACTGCCGGTCAGCGTGGCGTAAATGTCGATTTTGTCGCTGTCGCGGTCGAGTTGTAAAAAGCGCAACTGCCGCGCCGGCAGACCGGTCGGAAGGTCGCGGGCGTTGTGATGCCGCGTCGCGACGCGCACAATCGCGAGTTCGTCCGGCGGCAGAAAAGCCAAACCGCCGGCGGCGATAATTTCGTCGCCCAATGCGCCGTGATTGACCGAATGTTGGTCTTGAAAAGTCCGGTAGTCGCGATATTGCGCGTAACGCCCGATGTCGTGATATAAACCGGCGATTTCCGCGAGCGGCAAGTCGGCGGCGCTCCATTTTTCGGCGGCGGCGAGGTCGCGGGCAATTTGCGCCACGCGGCGGCTGTGGTCGAGTTTCAGTTGTTGCATTTCCAGCAACGCGCCGTTGCTGTCGCGAAAACCGGCGACGTATTCGTCATAAACGCGATACGCGCGGGCAAGATTCGAGGCGGGCATAAGGTTGACCGTGAATTTAGATGGAATTAAAAATTACGAATTAAAAATTAAAAACGGCGGAATTTTATTACTCCGCCGGACGCAACAACGCGCCGGCGCGGGAAAATTCCCTTTCGTGGAGCAAGTGGCGGCGGAGCGCGGCGAAGGCGACGGTGAAATCGATGGGCTTGTCGATAAAGTCGTTCATTCCCGCTTCCATACAGCGCCGGCGGATGTCTTTGTTGGTGTCCGCCGTAACGGCGATAATCGGCACCGCGTCGCCGACGAGCGCGCGAATGCGCCGCGCCGCTTCAATGCCGTCCATTTCCGGCATATGCAAATCCATCAGGATAAGGTCGTAGCCGCGCTCGGCGAAAAGACGGACGGCTTCGTCGCCGTTTTCCGCGTGTTCAAGCGTCGCCCCGTAACCGCCCAACATCGTCAGTAAAATTTCGCGGTTCGTCTCCACGTCATCGACGACCAAGAGGCGTTTGCCCGCGAGGTTTAATTCCGCACGGTTCCAAAAGTCGTCCTCCGCCTTGGCGGCGCGGACGGTAAAAATGAAGCGCGCTCCCTTGCCGATTTCCGACTCCACGCAGATGCCGCCGCCCATCATTTTGATAATGCCGTGGGCAATCGCCAAATCGAGACCGCTCCCGCCGTGGGCGCGGGTGATGCTGTTGTCCGCCTGTTCAAACGCCTGAAACAACCGGCGCTGGGATTCGTCGGAGATGCCCCGTCCGGTGTCGCTCACCTCAAAACGGATGACGCAGTCCTCGTCGTTTTGCTCCTGCAACGTCGCGGCGACGCCGACGGTTCCGCCCGCGGCGGTGAATTTCACGGCGTTGGACAACAGATTGAGCAACACTTGACCGAGCCGTTTTTCGTCCGCCGCCAACGCTTCGGGGATATTGGGGTCAACCGCGAGCGTCCACGCCAGCGACTTGGCTTTGACGCGGGCGGCGAGGGTTTTGCCGACGCCGTCGAGCATTTCCCGAAAGTTAAATTCCCGCGGCGAGAGGATAAAGGTGCCGGCGTCGAGGTGGGACATATCGAGCAGGTTGTTGACGAGCGTCAGGATATTCCGCGCGTTTTCTTCCATTCTGTCGAAACAGTCGTCCCGCCGCCCGTCCGCCGCCGCGCGGGCGACGGCGAGATTCCCGATGATGGCGTTGAGGGGCGTGCGCATCTCGTGGCTCATCCGGCTTAAAAAATTGCTTTTGGCTTGGCGGTAAAATTCCGCTTCTCGCCGAGCGTTCTCGATGCGGATTTTTGCCTCGGTCATCGCTTCTTGGCGCGAAAACTCCGTTTCCGTCAGCGCGTTTTCGACGCGGACTTTCGCCGCCGTCAACTCTTCCTGCCTCAACTTCTTTTCGGTTTCGTCGCGGGCGATAATGCCGATGCCGAGGTCGCCGTGGTGGAGCGAGGCGGCGAACGCGGACGCGGCGAGCAGGCGGGCGTCGCCGTCGGGGCGGTTAATCCGTAAATCAAAATCGCAGCGGCGTTTTTCGAGCGTGGCGGGAATGTAGTCGCGGCGCAATTTTTCCCAGTCGTAGTCGGCGAGAATCAGACCGAGTCCTTGGGCGTAAATGTCGGCGCGGCTGTATCCTGAAATTTCCGCCGTCGCGGGATTCGTATATTCTAAATTGCCGTTCGCGTCGATGAACAGCACGCTTTCGGGCGAATTTTCCACGACGACGGAAATTCGCGACAAATTGTCTTCGGCGTCAAACAGGCGATGAGCGTATTTCAGATGGGTGGCGACGCGGGCTTTGACCGCTACGGGCTTGAAGGGCTTGGTGATGTAATCCACCGCGCCTAAACCGAAGCCCTTTTCCTCGTCGTCGGCGCCGGTCAGTCCGGTGATAAAAATGACCGGAATATCGACGGTTTCGGGGGATTGTTTCAATTTTAACAGCACCTCGAAGCCGCTCATTTCCGGCATCATTATGTCGAGCAAAATCAGGTCGAGGCGGTTGGCGCGGGCAAACGCCAGCGCCTGCGCGCCGTTTTTCGCGGTAAAAATCACGTTGTCCGCCGCCAATATCCGACTCAGCACCGCTAAATCGGCGCTTTCGTCATCGACAATCAGGATGGAATACTTCGCCGGATTTCTCATGGGTGTTCTCGGGTGTTAATCGTGAGATGTTATGCAGGATTGCCGTCGCGTCTATGAATGCAAAATCCCGCATTCGGTCGGCGGTCTCGGCGGTTTCTTCGGCATTGGCGTCCACTTGTTTTCTCCGGTAATGGCGGCGCGGCGACGCCCCCTCTTGATATTAAGAATGGCGAAGTAATTATCAAAATTTCGCGAAGCGGATTCTGAAAATAAAACTCCACCGTTGCTCACTGCCCACTGTGCCCATGTCCCCTAAAATTTTCCCGCAGGATTGGTTCGCGTCCGTTGATGTAGCGGCGCTTGACGCGCTGATTGCCGTCGCCGCTCGCGACGCGGCGGCGGCGTATTTTCGCGCTTTATCGGCGGCGGAGGTTTCGGCGGCGTCCGTCGAAACGGCGCAACGCGCCGCCGAGAAAATTTTGCGCAAGCCAATTCTATCGCCGGAATGGCTCGCGGCGCTGGGCGTTGATTTGCCCGAAAACGACCGCGAAATTTTGCGCTTGCATTTGGATGCTCTGCTTCCGTCGCCGCCGTCCGTGAATTTTCCGCGCCCGCTTAAACCGCGGGCGGTCGCCATGGCGGCGGCGCTCGGCGCGTTAGGCGGCGGATTTTTCGCCTATAAATGTTTGGGCGATTTTTTTAATGCCGTCGTTTGCGTTTTTATCGGCGCGCCGCTCGGCGCGGCACTGCTGACGTTTCTCGCCGTTTTTTTCGTTGCCCGCCATCCGCGTTTTCTCGACCGTTTCGCGTCGTATTTCATCGGCGGCGATAACCGCGCGGCGGCAGACCGCGCGGCGGCGGATTGGACGGCGGTTTATGCCACGTGGTTGCGCGGCGCGGCGCATCTGACGTTGGTTTTAGCGCCGAAAATCACGGCGCCGGCGCCGTCCGCCGAAACCGGCGACGACCGGAAAATTCTCGCCGACCTCGCGCAAATTCTCGCCAAACCGGCGACCGCCGAGTTGCGCCTCGCCGAAATTCAACAATCGCTCCAAACCGGCGGTTTCGTTTTTGCCGAAGAACCGTCCGCTTTAATTTGGCGCGAGGAAATGCGCAAACAATACGCGCCGCTCGAAATTATCCGCGCCGGCGACCCGTTCATCGTCGAAGAACCGCCGGTCTGCCGCGACGGTGAAATCGTCGCCAAGGGCAAAGCGCGGCGGAAAAGAGGGTAGAGAAGAGTTGAGAGTTAAGAGTTGAGCGGAGGTTGCGCTTCGCGCGTCTTAAAAAATAAAACTCCACTCTCTCAACTCTAAACTCTTAACTCTCGAATTTTCCCTAAACCCTCATCCTTAAATTTAAGGAAAAATCCATGACGGTCATTGCGATTGATTTCGGCACGACCAACACTTTCGTGGCGCAATGTCCCGCCGCCGCGCGCGCGCCGTCGCCGTTGCAACTCGAAAATAATCACACCGGCATCGACACCGCCGTGCTGTATGCCGACGAAGACGGCTCGCCCTACATCGGCGAATTGGCGGTCGCGACTTTCGGCAACGCCGCCGCCGCCGAACGGCAAAAATACCGCTATCAATTCCACTCGCATTTCAAGCCGGATATCGCGACCAACGCCGCCGCCCGCCAAGCCGCCGTCGATTTTTTACGCGCCTTTCGCCGCGACGCGCAACGCGAACAATTGCCGTTCGCGCCGGACCGCGCCCGCGTGATTTTCGGCGTGCCGAGCGAAGCCGACGCCGCTTATCGGCAAACCCTGACGGCGGTGGCGCGCGACGCCGGCTACGGCGAAATCGAATTGGCGGACGAGCCGCTCGGCGCGTTGCTCGACGGCGTCGCGGCGGGCTTGTTTCCGTTAAGCGAAATTTTGCGCGGTTTTTTGGTGATTGATTTTGGCGGTGGCACGTGCGACTTCGCGTTTTTGCGCGACGGCAAAATTCATCGTCCGAACGAATCGTGGGGCGATATGCATTTGGGCGGACGCTGGTTCGACGATTTATTTTACCGCTGGTTCGCCGAACAAAATCCCGTCGCCGCCCTCGAAGCCGCCGGCGAGGACTTTTTCCTGCGGACGTATTGGTGCCGTCAGGCGAAAGAAAAATTTTCCGCGTTTATGTCGCGGCAAAGCGACAAGAAATTTTCGTTCACGTTGGGGCGTTACGGCGCGTTGACCGGACTGACGTGGGACGAATTTCTCGCGCGGGCGCGCAACTATGAAATGACCGATTCCTGCCGCCGGTTTTACCGCGATAATCGGTTGCCGGAAAAGTTGCTTAACGGCAAAACGGATTTGTTGCAATGGTTCGCCGACGCGCTCGCCGGCGGCTTGCGCGACGCGGGTCTGGCGCCCGCCGACATCAAAGTAATCGCGCTCGCCGGCGGCAGTAGCCAGTGGAAATTCGTCGCGGATTTTTGCCGCGAGCAATGGGGCAACGAAAAGATTTTTCGCAGTCCGCAACCCTACGCGGCAATCGCCACGGGGCTGGCGATTTTACCGGCGTTGCAACGGGAATTTGCGGCGAAACAACAAACGTTGAGCGCCGATAAACCGTGCCTGTTGACGACGCTCGGCGAAAAAATTCAACGCGCCGTCGCCGGCGGCAACCGGCAAATCGTCGCGCAAATTCTGGCGGAATTATTTGACGAAAAAATCCATTCGCTACTGACGGATTTTCGCGAGCGCGGCGGCAAAATCGCCGACCTCGAAGCGGCAATTGCGCAAGGGACGCTCGCTTACGAGCCGCGCGTGAACGCGCTAGTCAAAGAAACGATGGACAAAAACGCGCGGGCGATTGGCGCGTTGATGTTGGCGAGCGTCCGCGCTTACTTGCAAGAACACGGGTTGCGGTTGGGCGACGCGGCGGAAAATTACGGCGGCGAATGGGCGCCCCTTGCGGTCGGCGCGACCGGCACCGGCGTCGCCGAGTCGTTAGTGAAGATGGCGGAGCGTTTAACGGGGCTCGTCGTCACGGCGGTAGTCGCGTCGCTGTGCGGCGGCGGCGGGACGGCGCTGATTGCGGCGGGACCGCTGGGTTTGATTATCGGCGGCGTTATCGGCATCGCGGCGACGGCGCTCGCGGCGAAATACGGACGGGAAAAAGCGACGGCGCTCGTGAAAAATTTTCCGTTGCCGAAAAACATTTCGCCTATCCCGTTCACGAAATTCAATCCGTTAAAATTGGCGCTGGGCGACGACAAAATCGCCGCTTGCCGAGAAAAAATGGGCGGCGACCTCGCCGCGAAAATCACCGCCGCGACGGACGCCGTCCACGCCGATTTAATCCGGCAAGCGTCGCAGTTATTGGACGCGGAAATCGCGCGGTTGAACGTGGTGCATTTGCTTCGTTAGAGCAATTAAATAATAAACTTCCTCGCCTTTTCAATGGAAAAAACGATGACGGACGACAATTTCACCACCCGCCAATCCCGCTTTTATTTCCTTGCTTTTTGGGGAATACTGGGATTGGGTTTATTACTACTAACGACCTATTTACTACCCCGCGTTTCATTAGCCGTGGTGATGTTGCTGGCGCTCGTTTGGGCGATACCGGTAACCGGCGTCCAAACTTATTTTCTCGTTATCCGCAAAACCCGCCTGAGTCAAACGCTCACCAGCGACGGACTGTTAGCCAAATTTTTGGGAATGCGTTTTTGGACGTGTTTTATCGTCCTTGCCGTAAGTGTTTTCACGGTTTTTGTCGTGTTATTGCAATTGTCCGGTTTCACTTATTTTGAATGGATATTTATCGCGCTCACCGCGTTGGTTTTTGCGCTAATCTATATATTTGGCAAAAAAATATGGCGCCGCGAATCCAAAGAATGGCTGATTATCGCCAGAGCGGTGTTTTGGGCGACGTGGCTCACGCCGATTATTATGGTCTTGGTTTATGGTTTGGGCGTGAAATTTTTCGGCGGGCTTCCGGTCTATGCTGATTTAGACGCGGCGCGAGCGGCGCAAGCGATGCCGTTGATTCATTCCTCGTCCGCTCTGATTCGCGAAATTGCCGGATGCTCGGTATTACTTGCCGGATACCGCGACTATGCGTTGGGGCGATTGTCCTCTGTTAATAGTTGGGCGGGCTTGTTACTTTGCGCGTTGGGTTATTTTACGATTTTTCTTCATTTTACCTCGTGGCTTGGCGCCTTACTCCTACCGCTTAAAGAATATCGCCGACTATTTTTGCCGCTTGATGTCAACGTGGAGCGGCACCAAATATCGCCCTTGACTGTCGGTTCATACGTCGCTGTTTTGATAATGTTTATTTTGATTTACCTGCACGCAATGGCGTGGTTTGAACAACAAGCGATGCGTCCGACCGCCGACGGCTCCCCAACAATTTCATCCGTCCGCCAAGCGGCACAAGAACAAGTTGACCGTTTGGTAATTTCTATCGAAGGGGTTCCGTATGACATAAAAATACTTGATGAAATAGAAAAATTGCGATTAGCCGCCGGCAAAACGAGCGAGGAAGGCAAAAAAGAAATAAAGGCGGAAATCAAACGCATTTTTGCCGGTTATCGTGGCAATGTTGACGCTTATTTGAACTGGTATTACAGTTTGGGCGGCGAATATGGACGGCTTGCGAAACTTGTGCAAGGAGAAATTGAAACTTATATGCAAGGTAAATTGACCGAAATTATCGCTGAAAAAATAAACACCGACGGACTGCGAAGCATAACGGAACGGTATCAAGGCGATATTGAGAACATCACTCAGGGCATCGCCGAACTTAAACAACGGTATAAAGTTGATGAAAATATCGCCGGTCTAAAAATAGCGCAAACTCTTACCGCTGCCGATTTGTTAAAACCTTTTAACGAACATTCAAAACCATTTATGAAATTGACAACGCGATTAGGCATTTCCGCCGGCGCCGGTGGAGTCGGCGCCATCGGAGGATTTATAGTCACAAGAATCGCGGCAAAATCGGTGTCCAAACTTGCCGCGAAAGCGTTGCTTAAAGTGGCGGTCGGCAAGGCGGGAGGCGTATTAGCGACAACCGCCGTTGGCGCCGCAGTCGGTTCGGTGCTTCCCGGAGCCGGGACTGCCGTAGGAGCCGGCGGCGGCTTGGTCGTCGGTGTAGTCGGCTCTCTCGTGTTTGACAAAGGCGCATTATTATTGGAAAAGGCAATTAGTCGCAATGAATATAAAGCCGAAATAATATCCGTCATCGACGAACAAGAACGCGAGTGGTTGGCGTTGTTGGGCGACGAGGCGGACGACGAGCCGACGAACCGGCTACTCGAACAACTGATGCGCGAAGTTGGCGAATTCCCCGACGCGGCGCGATAGTAGAGCGCGCGCCTTACTCTGGGCTAATATATTTCGTCCCGTTGGGGCGGCTGTCGGAATATTTATTAGGGGCTGGCATAGATAATTGACAATATTTTGGTTAGTGGATACGCTTTTCGTGCGTGAAAATACGGCATTCGCGCCTGACGGCGGCGCCGATTTATCTAATACAGCCCCAAGATGATTCTCGCGTTTCACAATTGTCGATTACACGCACAGTATTATTCCAAGCAGTCGTTTGACGCGCGTTACTTCGGCGTGCAGAACGAGGCGGGCATCACCGGCACGGCGCGTCCGGTGTGGATTTTCGATTGATTGCTTCGGCGCGGAATGATAAGTTTTTCTTTTGGCGTAATCTTTAACGGCGCGTATTATTCCTTTCAATATCCGAAAAAGGGTTGCCGATGATTGAGCGAATTTCTCCGACTAACGATTTGGCGTTTAAGAAAGTTTTCGCCAGCGAGAAAGACAAAGATGTCTTGGCGGGATTGGTCAACGATTCCTACGGCTACCATCTTACCGCCGCCGAAATCGAACTCCGCAATCCGTATAGCATTGAGGCGTATCGCGAGTCCTTCCGCGATAATTCCGGCGCGGACGAAGCGTCCGGCGCGAAAAAGCCGAAATTGCGGCAAACGATACGCGACGTTACCGCCGTGTTGAAACCGCAAAACGCCGACTTCACCGCCGAGTTGCAGATTAGACCGGAGTGTTATTTTCTGCCGCGCTCGGTGTATTATCCCTGCGACCGTTTTTGCGACGGGTATAATCAAGACCCGAAGCCCAACGCGGCGGGAATAATCGACCGTTATTCGTCGCTTCGTCCGGTGTTATCGCTGAACATTACGCGGTTTAATTTATTTCCCGACGACGACGAGGCGTGGCGAATTTTCGAGTTGTATGACGTGCGCCACCAACGGCATTTTCCGCAGAATTATTTACGAATTGGATATTTTGAATTGACCAAAAAGAACTTCGACAACGATAATCAGCGTTATTGGCGAGATTATTTCTTGGGCGGCGAAGTGGCGGATGCGGCGCCGGAATATATTCATCGCGCGGCGCGGTTGATTGAAGTGGCGAACTTTACGGAGGAGGAGCGCAAAATGGTAACGGCAGAAGAGAAAGCCATCGCGACTTACGATGCGGATATGTATTACGCTTACGCGGAGGGCGAAGCCAAAGGTGAAGCCAAAGGTGAAGCCAGAGGCAAAGCCGAACGGGAAGCAGAACTGATACTGCGTATGTTGGCAAATGGCGCCGCGCCGGAGCATATTGCCAAACTTACCGGCATCCCGCTGTCGCGCATCGAGCAGGTGATTATCAATTAACCGCTTCAAGGGCGGCGCTCCTTTTGGGGGGCGACGAAAATTGACTAATGAGCGGGTTATACTTTTCGCACACCATACACAAAAGGAAAAAGAGAATGAATCATTTCACGCTAACCGTTCACGGGGGGGGGGGGGGTAACCGGCTAACCGCGCGATTGCAATGTTTATTGCAATATCCGTATATTTATTCACATCGCCATTATTCACGTCTTCACTGCATTTCACGATTACTTTTCATTTCAATGCTTTTCCTCCCCAAGGTCATTGCCGACCAATGGGAAGGTCAGTGTGTTGCCGTTACCGACGGCGACACCATCAGCGTAATGCGCGACGGCGAAGCGGAGAAAATCCGGCTTTACGGCGTCGATTGTCCTGAAATGGGACAAAATTTTGGGAATGAGGCGAAAGAATTTACCAGCGCTATGACATTGGGCAAAAAGATTAAAGTCATTGGTGTTCAAAAAAACAAAGACAAGTATGGGCGCACGGTGGCGGATGTTGAAATTGACGGGGAAAAATTAAATCGTGAATTGATTGTAAATGGGTGGGCGTGGGTTGACGCGCGATATTGCCAAGCCCGTGAATGCGCGGAATGGCAAAGATTACAAAAACAAGCACAAGAAAACGGCGTCGGGATTTGGGGCGGCGGCAAAGATAAAACCGACTCGCCGCCCGTCAGCCAAGAAAACAATGCGGGTACGCCGTAATATCACGGCAATAAAAAGAGTCGGGTTTTTCATCGTTCAAATTGCCGACACTTCAACTGTAAAGAATGCTCCGTTTATTTTAATCGCCGAGATGACGCGATAGCCGCGGGCTTCCGTCCTTGTCGTCGATGCCACCCGTGAAGAAATGTTAAACGCCGAAAAAGACCTTGAAAGTCGTATCTCCCGACGCTTGTTGCTGGTTTTTATCGCCGGCTGTTTAGGGATTGCGTTGGTGTCGGCGAGCGCGGCGTCGGCAATTTTCGACGCCCGCGACAAAGCCGTTGAAGAAATACGACAAGAACAAATGGACGCGCTTCAAGCCATTGAGCGGGCGCGACAATCCGCCGATTCGCCGCGGCGAAATGCCCCCGCACCCAACAAGAGCAAACGGAATTTTTTGTAAAAGAGGTGTAAATTGCCGACTGCGATGCGACTTGCATTTATTAAGAAAGGCAACAGAGCGGTTTTCGCCGGACAAATTTACGAAGTAACTGAAGCCGGATTGTCCGACTCACATTTTAAGGAGGGAGAAAAATGATTAAGTTAATTTCGTTGTTGCTGGTTTTCGCGTTCACGTTCAATGCCGCCGCTGATGACTACCGCCCCGTCGTAAGAGGATTAGTCAATAAAGGCGGCTATTCGAAACAAGAGGAGAGAATAAGGAAAAATAAAATAAAAACGGCAAAAAACAACGTTGCCGACATCAAACGCTCTATAAGCGAAATAAAAACGACATTGCCGGCGCTGGAAAAGCAATTGAAAGAAATGAAATATTATTTAGACGTGAGAATGAAACGGGTGCCGTCTGACAAACACTCTGATGACAAAGACATTGCCGATTTATCCGCAAAGACGGCGGGTCTTGAAAAAGAAATCGCCGACAAAAAAAGACAACTAAAAGATTTGGCGAAAGACCTTGAAGAGGCGGAAAAAAAATTAGACAAAGCGCTAACGCCAAAGAGCAGTTGAAAACACTCAAAAAATGGCTCAAAATTCACTCGCAAAAAATACCCCAATAACCACTTTATCTAGGACAGCCCCTTAAATTGTAAAATCCCCCCTCCCCCCGCCGCCGCCAAGCCGGCGGCAACGACGCGAGATTCGCGAGAAGATGGGGAAAAGTTCGGGGACGGGAAGAATTACGAAACGGGTCTTTGGTCAATCTGACCGTTGGTTGTGGTCATATCGAAACGCCGGCGAGGAATTTCTTGCACGGTAATTTTATTTTTTTGGCGCTTTCCGCCGCCGGTTCGATTATCATAACCGGCGGAAAATCAAATCGTTATCGATAAAGCCGATTTTTCCGGCAAAAAAAATTCGCCGCTGGCACCGGCATTGTTGTAGGCGGCGCGAACCGCCACGCCGGTAAAACGGCGCCCGTAATTACAAATTAAAAATTACAAATTAAAAATGATATGGAGTTTGATTGTCAATTCGCCGCGCGTTATTTTGATAATCTATCCTTAATTTTTAATGGTTAATTGTTAATTGTTAATTTCTTTTTCAGGAGGAATATCAATGACCGCGAAACAACTCAAATTCTCGACCGACGCGCTGAACAGCGCTCGCGACGGCGTCGTTAAACTCGCTCGCGCCGTCAAAGCCACGCTCGGACCGCGCGGACGCAACGCCGTCCTCGACAAATCGTGGGGAACGCCCACCGTGACCAAAGACGGCGTTACCGTCGCCGAAGACATCGTCATTCACGACAAATACCAGAACATCGGCGCGCAACTCGTCAAAGAAGCCGCGAAAAAAACTTCCGACCAAGCGGGCGACGGCACCACCACCGCCACCGTCCTCGCCGAAGCGATTTTCCTTGAAGGGCTGAAAAACGTCGTCGCCGGCGCCAACCCGATGGAACTCAAAATCGGCATCGACCGCGCCGTCAAAGTCGTCGCCGAAGAAATCGAAAAAATGAGCACGCCGGTCAAAGGCAAAAAGGACTTGCTCCGCGCCGTCGCCACCATTTCCGGCAACAACGACCCGGAAATCGGCAAGACGCTCGCCGAAGCGATGGAAAAAGTCGGCGCCGACGGCGTCATCACCATCGAAGAAAGCAAGTCGTTCGACACCCATATTAAGGTCGTCGAAGGGATGCAGTTCGACCGCGGCTATCTTTCGCCGCATTTCTGCAACAATCAGGAAAAACTCGAAGCGGTGTTGGAAAAATGCCACATTTTGCTTTACGAGAAAAAAATCTCGAACGCCAAAGATATGGTGCCGTTGCTCGAAGAAATCAGCAAAGCCGGCGCGCCGCTACTCATCGTCGCCGAAGACGTCGATAGCGAGGCGCTCGCGACGCTCGTCGTCAATAAAATGCGCGGCGTGATTAACGTCTGCGCGGTGAAAGCGCCCGGCTTCGGCGACCGTCGCAAAGCGATGTTGCAAGACCTCGCCGTGCTGACCGGCGGCAAGGCGATTATGGAAGACACCGGCACGCCGCTCGACAAAGTGAAATTGTCCGACCTCGGTTTCGCCAAAAAAGTTACGATTGACGCCGACAACACGACCGTCGTCGAAGGCAAGGGCAAAAAAGCCGAAGTCGAAGCGCGGTGCGACATCATTCGCGCCGAAATCGCCAAATCGACCTCCGATTACGACAAAGAAAAATTGCAGGAGCGTCTCGCGAAACTGACCGGCGGCGTGGCGCAAATCAACGTCGGCGCGGCGACGGAAAGTTCGCTCAAGGAGAAAAAGGACTTATACGACGACGCTCTGCACGCGACGCGCGCGGCGGTGGAAAGCGGCATCGTTCCCGGCGGCGGCGTGGCTTACATTCGCGCCGGCGCGGCGTTAAGCGCGTTGAAACTGAAAGGCGACGCGGCGACCGGCGTGGAAATTGTCCGGCGGGCGATTGAAGCGCCGTTGCGGCAAATCGCCGAAAACGCCGGCGTGGACGGGGCGGTGGTCGTGCGCAAAGTCAAGGCGGCGAAAGGCAGTAGCGGCTACAACGCGCTGACCGACGAGTATGTCGATATGGTCAAAGGCGGCGTGATTGACCCGGCGAAAGTCGAAATCTCCGCGCTCCGCAACGCCGCGTCGGTGGCAAGTTTATTGCTGACCACCGATTGCGTCATCGTCGAAGCGCCGAAAGACGACGAGCCGGCGGCGCCGATGCCGGAAGAGGATTATTAAACCGCAATTTAAAAATTGCGCAATTGCGTTTTTCCCAACTTTCAAATTAAAAAATAAACCAAACAAAGGAGACCAACCAATGAGTAGCGTCAAACTTCGTCCGTTGGACGACCGGATTGTGGTCAAGCGCGTGGAAGCCGAAATCAAAACCAAAGGCGGCATTTTCCTGCCGGACACCGCCAAAGAAAAGCCGCAACAAGGCAAAATTATCGCCGTCGGCGCGGGGAAATTGCTCGACAACGGCGAGCGCGCCAAGCCCGAGGTCGCGGTCAACGACACCGTGCTGTTCGGCAAGTATTCCGGCACCGAAGTCAAGGTTGACGGCGAGGAATATATTATTATGCGCGAAAGCGATATTTTGGCGAAAGTGTAGCGGTCAGCGGGCAGTTGGCAGTGGTCGGAAAAACTACTGCTCACTGTCCACTGCTCACAGCCCACTCGTTTTCCGCACTAACCACAGGAGAAAAAAATGTCAGCAAAACAAATGATGTTCAACCACGACGCGCGCCAAAAAATTCTCGCGGGCGTCAATAAACTGGCGCGCGCCGTCAAATCGACGATGGGTCCCACCGGTCATAACGTCGTCTATCAAAAGGGCTTCGGCGGACCGGGAGTTACCAAAGACGGCGTTACCGTCGCCAAAGAAATCACGCTCGACGACAAGTTTGAGAATATGGGCGCGCAGATGTTGCGCGAAGTCGCCAGCAAGACCTCCGACATCGCCGGCGACGGCACGACCACCGCGACCGTCTTGGCGGAAGCGATTTATTCGGCGGGCTTGAAAGTCGTCGCCGCCGGCGCCGACCCGATGGCGGTGCGGCGCGGCGTGGACGCGGCGGTTTCGGCGGCGGTCGAACATATCGCCAAAATCAGCAAAAAATGTAACCGTAAAGAAGACATCGCTAGCGTCGCGACCATCTCGGCGAACAACGACGCCGTCATCGGCAAAATCATCGCCGACGCGATGGAAAAAGTCGGCGCCGACGGCGTCATTCAAGTCGAAGAAGGCAAAACCGCCGAGACGCAAGTTGACCTCGTGGACGGGATGCAATTCGACAAGGGTTATCAAAGCCCGTATTTTGTTACGAATCCGGCGAAAATGACCTGCGAAATCGCCAACGCCTACATTCTCGTTTATGAAAAGAAAATCGGCAACTTGCGCGAATTTTTGCCGCTGTTGGAAAAGGTCGCCATCGCGCGCAAACCGTTGTTGATTATCTCGGAAGAGGTCGAGAACGAGGTTTTGGCGGCGCTCGTGTTGAACAAACTCGGCGGACAATTAAACGTCTGCGCGGTGAAAGCGCCCGGTTTCGGCGACCGCCGCAAAGCGATGTTGGAAGACATCGCGATTTTGACCGGCGGCAAGGCGATTACCGAAGAACTCGGCATTAAGTTGGAAAGCGTCGAATTGACCGACCTCGGCGTGGCGGAAAAAATCATCGTGGAAAAAGAGAACACGACGATTGTGCAGGACGCGGCGAAAAAGGGCGAAGTGCAAAAACGCATCGCGCAAATCAAGGCGCGGATTGAGACGACGACTTCGACTTACGACAAGGAAAAATTGCAGGAACGCTTGGCGAAGTTGTCGGGCGGCGTGGCGATTATCCGCGTCGGCGCGCAGACCGAAGAAGAAATGAAAGAGAAAAAAGCGCGGGTGGAAGACGCGTTGCACGCTTCACGGGCGGCGGCGGAAGAGGGCATTGTCGCCGGCGGCGGAACGGCGTTGCTGAAAGCGAAAAAAGTGATTGAAGCGGTGCGAAGCAAAGTCGCGGGCGACGAAAAATTGGGCGTGGATATCGTGCTGAAAGCGACGCGCTCGCCCATCGTAACGATTGCGGAAAACAGCGGTTTGGACGGGTCGGTGGTGGCGGCGGAAGTCGAAGAAAACGGCGACGATAATTTCGGTTTCAACGCGCTGACCGGCGAATACGGCGACTTGATTAAACAAGGCGTCATCGACCCGGCGAAAGTAACCCGCTCGGCGTTGCAAAACGCGGCGTCGGTGGCGACGCTCCTGTTGACGGTCGAAACGATGGTTACCGACTACCCCGAAGGCAAAGACAAAGAACCGGTGTTGGGGGCGGTGAGTTAAGCCGATTACGAAATTACGAATGAACCAGGGCGAGCCGGTTGGTTCGCCCTGGTTCATTTTCGCGTCCGCGACAATTGTTTCCGCAAAAATCATTCTTAAAATCTGTTTTTTTGCGCCGCCTACGCGAAAATTACGCCTGCGCCGTAACCATTTTCAACTCTCAACTCCGGACAAAACAATGCGTTATTTCTGGTTAATCGCGGCGCTGACGGCGGCGCTCGACTTGGGGAGCAAACACGCGGTTTTCGCGTGGCTCGCGACGCGCGGCGTTTTCGACCTTATTCCCGACTATTTAAGTTTTACGCGACATATCAACGAGGGCGCGTTGTGGGGCTTGGGTAGCGGCGCGCCGCTCGCGCTGTTGCTGTTGACGGCGGCGATGATGGCGGTGGTGACGTGGCTGGCGTGGTCGCATCGCCGCAAACACGCGCCGCTGTGGGCGCTCGGTTTGATTTTGGGCGGCGCGGTCGGCAATTTTTACGACCGCGGGTTCACGACGGCGGAACTGTATTGCGAAAGGTTGAGCGGCGTGCGCGATTTTATCTGGATGCGCGTGCCGGACGTGTATAGTTGGCCCGTTTATAATTTGGCGGACGTGGCGATTGTCGTCGGCGTGGCGCGGTTCGCGCTATGGAGTTTCCGCGCTTCGCCGCCGGCGGCGGCGGCACACTCTTGACTTTGACTTGACTTTGCCGCGCTTCGCCGTAGGATTTATCTTCGTTTTGCCGAGGTAGCTCAGTTGGTAGAGCACTGCCCTGAAAAGGCAGGTGTCCCCGGTCCGAGTCCGGGCTTCGGCACCAAAATTTTGCCCTGAAAATCCCGGTGATTTTCAGGGCGTTTTCATTTTAGAGTTTAGAGTTTAGAGTTAAGAGTTGAGAGTTTAGCAGTGGAGTTATTTTTCAAAATGCGCGAAGCGCAACCTCCGCTCAACTCTAAACTCTCAACTCTAAACTTTCCCACCCGAAAGGTCGGCGATGACGATTGACGAACTCAAACGGCGCGTGTTGGACGGCGGCGCCATCACGGTTGCCGAGGCGCTTTTTCTCGGCGAACAGCCGGACAAAGAAGCGCTTTACGCCGCGTCCGGCGAAGTTACCCGCGCCCGCGCGCCGCGCGGCTACAACTTGTGTTGCATCCAAAACGCCAAGTCCGGCAAATGCGCGGGCGACTGCAAATGGTGCGCGCAATCGGCGCATCACGACTGCGCCATCGACAAATACGATTTGGTTGACTTGGACGCCGCGCTGAAAAATCTGCAATACGCCCAAAGCAAAAAAATCCATCGCTTCTCGCTCGTTACCAGCGGCGAGAAATTGAGCGACGCCGACTTCGCGAAAGTCCTCGCCATTTACCGCCAACTAAACGCCCAAAAAGGCGAGTGCGAATTGTGCGCGTCGCTCGGACTGTTGTCGGAAGAGCAATTGCGGCAACTCAAAGAGGCGGGGATGAAAAATTATCACTGCAACCTCGAAACCGCGCCGTCGTTTTTTTCGCAGGTCTGCACCACGCACACGATTGAAGACAAAAAACGCACGCTTCGCGCCGCGCTAAAAGTCGGCTTGCGCCTGTGTTGCGGCGGCATTATCGGCTTGGGCGAGACCTTCGCGCAACGGGTCGAACTCGCGTTCGCGTTAGTCGAATTTCAACCCCACTCCCTGCCGCTGAACGTGCTTGACCCGATTAAAGGCACGGCGTTAGAAAGTCAGCCGCCGTTGACGGAAGAAGAAATTTTAACGGCGGTGGCGATTTTTCGTTTAGTCCATCCGACGGCGCAGATTCGTTTCGCCGGCGGGCGCGGCAAATTTTCGCCGGAACTGCAACAACGGGCGCTCGCGGCGGGCGTCAACGCGGCGGTAACCGAAGGTCTGCTGACGACGCGCCTGAACACCACCGCCGCCGATGACCACGAAATGTTTGCGGCGCGGTATCAAACCAATTAACAATTAACAATTAAAAATGGCGAATGGCGAATAAACCTGTTTGATAATTTCCGATTTTATTCCCCTCTACGGAGGGGTGGCAACCGCGACGCGCTATCAGCGGTTGACGGGGTGGTTGCCGAAACAGGGGCGATGCAAGCAACCACCAGAGCATTTCGCCTGCCACCCCTCCGTAGAGGGGAATTAAATATGCCGCGCTTTCAGCGCGGTTAGCAGAATAATTCATCAAAACATTTCCTTGTCTCGTTGAAGGATATTTTATGCCCAAAATCACGCTCCCCGACAACTCGGTGTTGGATTTTTCGACGCCGGTTCTCGGCAAAGAAATCGCCGAAAGAATCGGCGCCGGTCTCGCCAAAGCCGCGCTCGCCATCAGCGTCAATGGCGAATTGCGCGACCTGACGGCGGTCGTCAACGCCGATGCGACCGTCGCCGTGATTACGCCGTCGTCGCCGGAAGCGTTGGCGCTTCTGCGCCATTCCGCGTCGCACGTGTTGGCGGAAGCCGTCGCGCGGCTTTTCCCCGGCACGAAATTCGCCTACGGTCCCGCCGTGGACGACGGTTTTTATTACGACATCGACCCCGCGACGCCGCTGACCGCCGACGATTTGCCGCGCCTCGAAAAAGAAATGGCGAAAATCGTCAAAGAAAACACGCCCTTCGTCCGCCGCGAATTGACCCGCGCCGAAGCGCTCGCCCAATACGCCGGCGACGAATACAAAACCGACAACATCAACCGCGCCAAGGGCGATGTGCTTTCGTTTTACGAGCAGGGCGCGTTCAGCGATTTGTGCCGCGGACCGCACGTGCCGTCCGCCGGTAAAATCGGGCATTTCAAAGTGCTGTCGCTCGCCGGCGCGTATTGGCACGGCGACAATTCGCAAAAACAATTGACCCGCGTTTACGGCACGACGTTCGCGACCAAAGAGGAATTGGAAAAATATCTGCGTCAAATCGAGGAAGCGAAAAAGCGCGACCACCGCGTTCTCGGCAAGCAACTCGGTCTTTACGAATTTCACGCCGAAGCCCCCGGTATGGCGTTTTGGCGGCACAACGGCGTGGTTTTGCGCAACACGTTTATCAATTTTTTGCGCGAACTTTGTTACGCGCACGACTACGAAGAATTTTTGACGCCGCAAATTCTCAACCGCGAGTTGTGGGAAATTTCCGGGCATTGGGAAAATTACGCCGACAAAATGTATGTAACGACGAAGGACGGGCGCGATTTCGGCGTGAAGCCGATGAACTGCCCCGGCGCGGTGTTGCTCTATAAAGCCGGACTTTACAGCCACAACGATTTGCCGCTCCGCTGGGCGGAATTTGGACACGTGCATCGCTACGAGGGAAGCGGCGAAATTCACGGACTGATTCGCGTGCGCGGCTTCACGCAGGACGACGCGCATATTTTTTGCGCGCCGGCGCAACTCGAAGACGAAATCGCGCACTGCATCGAATTTATTTTCAAGGTCTATACCGCAACGTTGGGAATGAAATTCGACCATATCGAACTTTCGACCCGTCCGCCGAAATCGGTCGGCACCGACGAGATGTGGGCGAACGCCGAAGCCGCGCTCGAAAACGCGCTGAAAAAATTAAATATCGCGTTCAAGTTAAATCCGGGCGACGGCGCGTTTTACGGACCGAAAATTGATTTTCACGTCGCCGACGCGATTGGGCGGACGTGGCAAATGGGAACTATCCAAGTCGATTTCTCGATGCCGGAGCGCTTCGATTTGCATTACGTTGACGAGAACTCGCAACGGCAACGACCGGTGATGATTCACCGCGCGATTTCCGGCTCGATTGAAAGATTCTTGGGCGTGTTGACCGAGCATTTCGCCGGCGATTTTCCGCTGTGGCTCGCGCCGGAACAGGCGCGGATTTTGCCGATTAGCGACGCGGTTTTGCCGTATGCGCGCGAGGTGAAAAAGCAACTCGCGGCGGCGGGTTTGCGCGTAACCGTTGACGGCAAAAACGAAAAAATCGGCGCGAAAATCCGGCGCGGCGAATTGGCGAAAACGCCGTATTTAATCGTCATCGGCGCGAAAGAAGCGGAAGCGCAAACCGTCGCGGCGCGCCGCCGCGTCCTCGGCGATTTGGGCGAAATGACGGTCGCGGCGCTGACGGCGCGGCTGACCGAAGAAGCGAAAACCCGCGCGTTGCCGCCGAGCGGCGAAGTTAAGAACAATTAAAAATTAAAAATTAAGAATTAAAAATTATGGAGTTTGATTCTAAAAATCGCTTCGCGAAATTTTAATAATCACTCCGCCATTTTTAATTTGTCATAATTCGCTTGGTCTAAAAACTGCGTTACTTTCTCTTCATCATTTTGCCGACGATTTTGGCGGCGCCGCGCGGGTCGGCTTCGACGATTTTAGCAATTTGTCGGCGGTGGTCGCGGGCGGCGGCGTGGACTTCCTTGAATTTATCCAGAGCGGCGTTGCGCCGTGCGTCATAAACGCGGTCGGTGGCGTTGTATTCGGGCGCCGCGTCCGGCTTGCGGCAGAGCGCGGCGACGAAGCGGTAGAAAATCCACCCGACCGCCACGACGCACAAAAAAACAACCAGCCAACCGATAGACATAATTTACCGTCGTTGTCGCTAAAAAGAATTACAAATATGAAACTCCGCTCGGCGCAACCGCTTTGGCGCAATTGTAATTTTTAATTGGGAAAGCACACTAACTTTCACCACGGTTTTG
Source organism: Planctomycetota bacterium (assembly GCA_031261425.1). Taxonomy (GTDB): domain Bacteria; phylum Planctomycetota; class SZUA-567; order SZUA-567; family SZUA-567; genus MS499-59. Next base: position 85,744 of record JAISJR010000013.1, read on the forward strand.
TAATTCGTAATTTGTAATTCCCCGCCGTCTTGGCTCAGTTGGCAGAGCAGCGGTTTTGTAAACCGCAGGTCGCCGGTTCAAATCCGGCAGACGGCTCCAATATTGATACCCGCCGTCGTTCCGGCGGTAGCGCCGGCGATGAAAAATCAAGTAACTTTTTTGCCGGCGCCGCCGTCAGGCGCGAATACGGATAATGACGTAGTAACGTCGTGGCAAAATCGTTGATAAGGGAGCATCCGTGAACGCGAACGAGCAGTATAAAGACACGGTGTTTGCGGCGTATTTCGGCACGGACGCGGCGCGCTGTTGCGAAATCTATAACGCGCTGTGCAACGCGCACGCGACGCCGGACGCGATAAAAATCAACACGCTCGACAAGAATTTTTTTGCGAAATTGCGGAATGACGTGTCGTTTTTAGTCGGCTCGGAGTTGATAGTGTTGATAGAGCATCAATCGACGTTGAACGAAAATATGCCGTTGCGCTTTTTGCGCTATATCGTGGAGCAATATGAGTTGCTGATTAACCGGAAAAAACTTTATCAAGAGCGTCTCATCAAGTTGCCGCGCCCGAAGTTTTTTGTCTTTTACAACGGCAAGAAAGATTGCCCGGACAAAGAGGTGTTGCGCTTATCCGAGGCGTTCGGCGATAATGACGAAGCGTTGGATTTGGAATTGACGGTAACGCTGTTGAATATCAACGACGGACATAACGCGGAGTTGCTGAAACGCTGTCGTGGGTTGAGTGAATACGCGCGATTTGTTTCGGCGGCGCGACGGGAGCGGGCGACGGGCAAGCCGCTGGCGGAGGCGTTATCGGCGGCGATTGATTGGTGCGTCGGTAATGACGTGTTGCGGGATTTTTTGCGGGAGCATAGAACGGAGGTGATTGGTATGTTGACGGCAGAATTTGACATTGACGAGGCGCGCGAAGTATGGCAAGAGGAAGCGCGAGAAGAAGGCGAGCAATTAAAAGCGTTGCAAATCGCCCGGGCGATGAAGCGAAAAGGACTATCGGACAATGTAATAATCGAAATCACGCAATTGACGCCGCGCGATTTAGCGGGACTTTTTGCGGGAGCATAGAAACGGAGGCGATTGGTGTGTTGACATTCGACAAACCGACTCCACCGAATTAACCACGAACAAGAATTTCGTGGATGCCAACAACCACATTAACGACTGCGAGTTCCGGTTTGTCGGGTTGCATGGATGGCTAACGTGAACACGACCTACTTCGCAGGCAATTGCGTCGCCGCGTAGGGCGTGGTTTTTACCGTCATGCCGTCTTTGATTTTTTGCAAACCTTCCACGACGACCACCTCGCCGGCTTTTAAGCCGTCCGTAATCAGCCAATCGGCGCCGATTTGCCGCCCCGCTTTGACCGTCTTAAACGTTACTTTGCCGCCGCCGTCAACGGTCGCCACGCGGGTTATGTCTTGCAACTGCTCGACCGCGCGTTGCGGAATTAAAATCGCCTTCGGGTCGGCGCTTATCGGCGCGCGCACGCGAGCGAACATTCCGGGACGGAGCAAATTATCGGGATTGTCGAAATCCGCGGCGACCGTCATCGTGCCGGTGGCGGCGTCGATTTGCCGGTTGAAAAACACGAATTTTCCGGGATGCGGATGGGTTTTGCCGTTGGCGAGAATCAAGTCGATTTTCTGGGTTAATTCCGGCGCGTGTTCGATGAATTGCAGGTATTCCCGCTCGCTGACCGCGAAATAAACGCGGAGCGGATTGACTTGCGAGACGGTGGTCATCGCGGTTTGCGCGGTGATTAAATCGCCGACGCGAACTTGCGAAATGCCGGCGATGCCGTTCACCGACGCGGTGATGCGCGTGAAGCCCAGATTAAGTTCGGCGAGGTCCAACTGCGCCTGCGCCACCGCGACATCGGCTTCGCCGACTAATTTGTCGCTGGTTTTCTGCTCAAATTCTTTCGTCGAAATCACCGCTTTTTTGAGCAAATCCTCGGCGCGGGCAAATTCCTTGGCGGCGGCGACTTGCTTCGCCTCCGCCTGTTTTAACTGCGCGCGCGCGAGATTGACTTGCGCCGTGAACGTGCGGTCGTCGAGTTGAAACAGCACCTCGCCCTGTTTGACGGCGGCGCCTTCTTTATACAACTGTTGCGTGAGATAGCCGGAGACCTGCGCGCTGACGGTAACGTTGGTTTCGCCGTCGGTGGTGCCAATCCATTCGCCGATAATATCGACGGGTTTCTCGGCGACGGTCAGCACTTCGACGGTCGGGTCGGCGGCGTGAGCGGCGGCGATAAAAATTAACCCGGCGATAAAAGTCAGATAGCGCGACATAGCGGAACTCCTGCATGGAAAATAAAACTAAACGGCGCGAATTGTAAGGCGGCGGCGCTTGCAATAAATAACGGCGGCGAATTTTATTTCTCCGCCCCCATCAGCGCCGGACATTCGGCGCGGGCGCGGAGTAGCGCCGGACTTTCCGGGTCGTCGAAAAGCAACAATTCAACCAGCGGTCGCCAATCGGCGGGGCTTTGGCGCCAGCGCTCCCAACACTGTTGTTGATAGGCGCGCTGACGCCGCAATTCCTCTTCGATTTTTTCGCGGTGCGCGCCCGCCCGCGCCGTGGCGCTGACGTAATCGGGAATCGTCATCGACGCGAACAGCGGCGCGGCGCGGCGCAGATTTTCCTCGACTTCGCGGACGGCGAGCCATTTGCGATACGGCGACAAGCCGCCGAGTTGTTGCAACGTCCGCGTCGCCGCGTCGCTCGCCCCCATCATCATTTCCCGCGCCGCGTAGTCGCCAATCGCGTAGCCCAACGCGCCGACAACGGCGACGCACACCGCCAGCGACAGCGCGGCGGCGCGGCTAATCGTCAGTTTTTTTTTACCGTGACGGCGGCGGCGAACGCCGTTGCCCGCCGCCAAAATTTCCGCCTCGGCAAGCAACAGCGCGTCGTTGCCGGGCAACTGTTGCACGGCGTAATCAATCACCGCCAGTGCGGCGCCCGGCATCCGGTTGTCGCTCAAACACCGCGCGTAATTGCCGAACACGCGGACGGCTTCGGTTTGCCGTCCGGTTTGCAAACACAAATCCGCGAGCGCCAATTGCAAAGAATGCGACAACGGTTGCAACGCCGCCGCCTTGCGCGCCGCGCGCAACGCCTCGGCGGGACGCTGTTCGTGCCGGTGAATGTGGCTGATAAATTGCCATTGCGCCGCGGCGTCGGCGGGGCGGGCGGTGATTTCATAAAGGTTAGCCAACAACGTCAGCGTCGGCAAATCGCCGCGCCGCTCGGCTAAAATGTGTTTCGCCAGCGCGATGGCGTCTTGGTGGCGTCCTAAATTCGGCAACGTCGCGAGCGCCGCCTGCGTTTCCTCCAACAGCGCCGGACGCAGATATTGCAAGTTGATTAAATGCCCGATGAGCGATTCACATTCGGGAACGGCGAGGTCAAGCGCCGCCGCCAAAATCGACAACGCGCGGGTGCCGTCGGCGAGTTCGAGCAACGCCTTTTCCTTCTCGTTCAACGAGTCGGGAAAAAGCGACGCCGGCGCGGGCGTGACGCGGATAGGAATTTGTTTGGCGAATTTGGTCATTGGAGCAGTGGACAGTGGTTGTAGAGTTTAGAGTTGAGAGATTGGAGTTGAAAGTTGAGAGTTGAAAGTTGAGAGTTGAAAGTTGAGAGTTGAGAGTTGAGAGTTGAGCAGTGGTCGCGCTTCGCGCTTTAGAAAAATAAAACTCCACACTCTAAACTCTAATCTCTAAACTCTAATCACTGCTCTACCAAACAAAAACCACGCGCGACCGGTTTTCGTCGCCGTGGCGTTCATAGGTGAGCGACTGCGCGTATTGGCGGACGAGCATCAAGCCCCAGCCGCCGACGCGCGGGTCGTTAATCGCCCGCGGCGGCACGCCGGTCGGGTCGAAAAAATGCCCGTCATCGACCACGGTCAACGTCGCGCTTCGCTCCGCCGCCGCGAGCGTTACTTTAATTTGGTGCGGCGCGTCGTCGTCGTAGCCGTATTTGACGACGTTGGTCAACAATTCCTCGACCGCCACGTCGATATGTTGCGCCGTCTTATCGGGCAGACCCGCCGCCGCGGAAAACGCGGAGACCTCGGCGGCGAGGAGCGCCAACGCTTCAAAGTTGTTATCGACGGCGCGGAAAAATTCGGCAGACATAGTTTTTTCCCGACAGAGCGAAGAGCAATTAAAAATTAACAATTAACAATTAAAAATTGTGGAGTTTGATTTTCAAATTCGCTTCGCGCGATTTTGATAATTATTCCTCAATTGTTAATTGTTAATTTTTAATTGTTCCAACGCCGCTTCGTCGTCGGCGACGAGCGGAATTCGCAGGTCTAATCCCGCCATCCGCAAAGCGCTTTCGACTTCTTCGCCGGCGCCGACGAGAATCAATTTGCCGCTCTTTTTTTCCAACGTTTTGGCGGCGACCATTAACATTCGCATCGCCATGCTGGCGAGGAACGACACTTTCTGCATCCGCACAATCACGTTATCGCTCAACGCGGCTTCCTCTTTGAATTTCGTGTCGATTTGGTTCACGCCGCTCATATCCAGTTTGCCGTCCAACGCTAAAATCGTCGCGTTTTCCATGGCGGAAATTTTCGTCATTTCCATAGTCGCTCCTTTTAAGATACCGTGGTGAAACCAACAAACGAATGGATTATAGAAAAGAGCGGGCACGCGCAACCTGTTTGACAATCGTAAAAAAAGAACGTTTCCACCGCTTCGCTCGGTTTCGGATTAATTCGTGTAATTCGTGGACGAATCTTTTCTACTTTTTATCAGGAAAATTTTATGGCAAATTCTTACGGACAAAATTTTCGCGTAACGATTTTCGGTCAGTCGCACAGCGAGGCGATGGGCGCGGTGTTGGACGGCTTGCCCGCCGGCGTCGCGCTCGACTTGGACGCCGTCGCGCAATTTATGCGCCGCCGCGCGCCGGGGCGCGGGGCGTGGGCGACGGCGCGGCAGGAAGACGACGCGCCGCAAATCGTCAGCGGTTTGGCGGACGGCAAAACCTGCGGCGCGCCGCTGACCGCGCTCATCGCCAATCGCGACCAACGCTCCGGCGACTACGCCGACTTGCGCGACTTGCCCCGTCCGGCGCACGCCGATTTTACGGCGGCGATAAAATTTCACGGCGCCAACGACATTCGCGGCGGCGGACAATTTTCGGGGCGCCTCACCGCGCCGCTCTGTTTCGCCGGCGCGGTGGCGATGCAGATTTTAGCGGCGCGTGGCGTTGAAATTGCCGCGCATATTTTTTCCATCGCCGACGTTGCCGACGCGCCGCTGTCGCCGCTCGGCGACCGTCGCGAATTATTGTTCGGCGTCGCGGCGAAAGATTTTCCCACGCTCGACGACGACGCCGGCGTGAAAATGCAAAATGAAATCGCGGCGGCGAAAGCCGACGGCGACTCCGTCGGCGGCATTGTCGAAGGCGCGGCGTTCGGCGTGCCGGCGGGCGCGGGCGAGCCGCCGTTTCGCGGCGTGGAAAATGTGTTGGCGCAAATTTTATGGGCGATTCCGGCGGTGCGCGGCGTGGAATTCGGCGCCGGTTTCGCCGCGACCAAAATGCGCGGGTCGCGGCACAACGACGAATTTTATTACGCCGAAAACGGGACGGCGCGAACGCGCACCAATCATCACGGCGGCGTGTTGGGCGGCATCGCCAGCGGGATGCCGCTCATCGTCCGCGCGGCGTTCAAGCCGACGCCGTCTATCGCGCGGGAACAAAACACGATTAGTTTAAGCCGCCGCACCAATGCGAAATTGGTCGTCAAAGGGCGGCACGACCCGTGCATCGTCCCGCGCGTCGTGCCGGTCGTCGAAGCGGCAATGGCGGTGGGACTGTTGGATTTGCTGAGCGAGGGAAGGGAGTAGAGGGAAGAGGGAAAAGGGAAAAGTTGAAAGTTCAAAGTTGAAACGGCGCCTTTTCGTTGCTTAAACTCTTAAAATCCTTAATCCCCTTACCTTTCCTCTAAAATTTCGGGAGAAAAATCGATGCGTAAAATTCGTTTATTGGCGGCGGCGCTTTTTTTCGCCGTTTTTGTGGCGGCGTTTAGCGGCGTTTTTCCGGCGGCGAAAATGTTGTCCTATTTCGTCGGCGACGCCGCGCCGTTCGTCAGCGCCGGTTTCGCGTCGTCTTTCGGCATTATCGCCGTCGGCACGTTGCTGACGCTCTTGTTGATTACATTTTTATGCGGGCGGCTTTACTGCGCCGCGGTCTGTCCGCTCGGCGTGTTGCAAGATATTCTTGGTTGGCTGACCCAATTCCGGCGCGGCAAAACGCCGAAAAATCATCGCGTTTTGCGGTTGACGATTCTGGCGCTGACGGCGGTCGCGCTGATTGCCGGCTTCGCGTTGCCGCTCCGCGTTTTAGGACCGTATTCGCTGTTCGGCGCCATTGCCGCCGCGCTGTTTAATCCGCCGCTCGTCGCCCTGCATAATTATTTTTTCCCTTACGCGCCGTCGCCCGAATTGCCGCTGACCGCCGCCTTGCTCGCGCCCGGCATCGCGGTATTTGTCGGGTTCTTCCTGTTCGTTGTCTGGCGACGGCGAATTTTTTGCGCGACGCTGTGTCCGCTCGGCGCCCTGCTGTCGCTGTTCGCGGAACGCGCAATTTTCGGTTTGCGCATCAAAAAAGACGCTTGTAAAAGTTGCGGACAATGCGTGAAAAAATGTCCGGCGGGCTGTGTCGATGTCGCCGCCCAAACGCTCGACAACGGTCGTTGTTTGCGTTGCGGGAATTGCGTCGCCGCCTGCAAATTCCGCGCCGTCGAATGGCAAAACTTACGCGCCGCCGAAGCGGTAAATAGTGAAACCAATTTACCCGCGCCGACCGGCGCGCCAACAGGCGCGCAGACCGGCAAAAAAATTTCGCGGCGCGAATTGGCGGTCGCGGCGGTCGTAGCGGCGATTGGCGGCGCGGGCTATTTTTTGCATCGCCGCTATGCGTGGGCAATCTACGAACAGCGGCAAAAATTCGGGCAAAAATTCGGCAAACGCGCCGCGCCGCCCGCGCCGATTATTCCGCCCGGCGCCGGGTCGTTGCCGCGTTTCGCCGACCAATGCACGAATTGCCAATTGTGTTTGACGCACTGTCCGAGCGGCGTGTTGCGCCCCGCCGGTCTGACGCGCGAAACGGTGCATCTGCAATTCGACGGCGGAATGTGCGAATTTAATTGCCGGAAATGCGGCGAGGTCTGTCCGACCGGCGCGATTGCCTTGTTGCCGTTAGCCGAAAAACAGCGGCGGCGGATTGGGCTGGCGGAATTGACGCTGGACTATTGCATCGCGTTTAAGGACGAAACGGCGTGCGGCGCGTGCGCCGAAGTTTGCTCCGTGCACGCGCTCGAAATGGTCGAGAGCGACGGAATGCCGGTGGCGTTGCCGCAATTGAAAGCGGACTTGTGCATCGGTTGCGGCGGGTGCGAATTTGTTTGTCCGGCGCGACCGGTGAAAGCGCTCGTCGTCAAACCGGTCGAAGTGCAAGTCCAAGCCGCCGTCGAAGAAGTCAAACCGCAAGAAGCGGCGGGGGCGGAGTGGCTGATTTGAAGAGCAGAGTTTAGAGTTTAGAGTTGAGAGTTGAATGTCGGATGCGCTTCGCGCGTCTTAAAAATAAAACTCCACTCTCTCAACTCTCAACTCTAAACTCTAAACTCTTAACTCTAAACTCTCAACTCTGCTCTTTTAACTCTATTTTTTTGCCGGTCGCTTTTTACAATTCGCCGCCAATCCCACCGGAGCGCCGCGCCTCATTATGATTGTTCACTCTCAATTCGACGGCGAGCCGTTTCGCCGGCTGTTAGGTAATTTGTTGTGGCTGGCGTTCGTTTCGTCGGACATCGAAGACGCGCCCGCCGGCACTCCCGCCGAGCATAGCGTTTATCTCAATCCCGCCTTCGCCGACTATTTTCCCGCCGGCGCCGAATTGGAAAAAATGTCGTTGCGCGAAATGCTGATGTTTTCGCTCTACCCGCGCGACGCCACCCGCCTGGTCGATGTGCTCCGCGACGCGCGCGCCCGCCGCGCGACGTATGAACTCGACTGCCGCCTACTCAACCACGCCACCGGCGAATATCGCTGGGTCTGGCTGACCGGCGAATACCGCCACAACGACGCCGGTCAAGCGACGCATCTCACCGGTTTGGTTCTCGACATCGACGACCGCCGTCGCCCGCTTGAAATTTTATACCAAAGCCACGCGCAGTATCAGTTGATTTCCGAGCGGGTAACCGACTACATTTACACGGTGCGGCTCGACCGCGGCAAAGCCGTGGAGACGACGCACGGCGAAGGCGTCCACAAAGTAACCGGCTACGACGCGAAGGATTTTGAGCGCGACCCGTATTTGTGGATAACGATGGTGCACGAGCGCGACCGCGACGCGGTGGTGGAGCGGTCGAATAAAATGATGTCCGGCGACTTGAAAGACGAGAACTTGTTGCCGCTCGAACACCGCCTGCGTTGCAAAAACGGGAAAATCCGTTGGGTGTCGAGCATCATCGTGCCGCACCGCGACGAGCGCGGCGAAATCGACTATTACAACGGCGTGGTGCGCGACATCACGGCGCAAAAACAGGACGAGGAAAATTCGCGGCAACGGCAGTATATCAACGAAATTTTATTGAGTTCCGTGCCGTTCGCCTCGGTGCTGATAATGGAGGACGGCGAAATTATCGACGCCAACGCGCACGGCAAAGACCTCGGTTTTATGCCCGGCGACAACGCGCTGGCGATTCTCAACCGCGGCGTGATGGAAGGCAATTTCGACTTCGGCAAAATGTTTCCGGCGGTGATTAAAAGCGGCTCGTTGCGGCGCTTCGACCTCAATTTTCACGAACGGATTTACGAAACGACTTTCGTGCCGATGCAACCGGATTTGTTGCTGATTTGCTTCTACGACATTATGCGGCGGCGGTAGAAACCGCAATTAACAATTAACAACTCGTGTTACGCGGTCAACAAAAAGACGCGAATTTTTACGAATAAAAAAAGATTTTTTTTGTCCACGAATTACACGAATTACACGAAGTTAAAGAGCCGGAAAACGGACAAAAAAAAATTCGTGTTAATTCGTCTAATTCGTGAAAATTCGTGTTAAGTTCTTTTCGTGTTCATTCGTGGCTTCTCTTTTTTTGCGCGTAACGTGAGTTTCTAATTTTTAATTCCTCCGCCGTCCTCTTGACTCGCGTTTGATTGACCGTAAATTCTCAACCCTTGCGACTTTGCTTCGGTCGCGTTTTTATTTGTCAAACGAAGGTAAGCAAAAAAATGGAACGGCAAACGACTTTGGCGACCGCGAAACAGGCGGAAGAAAGCGCCGAATGGTGGCAGGTGGACGCGACCAATATGGTCGTGGGGCGGCTTGCCGCCGAACTCGCCCGCCGCCTGATGGGCAAACACAAACCGATTTACACTCCGTATGTTGACTGCGGCGATTTCATCGTCGTTACCAACTGCGGCGGCGCGGTGCTGACCGGCAATAAGATGCGGGACAAAGTTTTCCGCTATCACACCGGTTATCTCGGCGGACTGAAAGAAGTCCCGATGAAGCGAATGCTCGCCGAACATCCCGACCGCATCATCCGCAACGCGGTGCGCCGGATGTTGCCGAAAACCAAAATGGGGCGGCAGATGTTGAAAAAATTGAAAATTTACGCGAGCGCGGAACATCCGCACACCGCGCAACAACCGAAAGAACTTATCATTCCGGCGGGGAGGAATTAAACGTGGCTACAGAAGCGAAAATCAGTTACATTTGGGGCGTGGGGCGGCGCAAATGCTCGGTGGCGCGGGTGCGGATTCGCAAGGGCTCCGGCAAAATCGAAATCAACGGTCGCAACGCCAAAGATTATTTTCCCTCGTTGCGCCAGCAGGTCGCGATTGCCGGACCGCTGAAATATATCGGCGCGGAAAATCAATACGACGTGGTCGCCAACATTCGCGGCGGCGGTTTGACCGGACAAGCCGGCGCGTTGATGATGGGTTTGGGGCGCGCGTTGCTGAAAGCCGAGCCGGACAAGGCGGCGCGATTGCGCGAGCACGGCTTCCTGTCGCGGGACAGCCGGATGGTCGAACGCAAAAAACCGGGCAAGCCCGGCGCGCGGCGCAGTTTCCAATTCTCGAAACGGTAATCGAACCGAGATTTCTTGCCTGCCCCCGACGGTTTTCGGGGGCATTTTTATTGACGAGGCGAGTGGACAGTGGGCAGTGGGCAGTTGCGGAGTTTTATTGATAAATTCGCAAGCGCTCGCTGTCCACTGCTCACTAACCACTGTCCACTTTTTACAGGAGAAAAAAATGAGCAACGCAGTGAACGTCATCGGCGAAAAGATGAAAACGATTCGCGAAAGTCAAAATATGCCGGTCGCCGAAGTCGCGGAAAAAAGCAAATGTCCGACCGCGCTAATCGAAAAATTGGAAGCCGGCGAATTGGTGCCGTCGCTGACGCCGTTGTTGAAAATCACGCGGGCGTTGGGCGTGCGGTTGGGGACGTTGTTGGACGATATGGAAAGCACCGGACCGGTCGTGCATCGCGCCGCCGAGCGCGAGCGGGTTATTCATTTTTCCGGCGAGCAGAGTTCGGCGGACAAATCGCAATTGGATTTTTTCGCGTTGGCGCAAAACAAAGCCGACCGGCATATCGAGCCGTTTTTGATTAAGGTGCATCCGTTGCCCGCCGGCGCGAAAAATCAGTTGTCGTCGCACGAGGGCGAGGAATTTATTTACGTTTTAAGCGGCGGCTTGCAAATAATTTACGGCAACGAGACGTATCATTTGCAAAAAGGCGACAGCATTTATTTGGACAGCGTCGTGCCGCACAGCGTTTTCGCCGAAGCGGGAATGGAAACGGAAATTTTAGCGTCGATTTATGAGCCGCAGTAGAAGAGCAGTTATTAGTTCTTCCCCCCCCCCCCGTAGAGGTAATGGACGATTTTGGCAATCAGCGCGGCGTCATCGACCGGTTTGTCGAGGTGGTCGTTCATACCGGCGTGGAAGTATGAGGCGAGGGACTCCGGCGAGCGGTCGCCGGAAACCGCGATAATCGGAATCGTTTTCGCGCGCGGGTGCGGCGTCTGCCGTATCCGCCGCGCGGCTTCGAGACCGTCCATTTCCGGCATATAGTTGTCCATTAAAATCAAATCGTAAGCGTCGGGTTGGTCGGCGAACATTTCCACCGCGAGGTCGCCGTTTTCCGCGCAATCGACCGCCAAGCCGGTCGGCGTCAAAATCATCAACATCTCCTGCCGGTTGATTTCGTTATCTTCCGCATACAAAACCCGCTTGTCGTGGAAAATATCGCTTGACTCCGGCGGCAGAGGCGTCAGCGACTCGATGGGCGTCAGCGGCAGTTCTATCGTAAAAGTCGAGCCGACGCCGATTTTGGATTTCACTGAAATGGTCCCGCCCATCAAATCCAACAAGCCCTTGGCAATCATCAGCCCAAGCCCCGTCCCCTCGTATTTTCTGGTCAAACCGTTGTCGCCTTGTTCAAACAGCAGGAAAACGCGGCGTTGCTGTTCGGGCGCGATGCCGATGCCGGTGTCCGCGACGATGACGCGGACGCTGTTTTTCTTGGCGGGCATCGACTCGACGGTGAGCGCTATCGTCCCGTGTTCGGGGGTGAATTTCACCGCGTTGTCCAACAGCGTCTGCACGCACCGCGAGAGTTGCATTTCGTCGCCCAACACATACGTCGGCACGGTCGGCGCGACCTCAAATTTGAAACTTTGTTTTTTATAGCGGGCGGTCTTGGTGAATTGCGCGATTAGCCGGTCTAACATTTTTCGGAAATTAAATTCCTGTTCGGCGATGGAACTCTTGCCGGTTTCGAGTTGCACGGCGGTAAGCAGGTTGGTGAACAATTTGGTTAAACATTCGCCGGCGACGTTGATGTTGTCCAAACACTGGGCAATTTTCGGCGGATTGTCTATCGCGGCGCGGGCGATGGACGCCATCCCGTTAATCGCGTGCAACGGCGTGCGCAATTCGTGGCTGAGCGTGGCGAGAAAATTGGTTTTGGCGAAATACGCCGCGTGGGCTAATTCCGTTTGTTCCCGCAACGACTGCGTCCGCTCCGCCACGGCGGCGCCCAAATTGCGCATCATCGAATAAACTTTATACCACAGCAACAGCGACAGGACGGCGGTCGCGCCCAACGTAATCAGCAGTTCGTTGCGCATGCGCGCGTGCAACGCCGACACCGTCCGCTGGTCGAAATCCGCGCCAATCACGGCGACGGTTTTGCCGTTGACGACGACCGGACGCGAGATGATGACTAAGTCGCCCCAGCGGTCGGTGAAATTATGAAAAGTGATTATCCGTCGTTCCCACGCGCGGTTCAGTTCGACATCCTCGTTGTATTCGGGATACGGCGCGAGAATCGTGGCGGCGGCGGTGCCGCGTCCATACAGCGACGACAGCAGAAACCGCCAGTCGCCCTCGTGTTTCTGCAACACATACAAATACGCCACGCCGGTGGCTTCCTGCAAGTCGCGGAATTGTTGTTGCAGTTCCCAGTATTCGGCGGGGTCGTGGCGCAACAGGTATTCGAGTTGGTCCGGCGCGGGGACGACGCGGTTGAGGATTTTTTCGGCGATGGCGGTCGTCTGTTCCAACGTCTGCCGGTAAGAATTTTCAAGCGTGTGATTGTGGCTGAAAAAAACGACTAACAACCCGCCGAAAGCCACGAGATTCGCCAACAGGCAAATCGCGTAAAATAATTTGGAGAAATAAATTTTTTCGAGCGAAGACATAAACGTTTTCTCTTAAACGACGCGCGGCGGCGGCGGCGCATTATAAGCGTCGTTCGACAAGCGCAAATAATTACGAACTCGCGTTACGCGGTCAACTCCACTCGTGAGGTTGGCGGTTAATCGCCCCACGCTTTAGCGTGGCGCGATTGAGAGCGTCGCGTAACCATTGTTAATTATGAATTGTTAATTGTGAATTGTTCGGCAACGTCGCGTTCATACTGCCGGTGCGGTAGCCGCGCAGGTCGAGGGCGATGTAGGTGAAGCCGAGACGGCTAAATTCGTCGCCGATTTTTTGCCGCATCGCCGCCGCGGCGCACCGCGCGATGTCGCCGGCGTCAAGTTCAATCCGCGCCAATTTGCCGTTTTCGTGCAGACGCACCCGCACCGTGCGAAATCCTAAATCCAATAAAAATTGTTCGGCGCGGTCGAGTTGCCGCAATTTTTCCGCGCTGATTTTTTCGCCGAACGGAAACCGCGACGCCAAACAGGCGAACGACGGCTTGTCCCACGTGGGCAGACCAAGTTCGCGCGACAATTCGCGGATTTCCGCTTTGGTCAGCCGCGCCTCGCGCAACGGACTTAAAACGCCGGCTTCGGCAATCGCGCGATGTCCGGGGCGGTAGTCGCTTTCGTCGTCGAGGTTCGACGCCTCGGCAATCGCCGCGATGCCGTTTGCCGCCGCGACTTTTTGGATTTGTCCGAACAATTCTTTTTTGCAGAGATAACAGCGCTCCGGCGGATTGTCGGCGAACCCCTCGACCGCCAACTCTTCGGCGTCAACCAACAAGTGCCGGATTTGCGCGTCGGCGCAGAATTTTTTCGCCGCGTTCAATTCGCGCTCCGGGAAACTGAGCGAGCGTCCGGTTACGGCGACGGTGCGCGCGCCGAGCGCGTCGTGCGCGACTTTTAATAAAAAGGTCGAATCGACGCCGCCGGAAAACGCCACCGCCACCGCCGGCAGTCGGCGGAAGCGCGCGGTCAGCGCGGCTAATTTTTCGTGCATATCAGACATAATGGCGCGATAGTGTAACGCGCGACGGGGAAATAGGTAGAGTGGTTTGCAGTGAGCAGTGGGCAGTTTTAGTTGTGGAGTTTTTTGCCGGCGTTCGCGAAGCGAATTTGACCGTAAAAAATCCGACAGCCGCCCCATAGGGGCGACCTATCGGTAGCCCAGGGTAAGGCACACGCTCTATCGTGCCGCAACCCTGGGTAAAAAACGGCGCGTAGCGCTATCCGACAGCGGACGTTTCGCCGCGTTTTGGCGAAACGCTTTTCGCCGCTCTGCGGCGATTGCCGCGGCTTCGCCGCGGAACTGTCGGAGATTATTAAACAAATCAAATGATGCTTTTTCTACCGACCTATCGTCCCTACGGGACGACTGGCGGAAAATTTATAAAAATTGCGAAAATGGCGCTGGCGGATTTGCCCATAAAAACTCCACCACTACCAACTATCAACTATCGACGGCAAACTATTTTCACGGTTTTTCTTGACGGAGAAAGTTGAGCGCATACACTTTTCCCGTTTGTATTCTAGCAACCCGGCGGCGCGTTAAAATTTGCGAACCCTTCACGTAGAGAGGCGATCCATGAGCAGTAACAATGCGATGTTAGACGCGGTCAACGAACTTCTGCACCACGATAATTTTGACTTGCAAATTGCCGCCGTGCGCGTGTTGGGCGCGACGCAAATGCTCGACGACCGCGCCGTCAAGTCGATGTGCGACCTGCTCGCGCACTCCGCCAACGTCGAATTGCACGCCGCGATTATCGACACTTTCCGCGCCAAGCCGCATCCGTTGGCGCTCAAATATCTCGTGCAGTCGCTCGTCCGCGACTCCGGCAACGCCGCCCGCGCCCTGACCGCGCTCGTCGCCAGCGGCGACGACAGCATCGCCGCCTTGCGCTCGCAATTCGGCTCGTTGCCGTTCTCCGCGCAACGGCAAGCCGTCTCCATCATTTCGTTAATCCGCACTGCGGCGGCGCACCAATTTTTTATCGATTTATGTTACACGCAGGACAGCGAACTCTTGCGCGAAATGATTCGCCTGTTCCGCGAAAATTTTTCGCGTTACCGCCAGCCGGAAATCGCCGACCTGCACGGCAAATTGACGGACGCGCTGAAAGACCCGCGCGCCAAAGCCGCCGCCACCGCGCTCTCGACTTTTATCATCGCGCTCGGCATCGCCGGTTCCGTCAACGACTACGCCGCGCTTCTGCCGTTTTTGTCCAACAATTATCCGCTGATTGTCCGCCGCCACGCGCTCGGCAGTTTGGCAAATTTCAATTATTCGACGACGCGGCACAAAGAATTGTTCGACGCCGTGCTGGATATTTTGGGCGAAAACGAATACGACGGACTCGTGCGCTACGCCGTCGCCGTGTTGAATAATTTCAATTTGCGGCGGCAGAACAACGACCAAATCCGCGCCTTGTTGGACAACAAACATCTCGGCGTGCGCGTGTATGCGGTGAAAAATTTGGCGACGGTCGATTCTATCGCCAACGCCGAAACGGTGTTGAAAATCTGGCACACCTCGCGCGAGTCGGCGTTGCGCGACGCGGCGGTGGCGGCGTTGCGCGCGATGCCGTCGTCGGTCGCGGTCATCCTGCGGCATTTGGAAGAATTTACCGGACACGCGGAGGCGTATGAATTGGTGCAAATTTTGAGCAGTCACGCCAACCGCATCAACGACGAAAAGGCGAAAGAATTGTTTGACCGGATGTATGCGCTGTATCGAAAGCGGCACGAGGAAAGTTATCAATTATATCGCTCGGCGCTGGCGCATTTGCGCGGCGAAGTGTTGCTGAAAGAGGTCTGCGCGTTGGCGCAAAAAGAGCAGAAAAGCAAAAATTGGGCGGGCGTCGGCGAGGTTTTGCGCATCATCGACCACACGGAATTATTGACGCCGGAACTCCGTTTTGATTTGGCGCTCGCGCAACTGAAAACCAGCAAATTAAATCGCGCCCGCACCGCGCGGGACGCCGACCCGTGCCTCGATAATTTCAAATGGTTTTTGCGAGAAACGGAAAAGGGCTTGACGCCGAAACTGCTCGCCAACAAAGCGCTGACGCCGGAAGAATTGCTGTATTTGGGCTTCCATTTTGCGGAACAGATGAACGCCGAGCGGCGCTTCGGCTTGGAAATGTTGAAGGCGCTCCGCGAAAAATACCGCGACACCGAAGTCGGCAAAACTGCGGACAAAAAATTGAAGTCGGAGGGGTATTAAAGTTATTTTACAATCTATTGCGACTAATTTCAAAATGAAAATATTGAATATTACCGGGAGGGTGAAAATATGAACATACCAGAAAGCGAAATAGAATTCAATCCTTTTTCTCATAAAGGTAAAATATCACTTAGGTTAGTTGAAAAAAAGTTGTCAGAAAGAAAAATAAAAGATGAGGTCGGACTACTAAGAAATGAGGATTATTTTCTCGATACTTTTTTTGTTGAACCGTTCACTCGATACACAAAGGGGTGGACGCCCGATAATGTAAGTAAAGATGATTGCGATTCACATAGCGATTATGAGAAATTGAAGCAGGACAGAGAGAGTTTGCTCACCGTTATCAAGGATCCCGGATCAAGAATAATATGGTTGTATGGGAACGCAGGTTGTGGTAAATCGACCTACGCGCATTGGTTAGCGCAACAATATAAAGATTCTGTTAGTATGTTTTTTTGTGATTTTGAAGAAGTAAAACGCTGTGTCGTTATCTCGACAGAAAGCGAGACAGAGGCATTTTGTGTGGAAAATGAAGAGTTATGGAATAAATATTATTGTTACAGATTCGCTATTCTCTTAATTGATAATACGTTAGAAAATATCGGGATTCGCAAGGAAAGCAACAAAGAAACGGTGATTATTGATACAGTTGAACTTCGGTCTATTTCTGATTACTACTACAATAAAGTTTATGACCGAGAAAGAGATAAACAAAGTGTAAGAGATTTTTTTTGATAAAATTAGAACGTTCTTATCGGGGGGACGGTCGGAAGAATCTGAAAAATCTTTTTTGAACAATCTACAAAATCTTTTTAATGAAATCATAAATGACAGCAACAAAAAAGACGAATTCAAAAATCCCACAGACAACATCAATAGTGCGATATTCGATATTTCGTCTATTTTATTGCAAGTGCTTCTTTGCAAAGGGCAATTGCATCACAAGCGATATATCTGTGTTTTAGATAACATTGAGTATTACGTCAACGAAAAGACGAGCCCGTTAACAGGAAAGAGGACTATTAGCGACCGTGAGGTTGGAACTATCATTAATAGTTTACACGGCGCTGTCGGTAGTCACAGTGAGATTATTAATGAGAATGAAGGAAATAATAAAGAGGACGAAAAAGAACTTATTTTGTGTATTCCGACTTTTATGGTTGTTACTCGTCCGGTAACCGTTCGGATCGACCGTGGTATGGTGCTTGATCACCATTTCATCATAGAAATAACGGATTGGTTTTGTCCGCGCGAGATATACGATACTAAATTAAAATATCTTAATTTTTATGCCGATGATGACGACCATATTGTATATGAAACGCTGAAAAGAGTGTTTTCAGATTGCACTATGTCAAAGTGGTCTTTGGCTCCGTTTCTGTCAAACCTTTTTAACCGCAATTATCGTCGAATGGTGCGTATAATAAAACATGTCTTGAAATCTAAAGGCAACAAAGAGGAATTGGCTGATTTCAATCGTTGTTGGGATGAAAATCAATCGAAAGGACAGGAAGACAAAGCAAAAACACAAATATCACATTTGCTAAGAATGCGTATTGTGCGCATGCTCCTCGATTCGTTTAACATCCCCATCGATAACTACGGCACCTATTTTTCGCAACTAATGGTTGAGTATTCTTATCCTCAGGCGAAGGCGGAGGCGGAGGCGGAGGCGGAGGAGCGCCGTCGTGAAGCAAGTTCGTTCACAAGAAAAATTCTAACCATTCTGCATCGAACCGAGATAGAAAATAGTCATAGTGATAATAACGAATCGACACTAAAAGTTAAATATCTTGATATAGAGGATTTATTATCCAAAATGTTTCTCGACGGTACTCATTCGAGAATTACCGACATTGATGAGAAGACGGACTTGGTTTTCATCGCTCGCATATTGTTCTTGATGAATGAGGTTACGGATATAACTGGATGGGTGCCTCTTACTGCTCTAAAATGGAATAAACAGGAAAAGCCAGACGAATCATCTATTCTTAAGATGCTCATAACTGCAAAAAATAGTATTTATGGAAGTCACGACCAGAGTGTCGGCATACGAATCACTCACGCAGGACGTGCGTTTTTGCGTCTACTCCCAGAATTTGAGTATTTCGCCGCTCGTTTCTGCCGAGATAATAAGCGTCTTATGATGGATAATTGTATGCAACCACAAGAAACGGGAAAACAAAAAAATGGGGATACGCAATGGAATTTTCCGTGCGTTGAGATCATTGACACTATTCTCAACAATAAAGCATATAATTGTGCAAAACAGATTATTGCGCGTGATACTAAAAGATATGCGATAGGTAGTGTTGACGCCAAACACAACTTTGACACGATGTATAGGTCTAAGACTATTTATCGTGAAACCGTAGATTCCCCATTGTATTGTCATCCAGCGCGGATTTTTAAACAACAACGAAATTATGTCAACTCTTACATCGAATATGTCAATAGTTTATCTCCAAATGAAAAACGATTCAAAACAGATGAGCAGAAAGAATCATTGTTATCACAACTAAACAAAAAATTAGACGGCTTTAATTCTGAGGAATCTCATTTACGCAGTAAATATCCAAATTATTTTCGTCAAAAGGATTCGGAAGGAGCATGAATATGCCTGACCATAATTATGTACTGTGGACAAATAATATCATACTATTCCTTACGCTTGCCGTCACGGTGTATGGCATGGTCTTCGTGCGGAGTATAAAGAAACATCAAGATGATGCGGCATACGGCTTCTACTCAAACCTGCAAGTATATTTAGAACAAATAGCACTTCTAATCAAAAATAAAAGTAGCGACGATGTGGACGAATGGTTAAAAGTATTAGGCATGTCCGATAACGATAGAAATAAAACAGAACACCTTACGTATAAGAATAAGGCGATTGAAGTGGCAAGATTTGCTAAAAAATTTGTTGATTTTCTGGCAATGGCTTCAAATCAAGTTCCGCCTGTTCGGAAAAATAAAGATAGTGTTGTGTGGGAAAAACAGTTTGAAATTATGCGGACGGCTTTGATTCACATCGCTTATCATGAAGAAATAGGCATTTGTGTCGGATGGACTGACAGTAAATACCCGAAAACGAGTAAAGAATTCGTTGAAGCAATTGACGGAATAGCCGATAGTATTAAAAGATATAAAGATAGCCGGATGTCATTTTGGGGCGAATTGTTTAACTCTGCGAAGCGGTGTAGCACTTCATTTCAAGAAAACACTATTTTGTCTTTGAATAAACTAATCGCGACAACCAAGAAGTATTATAAAGACAGCATTCGGGATAAATTGTTTCACCCAAAAGTCAAAACCGACTAGTCCTGTTTCGTTACGGTTGCGCGTCCATCGAACCGCGGGGTTATTTTTATCAGATAATCAGCGTTTCCGCCAAGGTCATCATCGCTTCTTTGGATAAATCGCGATAGCGAAAGTCGTAAAGCAATTTATCAATGATAGCGCGCGTTAAATGCGTTTTCTTTTCGCGCTTGATGGCTTCGTTAAACACCGCGCGGGTAAAAATGGCGAACGCTAAATCACGATTAAAAAGTCCGGGGTCAAAGTCGCCCGGCAAACGAAACGGGCAAAGTTTCAATATCCAAAAAGTGTAAAGCACAAATTCATTCAATTCGCCCATTTTCATTTCCGGGTGAAAGACGTGAAAATACACTCGGCGTTGTTCCACGCGGACAATCAGTTCATTCAAGCGGTCGGCGTCAATTAACGGCAAACACGCATTGATTGATTGCGCAAAATCACGCACATAAGCAATCAATCGCCTTGCGCAGAGCAAAGATTGTTCCCGTGTCGGCGGAGCGAAACGCGGGTATTGAGCGAGGTTAATCATTTGATTGCTCCATAAGAACGCATCGACTCCACAATAGCCGCGTCCACAACCGAAGTATCCATTTTACTTTCACCCTCTCGCAACCAATCCCACGCGCTCACTCCGTCGGGACTCCAACGGTGATTGACAATGGCGGCTTCTTCTTTTTTCTTTTGCGCTAACCAGCGGTCATAGCCCGCCATAAATTCCGCTTCAAACCTTTGCGGATTATCAACAACATCGGCAACGTTCATAGCGTCCCCTCCTAAACTATAATTCGGTTTATTTTATCTTATCTCTACCCGATGTTAAATGGCTACGCCCTATTTTTTATCGAAAAAATTCACGGTTGCGCGTCCGTCGTCAGCGGCGCTTGCCACCATTCCGCCGGTTGCGATTTTTCCGCGAGGTAGCGAAACAACCGCGGACAGCCGAACAGCGTCAAAAACACGATGACGACGACGGCGACGATTAAGCCCAAATTAAATCCCCGGCGAGGCGCGGGCGCGGTTTCAGTCATAGCGGTTCTTTCCGAATTGCGTGACATTTTTTAGCAACCTCCGACAGTCGCCCTGCAAGGGCGAAATATATTAGCCCAGGGTCAGGCACATGTTCTATCGTGCCGCAACCCTGGGTAAAAACGGCGCACCGGCGCCATCCGACAGCGGACGTTTCGCCGCGTTTTGGCGAAACGCTTTTCGCCGCCACCGGCGGCGATTTAGCGCGGCGTAAATCGCAACGCCGCGTTACTGTCGGATTTTATTTATCAATTCAACCGCGACCCAGGGTGGCGCGACGGTAGAACGTGTCGCTTATCCTGGGCTAATATGTTTCGCGCTTTCAGCGCGGCTGGCGGAGGTTATTAGGTCTAATCTTTCGCCGCCGCCACGTTTTTCGCCAGCGCGTCCAACAGTCCGTTGACGAATTTGCCGGAGTTTTTGTCGCCGAAGTCGTCCGCCAATTTTATCGCTTCGCTGATGATGATTTTTTTGTCGAGTTTGCCGGCGCGCAATTCGGCGAGCGCCACGCGCAAAATGTTGCGCTCCACGGCGGCGATGCGGCGCACTTCCCAGTGTTTGACGACCGCGCCGATTTGCTCGTCGAGCGCTTCGTGTTGCGCCACCGCGTCCGCGACCAATTCTTTGGCGAAATCCGCCGCCGTCGGCAAATCGCAATGTTCCGCTAAAAAATCGCTGAGCGACCAAGTGTTCCACTCGGCGTTCAAGTCGCACGTAAAACAGTATTGCATCGCCAACCGGCGCGCGAGCGTTCGCGGTTTTATCATTTTTTTCAGTGGTCAGTGGTCAGTGAGCGGAGATTAGAGTTGAGAGATTAGAGTGTGGAGTTTTATTTTTTGAAAAGCGCGAAGCGCAACCACTGCTCAACTCTTAACTCTAAACTCTTAACTCTATCATTGCGCCAACGCGCCGAACAAATTCGCCATTTCAATCGCCGTCAGCGCGGCGTCGGCGCCTTTGTTGCCGGCTTTCGCGCCGGCGCGTTCGATGGCTTGTTCGATGGTGTCGCAAGTCAACACGCCGAACGCCACGGCGCACGGCGCGTTTTGCGCGATGGCGGCGATGCCCTTCGCGGCTTCCGCGGCGACGTAATCGAAATGCGGCGTCGAGCCGCGGATAATCGCGCCGAGCGCAATCACGCCGTCGTATTTGTCGAGCGCAATCACGCGCCCAATCGCCGCCGGCAATTCATACGCGCCCGGCACGCGGATAATGTCGATAAATTCTTCGAGCGCGCCGTGGCGTTTCAGGCAATCAATCGCGCCTTCGACCAACCGCTCGCTGATAAACGCATTAAACCGGCTGACGACAATCGCGAACGATTTTTCCGCCGCGCTTAATTCGCCCTCGTAAACTTTGCCCATTGGTTTGCCCTTTCGCGAAATGGCGTGGAAACGGCGGAGTATAAATCCGCCGTTCGCGCGTTGCAATGCCGGACTACTCATTGTCGGCGCGGCGCGGTTGGCTATGTTTAGAGTTGAATTTTTAGAGTTAAGAGTTGAGCAAAGGTGCGCTTCGCGCATCTTAAAAAATAAAACTCCATTCTCTCATCTCTAAACTCTCAACTCTAAACTCTGAATCAGGAGAAAACTATGCCTCCGCTAAATTTCATCATCGACGAAAAAAAATGCACCGGTTGCGGCGCCTGCGTCCGCGATTGTCCGAACGACGTAATCCGACACGACGACGGCAAAATCGGCGTTACCGCCGAAAGCGCCGCGGGCTGTATCGAATGTCAGCACTGTTTGGCGGTTTGTCCGGTCGGCGCGTTGTCGGTTTTCGGACTGAAGCCGGAAGACAGTTTCGCGCTCGCGCCGGAAAAATTGCCGACGCCGGCGCAGATGAAATTGTTTTTGCGCGGGCGGCGCACCGTGCGGCAATACGACCGGAACCCCGTCGATAAAAAAATCGTCGCCGAATTGCTGACCGACTTGGCGTATGCGCCGACCGGTTGCAACGACCGCGCGTTGATTTTTTCGACGGTGAGCGACCGCGCGACGATGGTGAAATATCTCGAAAAAATTTGCGGGGCGTTGACCGTCGCCAAACGCGCCGGACGCGACGTGCCGGACGGTCTGTGGCATTGGGTCGAATGTTGGGAGCAAAACGGCGTTGACCATTTCTTTCGCGGCGCGCCGCAGTTGTTGCTGATTTCGTTGGACGCCGCCAAAGAACCGCACACCGGCGTCGCCGACGTGCTGATTGCCGGCGCGTATTTTGAGTTGTTGGCGACCGCCGCCGGTTTGGGCGTAACGTGGTGCGGGATTTTGTCGATGGTGTTGAACGCCGCGCCGGCATTGCGCCCCGAATTCGGCTTGTCGCCCGACGGCTATTTTTACGCGCTGTTGTTCGGCAAACCGTTAGTCCGCTACGCGCGCACCGTCCAACGCGACCACGCCGCGCGTATAACAGAGTTGAAAGTTTAGAGTTGAGAGTTTAGAGAGCGGAGTTTTATTTTAAGACGCGCGAAGCGCATTCAATCATTCAACTCTAAACTCTCAACTCTAAATTTGGAGCGGGCGAAGGGAATCGAACCCTCGTATCGAGCTTGGGAAGCTAGCGCTCTGCCATTGAGCTACGCCCGCGTCGGATTTGCGGTCGGGCATCATAATTAACCGCCGTTAAAAATTAAGAATGAAATATGAAAATTTTCGGCGTCATTTTCGGCGTCATTTTTCAACTCATTTGCAAGGAGGATGCGTGATGAAAAAAATCGTTTTTGCCGGTTTATTGGCGGCGGCGTTGGCGGTGGGCGCGGGGGCGGCGGAAGGGATTTCCGCCGACGCGGCGTGGGAATTGTTGAAGCAAGGCAACGAGCGTTTTGTCGGCGGCAAAGTTACGAATGAAAATCACACTACGGCAATTGCCGCCGAGACCGCGAAACGCGGGCAACATCCGTCGGCGGTGGTGTTGACTTGCGGCGACTCGCGCGTGCCGCCGGAAGTGATTTTTGACCGCGGCATCGGCGATATTTTCGTGGTGCGCGTCGCCGGCAACATCGCGGGCGCGATTGAAACCGCGTCGATTGATTACGGCGTCGAACACGCCGGCGCGAATTTGGTCGTCGTGTTGGGACACACGCATTGCGGCGCGGTTCAAGCCGCGATTGCCGCGCCGAACGAAACGAAAAATCCGTTGTTGGTCGCGATTCAACCCACCATCAAAAAATTGAAAAACAGCATCGACGCCGAAAATTTGCCGGACGAATTATTGGCGCGGTTGGTCGAATGGGGCAACGTGCAGGCGCAAACCGACGCGATTAAAAAACTGTCGCCGGTCATCAAAAAAGCGGCGGAGAGCGGCAAAATTTCCCGCGAACACGACGGCGACGGTCAGTTCCGTTTGGTGCAGGCGATGTATGACATCGAAACCGGCAAAGTGGAATGGGCAAAAAATTCCGCAGTGAACGCGAGCGTTCAGCCGGACGCGACGCCCGCCAAAGCGCGGGTCGGTCGCGAATAAGCCAAAGTGGGCAGTTGGCAGTGGACAGTGGTTATAGAGTTTAGAGTTAAGAGTTGAGCAGTGGTCGCGCTTCGCGCTTAAAAAAAACTCCACACTCTAAACTCTAATCGCTCAACTCTCAACTCTCAACTCTGCTCACTGCCCACTCATATATGAGAGACCTCCCCCGCCGTGTTTATTTTTCTTCGCCAACTTCTGCGCGTTTTGCGCCGGTGCCTGCCGCGCGGGCGGGCGCCGCGTCTCGACGGCGCGCGCCGCTGGCTCGACAAGCATATCGAAGAATGTGATTTCAAAATTGCCGTCTCGCGCTTTGCCGCCGCGCGGCGCGACCGTCCGCGTTGGCGGCGAAAATTCGCGCTCTGGTGGCGGCGCCACCTTTCTATTTTCAAGCGGCGGCGGCGGCGCGACGGACAGTCAAAATTACTCGTCGTCGGCTTGGCGGCGGCTATTTTGCCCGTTGTCGTCGCAATCCACTTCGGGCGCGAGGTCAAGGAAAAAAAAGACGAACCGGCTTTTGAAGAAATTTATCGCAGTCAAAACGGCGCGCCGCTCGTGCGGATTGTGTATATCAGCGACTGGGACAGTTCGGTCGCGACGGCGTATCTGAACGCGCAAATTTTGCGCACGCGCTTGGCGGCGGAGGTCTTGTTGAAGCCGTTGCCGCTGACGCGCCTCGCGGAGGCGTGGGCGCAACTCGCGACCAATCGCGCGGACGTGTTTTTTTCCGGTTGGATGCCGACGCAGGCGGAGTTCGCGCGACAGGCGGGCGAGCGCGTCGCGCGGTTGGGAACGCTCGCGACGGACGCGCGGTTGGGTTTAGCCGTGCCGCAATGGATGGACGTTGAAACGCTCGCGGATTTGGCGGCGGGCGGCGGCGTGATTTACGCGATTGACCCCGACTCAAAATTGAGCCACCTGACGCGCCGCGCCATCGAAGATTACGGGCTGACGCGCTGGCGGTTGGACGAGCGCAACGAGCCGTATTTGTGGGATAAATTGCGCGAAGCCGAGCGCGAGCATCAGCCGGTCGTCGTTACCGCGTGGACGCCGCACGCGCTTTTCGCCGAATTTCCGCTAAAATTTCTCGCCGACCCGCGCGGAATTTACGGCGACAGCGACACGATTAACATTTACGCCGCCACGCCGTTCATCGGTATGTTTGAGGAATTGAGCGGCTTCTTCCGGCGCGAAAAATTGACGATGACGGAATACGCGGAACTGCTCCGCGCCATTCAGGGCGACGGCGACATCGTAACCCAAATAAAAATTTGGCTCGACGACCACCAGCCGCTCATTGACGAGTGGTTGCGAAAGAAGTGAAAAAAAAGGGAAAAGGGTTATGGGAAAAGGGAAAAGTTTTGCGCCGGAGAATCTTTTCCCTCTTCCCTTTTCCCTTTTCCCTATCTACCCCACGAGGCAATAATGCGCCCCTTAATTTTCCTACTGCTCTTTTCGACGGCGGCGTTCGCCGACACCGACGCGGCGTTTGTCGAACAATTTATGTCGGCGGACGACTTGGCGGGCGTCGCGCCCGACCAAACCGCCGTCGTCATTTCCGACCGCGTCATCAACGCGCCCGCCCCGCCCGCCCCGCCGTCCGCGCCGGTCGCCCCGCTCGCCGGCGAACCGGCGTGGCGCTCGCCCGTCGCGCCGTTCGGCGTGCCGCAATTTAGTCCGCCGCCGTTGCCGCCGGAAAGGTCGCCGAAAACGCTCGCGCCGCCGATGTTCATTCCGTCGGTTACTTTTCCTTACGACGTGCGTCAGCCGACCGGCGTGAATTTGTATTATCCCGCCGACGCGCGGTTGTTGCGGCGGCAATTGCAGGCGCTCGACACGCCGACGGCGCTGGAACCGGTGCCGGGCGTGGCGAAGGTCTTTATCGCGCCGTGGGGGACGCTCGACGGCGCGTTGCCCGTCGCGGCGAAGGTCTATCAATATCTCCGGCAACGCGGCAACGTGAAAACCGTCGTGTTGGTGGCGCGTCCGCACGGCGAACCGCTCGCCGGACCGGCGTCGGTGTGGACGCAGGGCGGCTACGCGACGCCGCTCGGCATCGCGAAAATCAACGCGCTCGCGGCGCGGCGGCTCGCGACCAATCCCGACGTAAATTTTGAGCCGGCGGCGCATCAAACCGACGCGGCGATTGAGACCAACGTCATTCTCGCGCAGTATTTTTTGCCCGACGCGCAAATTGTGCCGGTGCTCATCAATCCGCGCCTGACCGGCGACGCGGAAAATTTGTGCCGCGCGCTGGCGAAAATCGTGGCGGGCGACGGCGTGGTGCTGGTGGCGGTTACGAATTTGTCTTACGGTTTTCCCGAACGCGAGGTCGCGGGGCGATACGATTTGCAAACGCTCGCCGAACTGCAAACGCTCGACCTGAACATCATCAACAACCTCGGCAAAAAACGCGAACAATCACTTTACCCCGGCGCCGGCATTATCGACGCGCCGCGCGTCGCAATGGCGGCGGTGCTGACCGGCTTGTGGTTGGAAATGGACACCCTGACGTGGTTCGGCTATGACGCGCCGCGCCAATTCCCCGATGCGCCGTTACTCACCGGTTGCGCGGCGGGCGCGTTGTCGGCGCGGGCGAAAACCGCGATTGCCGAAACGACGCGCGACGGGACGCCGATTGTTCGACTGGAAAGCGGGCGGTTGGCGGACGAGGCGGCGCGGGAAATGCTGACCATCGCCCGCGACAGTTTGCAAGCGGCGGCGGCGCTCGCGCGTTACGACGCGCCGTATCCGCGCAGTCCCGAATTGTTGCACCGCCGCGCGGTCTTTGTTACGGTCGTGGGCAAGGACGGCGTCGAACTCGCGAGCATGGGGACGCTCAATCAGAACTTGCCGCTCGCGCAGGGCGTCGCCGAAGCGGCGCGAATGTGCGCGCTCGGCGAAGACCCGCAAATGTCGAAACGGTTAAATTCCTACGACGCGCAAACCGGCGCGCTCGAAGTTTCCGTTCTGAAAAATTTGCGACCGGCGGCGAAATGGGAGGACATAAAAAACGGACAGGGGATTATGGTGGCGCGGGGCAGTCAGCGGTCGGTCGTTCTGCCCGGCACGGCGGAGCGGCACCGCTGGTCGGTCGAAGACGCGCTGGCGTTCGCCTGCCGCCGCGCCGGTTTGCAACCGAACGCTTACCGCTCCGCCCGCGTGGACATCTGGCTCTTCGACGTTGACCGCTATCCGGCGGCGGTCAAATAGAGCGGTTTGACCATCGTTAATAAAGAAAGAACTTATCCACGAATTACACGAATTACACGAAGTTAAAGAACCGGAAAACGGACAAAAAAAAAATTGGGAAAGCACACCAACCTTCGCTTCGCTCGGTTTCGGGTTAATTCGTCTAATTCGTGTTAATTCGTGTTAAGTTCTTTTCGTGTTCATTCGTGGCTTCTCTTTTTTTTGCGCATAACGTGAGTTCTTAATTCGTAATTAAAAATATGTCCGCCGCCGCCCGTTATCGTTGGAATCTTTTGCCCGCCGACCGCCAACAGGCGGCGCTGATTGCGCGGGAGTGCGGCGTGTCGTCGCTGATGGCGACGTTGCTCGCGCAACGCGCCGGCGACGTCAAAGGCGCGAAAAAATTCCTCGCGCCGAATATGCTCGATTTTCACCCGCCCGCCGCGATGAAAGACCTGCCCCTCGCCGCCGAACGTTTGGCGCGCGCCGTCCGCGACAAAGAAAAAATTATTATTCACGGCGACTACGACGCCGACGGCGTTACCGCCACCGCCATTATGGTAACGGTGTTGCGCGCGCTCGACGCCGACGTGGCGCCGTATCTGCCGCATCGCGCCGCCGAGGGCTACGGCATTTCGCCCGCGTTTGTCGAAAAAGCCGTCGCCGCCGGCGCGACGTTGGTCGTTACCGTTGACTGCGGCGTCGGCGAATACGCGCGCGTCGCGCAAATGCAACAAGCGGGCATCGACGTGATTATCACCGACCATCACGAATCCGGCGACAAGGCGTTGCCGCCGGCGGTCGCGGTGCTGAATCCGAAACGCTCCGCGACCTATCCGTTTCGCGATTTGGTCGGCGCGGGCGTGGCGTTTAAGTTGGCGTGGGGACTGTGCGAGCAAATCAGCGGCGGCAAAAAAGTCGGCGAAAAATTGCAGGACGCGCTCCTGCGCGCCTTGCCGCTGGCGATGATTGGCACCGTCGCCGACGTGGCGGCGCTGACCGGCGAAAACCGCGTTTTAGTTTATCACGGCTTAAAACGTCTGCCGTTCGCCTCGGTCGGCTTGCGCGCGCTGTTCGCCGTCGGGGGCGTGGGCTTGCGCGGCGCCACCTGCCGCGACATCGGCTTTGTCGTCGCGCCGCGCCTCAACGCCGCCGGTCGTCTCGGCGCGGCGGATTTGGCGTTGGAAGTATTGCTGGCGACCGACGCCGAGCGGGCGCGGGAACTCGCGGAAATTCTCGACCAAAAAAACAGCGAGCGCCGCCGCCGGTGCGACGAAATGATGACGCAAATTTCCGCGACTTTGACCGCGGACGACACGCTTGCCGGCGCGGCGTCCGCCGGCGCTCTGGTCATCGCCGGCGAAAATTGGCACGAGGGCATTATCGGCATCGCGGCGGGACGGCTGGCGGAGCGCCGCCGTTTGCCGTGTGCGGTGATTTCGCTGAACGGGGACGTCGGCAAAGGGTCGGCGCGGAGCGCCGCGGGCGTGAATCTTTACGCGGCGTTGGACGACTCGCGCGAATTGCTGTCGGCGTTCGGCGGACACGCGCAGGCGGCGGGGTTTAGCGTTAAGCGCGAGAATCTGCCGGCGTTTCGCGAAAAATTTGCGCGTCATTGCGCCGCCCAAGCCGCCGCGACCGGCGGTTTGCCGCCGCTGAATATCGACGGGGAAATTTCGCTGACGGAAATCAACGACTATTTAATGCGCGAAATCGCCAATTTAGAACCGTTCGGCGACCGCAATCCCCCGCCGCTGTTTTTGTGCCGCAAAATCCGCGTTACCGGCACGCCGCGTTTGTCCGGGCGCGAGCCGCGCCAGTATTTCAAGTTTAACGCCGTGCAAAACAACGTCGCCTATCAGGCGGTCGTGCGCCAACCGCCGGAGTTGCTGACGGCGTGGCTGACCGCGCTCGACCGCCAACCGCGCCAACCGTGGGACTTGGTTTTTTCGCTGAAATACAACGCCTATTACGACCCGCCGCGCCCGGAACTGATGATTCAAGATATGCGACCGAGCGATTGGGGGGAAAATTCTTAAAACGCCTCGGCGGGGCGTGATGATGAATAACCGGCGGTGAAACGGGCGTTTCGCCCGCGTAACCGCCGGATAACGCGGAATAATTTATCAAAGTCAACCGCCCCGCCGCCTTCGTTTTCCCCGCCGCCCCCGCCTCTTTTTCCCGCCCCGACTTATCTCTCAAAATCCCTTCATTCCGCCATTCTTGCCGCTTCTTAAATTTCTTAATCCCCTTAAAATTCTTAGCGGTTCTTATCCCGTGGAGTCAATTTATGTCCCTCAAAGACGAGCAGGAAGCGGCGAAGCAGAACGCGCACTACGAGGCGGCGCGTTACTTGCGCAATGCCGAAGACACCCTGAAAAAAGCCGGTCAGGACGGCAGATGGTTTCTTGACCAGAAATACGTGTCGGTCGCGTGCGGCACGGCGTATTTGGGCGTATTGTTGGCGATGGACGCGATTTTCTCGTTGCGCGACGTGAAGCCGCCGCGCGGCAACAAGCGCGAGTCGATTAAGTATTACCTTGAAAACGCCGCGAAAATTGACGGGCATTTGGTGCGCGACCTTAATCACGCCTATCAGAATTTGCATATTGCCGGTTACTACGAAGGCAATTTGAACGTGCCGACTATTCGCGAAGGTTTTAAGACGGCTTATGACATTATCGAGCGCATCTGCCCCGAACGGCAATTGACGGACGAGGAATATAAGGCGCGGCGGCGTAGCGGTTCGTGGGTCGGGCGCTTGGCGGCGTGGCTGTTTTAGCGCGGTGGAGGGGACAGAATGAAAAAAATGCGTCTTTATCTTGAAACCTCGGTCATCAGCCAACTTAACGCGCCCGACCGTCCCGACTGGATGGCGGAGACCTTGCGCTTGTGGAAAGAACTTGAAGCCGACCGATACGAAGCGATTGTTGGTGAACCGGTGGTTGCGGAGATAAAAAAGTGTTACGAGCCGAAACGAACGTTTATGTTGGATAAAGTAAAAGAAATGGTGAAAACGATGGTTGGCGAAACTGACGAAGCCAAACGCATCGCGAATGAATATATTCGGCAGGGCGGTTTGAAGCGCAAAAGCGCCACCGACGCGCTACATATCGCTTTGGCGACCTTGGCGAATTGTGATTTTGTCGTGTCGTGGAACTGCCGGCATATCGTCAATGTCAACGCGATGTCTGCCGTCGAGGCGGTGAATTTCCGCGAGGGGTTTCGTTTGATTAAACTGGTTACGCCGACTATTTTTATGGAGGGACAGAGCGATGAATTTTGACATTGACGACATTCACCGGATTCGGGTGGAACTTGCCGAAGAGCGCGCCAAGATGACGCCGGACGAGCGCCGCGCCGACCGCGAAAAAAGCATTGAATACATAATGACGACGTTCGGCATAAGGCGGGACCAAATTATCGACCCGCAAAAATTAACGCGGACGAATTTTGCAGAGTTTGTCATTCCGCCGCAACGCTTGGAAGAGCGAGAGTTGAGAGTTGAGAGTTGAGAGTGCGCGCTTGCGCTTCTTAAAATTCTTAATCCCCTTAAATTTCTTAATCGCTTTTCGCGCCGCCAAACGCCCCGCAGGGGCGGCGCATAACAGCCCAGCGCAACGCGCTGGGTAAAAAGTCGCCCATAAATTACGCGCCCTGCAAGGGCAATGCAAATTTCCGGCTCTGCCCTTACAGGGCGTATATTTTTTTTGTCGTCCGCCAAACCCAGCGCGTTGCGCTGGGCTGTTACGCTCTGCCGCTTCGCGGCGATTGCCGGAATAATTTATCAAAGCCCCCCTTTTTCCCTCCCCCATTTTTCTCTCAAAATCCGTTCTTTTCCCCTTGCTTCCCGCTTCTTAAAAATCTTAACGCGCTTAAAATGCTTAACTGTTTCTCAACCGAGGAGAGCATCCGATGAACAGCAAAACTAACTCTCGCAGAAGCGAGCAGGGCGTCGCCGTTATTGTCGCGGTGGCGCTGGCGGTGGCGGTGGTGATGATAGCCACGGCGTTGCTCGGCACGGCGCGGCGGCACACCGACACGGCGCGCGCCGTCAAGCACGCGGA
>JAISJR010000069.1 GCA_031261425.1 Planctomycetota bacterium
TTGTCGTCGCCGTTAATGGCGGCGTTGGGCGTGGCGCGAAGCGTGGCTTGCAAGAATAATCTGAAACATATTGTCCGCGCCGAAATGGAACGCGCGGCGGCGAACGGCGGTCGGGGAACCTCGCCGCACGCGCAAATTGACGGCTCCAGCATTTATTGGTCGCGACAGTTGCTCGGCGGCGCGACCAACTCCGGCAAAAAACTCGGCGACAGTTTTATCGACGGCGAGGCGACGGTGGGGAAAAATGCCGTTTTTTATTGCCCCAGCGCGTTGCGGGACAAAACAGATTTCGCCGGCTCACATACCTACGGAAAAAATGACGAGACCGGCGAAGCGTCGATGCACTCGCTACCGGCAAATAAAATTATTTTCGCCGACACCATCATCAACGGCGATAAGGGTTATCAGGGATATGTATTCAATCCGGTAAAATTTATTAGTATCGGAACGAGCGGCAAATCCGGTTTGCATTTGCGTCATAATAATTCGCTGAACGCCGCGTTTGCCGACGGGCGGGTAGAAACCATTCGGCGGGGCGATTTCGCGAAATACGGCATTAAAGTCGCGTTCGACGCCGACCTCAAAGAAGTCAAACCTTGATGGACTCCTCACCTCGCGCCGCCACGCGGTTATTGATTGATGCCGGCAATTAGCGCGTCAAATTCGCGCTGTCCGCCGGCGACGGCGTATTGGCGATAACCGCTTGTCCGACCGCCGACCTCGGCGCGGGCGAATTGCCGGACGCGCTACATATTGCATTGGCGACTTTGGCGAATTGCGATTGCGTAGTTTCGTGGAATTGCAAGCACATTGTGACCTTGCGAGCATTGGGCGCGGTCAACGAAGTTAATAGGGAACGCGGGCTTAAAATGATTGGATTGCTTACCCCAGAAAGTGTGAAAGGAGACGACGATGAATTTTGACATTGACGAGATTCACCAAGTCCGAGAAAACATTGCGGAACGTTGGTCAAAGATGACGAAAGAGGAAGCGCGAGCGGATTCGCAAAAGCGCGTGAACGAAGTCATTCGTCTCGGTAGAGAAGGACTGAAAAAACGCGCGATGAATATTCGCCGTTTTGCTTTGGCGTAAAGTTAAAAGCCGTCGCCGCAGGGCGACGGAACGATGATGAAAAAGAAAAAACGGATTTATCTTGAAACGTCGGTCATTAGCGACCTTGATGCCGATGACCGTCCCGACTTAATGGCGGAAAGTTGGCGACTGTGGTCTTGTCTTAACGAGTTTGAGGTTGTAATCGGTTCGCCGGTATTTGATGAACTGTTCGCGTGTTACCCCGCCAGCCGCGCCGCCAAACTCAACACCATCGACGCGCTCCGGTATGAGTAGGGTTTTTAGCATTTCATCCGGTAGCCAAATTTTAGTTATACTTATTTTTTGCTTACTTTATGAGAACGGCAATGAAAAGAACTTTAGGGCAAATCATTGAGAAAATCGGTCGCGGCGGATTGAAAAAGAAAAGCGCGGTTGACGCGCTACATATCGCGTTGGCGACGTTGGCGGAATGCGATTATGTGGTTTCGTGGAATTGCAAGCACATAGTCGTCGCGCAAGCAATGGAAGTAATCGAATTAGTGAACTGCGAGCGCGGGTTAAAACAAGTTCGGCTGGTAACGCCGACAATACTTTTAGGAGGGCAAGACGATGAACTTTGACATTGACGACATTCACCAAGTGCGATTGGAACTGGTCGAACGGCGAGCGAAAATGAGTCCGGCGGAAGCGAAGGCGGACGAGGCAAAGCGAGTGAATGATTTTTTGGGATTAAGTAAGGAAGTGAAAAAGAAGCGAGCAATCCGCCGTTTTTCTTTGGCGTAAAGTTAAAAGTCGTCGCCGCAGGGCGACGGCTTTTATTTTGGATTTCACACACTCACGCCCATAAAAAATGACGAACAAGCGGCAAATAAAAAGTGATAGACAGAATCGTAAAAAGCGGCGCAATCGCGATAACCGTCAAGGTGTATGGTTTGTCCCGAAGAGACGGAACGACGGCGTATAGAATCCCGCCGACGCCTGTTGTCCACACGACTGCGGTCGCGCCAAGCCATCGCCAGACATCAAACGTTTGCACCAGCGTTTGCATTTCTTGCCAAGCGCCGACGGCGTTATCGGCAATAAATAATCCGCCAACAAAACCCAACAACACCACAAGGAGAATCTGCCGCAAAGTTGGGCGGCGTAGCCCCACGCGCTTCTTTGCTTCGGCAACTAATTCTAACGATTCAGAGAGGCGATTTTCGAGAAGTTCGAGGTTTTTTCTCTCCTCCGTCGCCGACAAAGTTGCATCTGCGGTTTTCAATTTTTCGCTTTCAGTTTTTGCAATGAAATCGGCAAGCGCAGTATCACAAAGTTGCGAAAAAGACATCTCTTTTTTAGTGGCAAAATCCCGCGCTCTTGCCAGCGTATTTGCTTGAAAACCGACGGAAACCGGGATTTTAATTTGCACGTCAGGAATCGCTTTGCTTAATTTTTTCTTGACCCTTGCCATCTCTGATTCTCCTTGTTAAGAAAATAAATTTTCATTATTGTAATTGGCGGCGAGAGTTCTATATTAAGCGTAAATTTATTTCTTAACAAGGGGACGGTGCGATTATGAACGGGAACGAGCAAATTTCTTTCGCGGCGCGAAACATTCTGGGGATAACCAAAGCCCCAAAGACCCAATGGGCGGTGGACGGGCTAATTCCGGCCGGCAGGCAAACCGTAATATTCGGACAGAGTAATTGCGGCAAGTCGTTCATCGGGCTGTCGATAGCGTTAAGCGTCGCTACCGGTCAACCATTTTTCGGTCGTAGGGTGAGGCAAGGGACAGTTGTTTACGTCGCCGGTGAGGGTGAAGATACCCTACTCCCGCGAACCGTCGCATGGAAAAATTTTCATTCGCAAGTGAAAGTGGCGGAGTCGAATTTGCTGTGTCTTTCCAGCGAAACCATTTCGTTGATGAAAGCGGAAACCGCCTATGCAATCAAACTGTGGTCAATGCGCGAAATTGAGGAAAAGGGGCTACCAACCGTCGGTTTATTCGTTTGGGACACATGGGCAAGATGCTTTGGAGGGGACGAGAACAGCAACTCTGACACCGCGCAAGGACTCAAAACGTTGGACTTGCTGAAAAAGAGTTTTCCCGACGCCGCGACGATTATCGTCCACCATACAGGAAAAGGGGATAAAAAACAAGCGCGAGGGGCAAGCGGTCTCCGATGCGGCGTTGACTGCGAGTATCGCGCCGAATTGCGCGGGAGTCGTGAATTAGCGAAGGGGAAATTGCTTTTTGAGTGCACAAAAATGCGGGGGGCTTATCCGCCGGCTTTAGAGTTCTCGGCGCAAGAAGTTGAAATAGAAACCGACGACGGCGGGACAGACACGAGTTTAGTTTTAACTTCGGCACGGGAAATTGAGCCACTGACAGATGAACCGAACGATGACGAAGCGGCGGCGACAACGGATAGACGACCGAGCGGGAAAAATCAAATTGTACTTTGGGAAGAGGTCAAACGGCGACAGGAAAATGATGAAGTGACGACTAAAACCCAACTGAAAAAACTCTTGATGAAAGACGGCGTGATGAGCGAACGGGTATTTTATTTCGCGTTCAACACGCTAATTGACGAAGGCTTTCTGGTGGAGACCGGCGACGGATTGGTGGTTGAAAAGGACTGATAAAATGTGGGTGGTGAAATTGCCCTTATATTACTACGTAATATAAGGGCAATTTTATCAGTCACCCCAACACACTGCTCCAAAGTATAGGCAAAATAGGAACTGGCGGGAATTAACCGGCAACTGAAAACTATAAGAAAAAACAATGCTACGACCAGCGACAATATGCGACAAACTCTTGATTCTACGGGCGAAATCGGGGTTGAGAATGACAGCGGGATAGCCCGAATTTCGCGTTCACAGCCATTTTGACGGACTTTTTTAACAGAAAGGATAAACTATGCCAGAATCAGAAAAACAAGGCGAGAAACCGGCTCTAATGACCGAAAAGCAATTAGCCAACTACATCAGCGTCTGCCGGCAAACAATCAGTCGGGGGATTAACGAAGGAACAATTCCGCCGGAGGCAAAGGTAAAAATCGGTAAAAGGGCGGTTCGCTATCGACGCGACATCATCGATGCGTGGATACGGAAAAGAAGCGGCGGCAACGCCGCTCCGCTGTAAATCTAAAAAATCAAACAACCACACACAAAGGGGAAAACAATGGGCGCAATGGGCGGAGTCATAAAACGCAAACGCAAAAAAGACGGGAAGAGTGTAACTGACGCTAACTGGACAGTCCGTTTTGCTGACGCTAACGGCAAGTGGCGGAGCATACCGGCGTTCGCCGACAAACACACCAGCGAGCAATTAAAACTGAACATTCAACACCTTGTCGATTTGCAAAAAGGCGGAAGCGGTATTGATGCCGACGCAATGAAATTCATTGCGACTTGCGGCAAGGACATTCGCGAGCGTTTGGCGGAGTTGAACATCATTGCGCCGGAACGAGCGGCGGCGGGAGAGGAACTGGTTTGCCACATTGACAAATACATTAACAGTCCTTTTAGCACGAAAAATACTCCCGCCTACGTTGCTGAAACGCGCAACAAATTGCTGACGCTTGCCCGCGACTGCAAATGGAAGAAATTGTCGGACATCACCGCGCCTGATTTTGAACAATGGCGTTCAGACCTGCAAAAAAAAGGCAAGAAGGTCAAAGGCACGTCGGCGGCGAAATTGAATCGCCACAAATCGGCATTGGAAGGTTTCTGTAAATGGGCGGTGCGGACGAAACGCTTATCCGCGAATCCGATGCTGTATGTTTCGCAACTTAACGAGGACGCCGACCGCCGCTATGAGCGGCGCGTGCTAATCGAAATGGAGTTGCAATTGCTCATCATTGCGACAAAGGCAAGCGATAAAATTATTCACGGATTAAATGGATGCGAACGAGCGTTGCTTTATCGGACGGCGTTGCTCACGGCGTTTCGTTACACGGAATTGATGTCGTTGACGAAAGCGGATTTTGATTTGACGCGAGCAACGGTAACGATTCGCGGCGAGTTTGCCAAAAATAAAAAAACGGCGACAAACTCAATTTCGCCGGAGTTGGCAGACGAATTACGAGCGTGGTTTAACGAAATACCGGACGGGATGCCTGTGTTCAAGAGATGCGCGGACAAGAAAGGGGCAAAAATGTTGCGACTGGATTTAGCGGCGGCAGGAATCGCCTGCAAAGACGCCGGCGGCAAGGTGGCTGACTTCCATTCGTTACGCCACACGGCGATTACGCGATTTATATTGAGCGGTCATTCGTGGACGGAGGCGGTGGAATATGCCCGGCATTCCGACCCGAAGTTGACGCGCAAACGGTATGGACATTTAGAGGGCAACAGATTTGCGGCGGCAATTCAAGGGTTGGATATTCACGGCATAAAACCGCAAGCCGAACCGGCATTATCGGCATTTGCGCCGGACTGTATAGCGCTTCGCGCCACCGGCACGGACGACGCGACGGCGGCAACGCTTCCGCCGATGGACTCGCGCAGGGACTCATTCTCCGGCGGCGTAAAGACGGTTTATGCGACAATGAGCGACACTGTATCGAAAAACCGGAGTGAAATTAGGGACTCACGCAGGGACTCATTTGTTGCCAATTCGGGCGAAACTCGCGGCGTTTTAGAGCAACCGCCGGCGACGATTTGCGACGTGGTGCGACATCAAGCAAACGCGGACTGTATAGCGTTTCCACCGCAAAAAATGCTGGAAAAAATTGGCGCGCCGGAAGGGTTTCGAACCCCTGACCTACGGATTAGAAATCCGTGGCTCTATCCAACTGAGCTACCGGCGCAAACGCGCCGCGTATTCTAAAAAGACGCCTAATTGTCGCAA
The DNA here is from genome assembly GCA_031261425.1 of Planctomycetota bacterium. GTDB lineage: Bacteria > Planctomycetota > SZUA-567 > SZUA-567 > SZUA-567 > MS499-59. The sequence continues at coordinate 5,894 of JAISJR010000069.1, forward strand.
TGCTCGCGGTTATGCTTCGCGGGGTTCAAAATCAACCCGTCGGCGTTATACTCCGTTCGTTTCGCGTTACTTCCCGCTCATTGGCAAATCCGATGTTTTATCTTTTATTAGTATTGCTCACGTTGTTGTTTTCGGGATTTTTCAGCGCGCTCGAAACGTCGATGTATAGCGCCAATCATTTGCGGTTGCTTGAAGCCGACCGCGCCGGCGACCCCGCCGCGAAACGCGCCGTGCGGATGCTTAAAGACGTGCCGTTCGCGCTCGCCACCGTGCTGGTCGGCAACAATGTCGCCAACGGACTCGGCACGCAATTTTTTTCCTACTACTTGCTCGACGCCGGCGTCAAAGATTGCGAATTGGTAACGATGTCGGTCATCGTGCCGCTGTTTTTCTTTTTCGGCGAAACGTTGCCGAAACAATACGCCTATCGCCACGCCGACGGAATGTTGTTGCGCTCGCAGGGCGTTTTCGGCTGGACGCAAACGGCGTTGTATCCGGTGGCGGCGCTGTTGAATTTATTGGGGCGTTGGACGCGCGCGTTTTTGGCGAAGTCCGGCTGGCAAACGGTCAAAGCCGAAGGACGCGCCGCCGTGCGGGAAAATCTCGAGAATTTTTATCGCGAGGGCTACCTCACGCCGGCGCAAAAAGCGATGACCGCCCAAATTATGCAAATCGAAGACCGGCGGGTGGGCGCGGTGATGCAACCGTTGGACGCCGCGCTGGTCATCGCGGAAGACACGCCCGCGTTTGTCGCCGGTCAGACGATTATGCGCGGCGGCGGCAAGCAGGCGTTATTGGTCAATCGCGACAAGCAATGCACGGGGAAAATGGTCGGCTTGAATTCGCTGATTGCCGCCGACAAAAGCGCGGCGGTGAAAAATTACGCGCGCGGAATTTTGCGGTTCGACGCGCGCGCGCCGGTCGGCGTCGTGTTGCACAAAATGCGCGCCAACGGCGCGGGTTTAGCCCTCGTGGAAAAAAATAATCGCGTCGTCGGCGCGGTCAGCATCAACCGTCTCGTCGGTTGCGTCATCACCGGCATCGAAAAAAACGCGGGGTGGGAGTGAGGAATTGCAAATTAGAAATTACGAATTACGGTTCCGCGTTAGCGTTTTTCACGCCCGACCAATTTCCGCAAGCCGAAACTCGCCATCAAGCGTTTGGGGTTCACGTCGAGGCGTCCTTCGTCGGGATAAATGACGAGGTGCATTTCTTCCATCGGTATCGCGCCGAGCCGGACTTCGTCGGTGTCGGGAATAACCACCGCGTCGCAAATTGATTCGCGATTTTTGAAACGCACTTTGACCGGACCGACCACATCACAGGCGACCTCGCGATTATCCGCTGTCCCGAAAAATTCCTCGCGCTGTTTTGCCAAGCAAAGTTGCGCTTGTTCTTTCGGCGTAATCGCCAACAACGTCGAGCCGGAATCGACTAACGAGCGCACCGTCGTTCGCCGGACTTCGCTTTCGCCAATACGTCCTTTTTGGGCGTCAACCTCATCGCTGTAATTGGACAGAGAGATTTCCGCATAGACGTGTCCCATTTTTTTCTCCTGTATTTATTTTTCTGGATAAACCGTATTATACGCGCGACCGCAAAAAAAATAAATCCGCCCGCGGTCGCACCGGCATCGAAAAAAACGCGGGGGAATGAGGGGGGATACTTCTATCGCACACTAAAAAAGTCATAAGTATTTCACGTTATGCGCCACTTTAATATTTGAAAACATTTGAATAAGAGGGAGGATTGCAAATGTCATACATTGAAAACGAACAGGAATTTCGTCTCTTTATGGATTCGAAAGGTTTAGCAACTGGTTCTCAGGAAAACTATATTTGTTGGCTTAGATATCTTTCAAACAATGGGATAAACATTGATTCGAATTTAGAGAGTAATGATTTTATATTGCGAAAATTACGAGCATCGCCAGACAAAAGGGTCGGATATAACAGCGAAAAGGATTACAGTAATTTCGGTTCTGCGTTAAATAAATACAGAGAATTTATGGATTGTTCCAGTGTGTCGTTGCTTGAAGATATTGGATTGAGAAAAGACGCAAATGAAAAAAACGTAAATATAACGGAAAGAGATGAGTTGATAAAAGCAAGAATAGGTCAGGGGCTATTTAGAAAAAAATTAATCAAACTTTGGCAAAGTTGTGCTGTAACCGGATTCCCTAAACCAGAATTTCTCATTGCATCGCATATTTTACCTTGGAGAAAATCTAGTAATAATGAAAGGTTAAACGAGTATAATGGGTTGTTACTGCAACCTAATTTTGATATTTATTTTGACAAGGGATATATCTCTTTCGATGACAACGGAAATATCATATTGTCAAAAAAAATAGAAGAAAAAACATTTAATAAAATGGGGGTATTCGCAGACAATAAACTTACAAAAGTTTTTGAAGAGAACAAACCTTTTTTACGAAGGCACAAAGAAATGTTCAAGGATATATTGAGCGACTGATACGGTTCGCACATCGTCGCTTTGTAGGGTATTTTTCTAATACAGCGAGAATTTCAGCAGTCGGCAGTCGATTTGCGCGTTGAAAAATTCAAAACGGCGCTCGGCGTGTAAGCCGATTTTCTTGGCTAATTCTTTGTTGCCGGTGAAAACGTAAGCCGTGTTGCCCTTGCATTTTTGTTTCAGCCAGTCGCCGATGCTTTTGTAGAGCGCGGCATTCGCCCCCATTCGCTCGTCGTAGGGCGGGTTCACAATAATTATGCCGCCCTCGCCGCCGCTTTCGCCAATATATGGCGTTTCGCGAAAGTCGCCGGTGTAAAACTTGAGCAAGCCGTCCACGCCCGCCGTTTTCGCGTTTTGTCGCGCGGCGCGGACGGCTTCTTCGTCAATATCGCCCAAAATTATCGGCGCGACCGCCCCGCCGGTTTTCGCTTTCGCCAAATCTTTGCGCCACTGCCGATAATCGTCCGGCGAAAAATTTTTCAAATGCTTAAAGCCGTAATTGTCGCGCAACAAGCCGGGCGCGGCGCGCCGCGCGATTAGCGCCGCTTCAATGGCGAGCGCCCCGCTTCCGCCCATCGGAATAATCAACGGTTGCGAGCCGTCATAACCGGTCGCGGTAACGATTGCCGCCGCCAGCGTTTCGCGCACCGGCGCCCGTCCGGGGATTTTGCGATAACCGCGGTCGGACAATTTTTGCCCCGCGGCGTTGATAAAAATCCACGCTTGGTCGTCCTGCCAATTCAAATGAACGACCGCGCCGTTTTTCTCGCCGTTGGAATTGGGACGCCGCCCGTGCGCCTGCCGCAAGCGGTCAACAATCGCGTCCTTTAATTTCAGCGTCGGATAGCGGGTGTCGGTGATGGAGTCGTTTTGAACGCGGCTGGTCAGCGTGATTTCGACATCCGGCAACAGCGCGTCTTCCCACGGATATTTCGCCGCCGCGCGGTAAAGTTCGTCCGCGTTATTCGCCCGAAAATTCAGCACTTGATACAGGAATGAATACGCGACGCGCGACTGCAAACACAGGCGGGCGCAGTCGCTCAGCGTCGCGGCAATTTCCACGCCGGTCTTATGCTCGCGGCGCGGCGGAAAACCGCGCGCGGTCAACTCCGCCGCCAAATAAGGCGCCAGCCCGCGCTCGCAGGTCGCCTGCACGGTGGCGGCGGTGGTGAAAAGATTCGCGGACATTTTTTTCAATTAAGAATTAACAATTATTAGTTTAATCCGTGGATAAGTTCTTTCTTTTAACGGTTGTCGGTATGGTCAATTGTTAATTGTTAATTGGCTTTTTATCCGCGCCAGTTCGCTTTCCGCTTCGGCGACGAGGTCGGCGAAAACTTGCGCCATCGGTTTAATCGCGTCCATCAAGCCGACGCTTTGTCCCGCCATCACGCTCCCGTTTTCGACATCGCCGTCCTGCACCGCCCGCCGCAGACCGCCGAGCCAGAAATTTTCGACCAATAAAATGCCCTCGGTGCGCGTGATTTCGCCGCGCCCGATTTTGGCGATGAGGTCGATTTGCAGTTTGGCGAATTCTTCGCCCGCTTTGTTGCGCAACGCCCGCACCGAAACCACCGGCAACGTCGGGTCCACCTGCGTGTTCGCCACCGCGTCTTTCGCTCCCGCGCGGACAAACGCCTCTTTCATTTTGGCGTGGACTTGACACTCTTCGGTCATCACAAAGCGCGTCCCCATTTGCACGCCCGCCGCGCCCATCAACAACAAATGCGCCACCATTTCGCCGCGCCCGACGCCGCCGGCGACGAAGACGTTGGTTTTATCGCGGAATTTATACAGCACGTCCTGCAACAGCACCAACGTCGAAACCGGTCCGATATGTCCGCCGGATTCGCGCCCCTCGACAATCAGCGCGTCGGCGCCGAATTTCAGCATCCGGTTGGCGAGCGCTTCCGTCGCGGCGAACGCCATCACTTTTTTGCCGAGGTCTTTCATTCTGGCGATTTCTTCTTTCGCCGGAATCGTGCCGGCGAAAACGACGAACGGCACGCTTGATTTCGCCGCCAATTCGATGTGTTCTTTGTAGCGCGGCGCGATGGTGATGAGGTTGACGGCGAACGGCGTTTTACATTTCTCGCAGGTCGCGAGGTCTTTTTCGAGCGCTTCCGGCGGCATATTCCCGCCCGCCAAAACGCCGAACCCGCCGGCGTTGCCGACCGCTTCGACCAAGACCGGCGTGCTGACCCAACTCATCGCGCCGGAAATCAGCGGATATTTCACGCCCAGAAAGTCCTGCCCCTTTTTCCATAATTGGTCTAATTGCGTCATTGGCGTTTCTCCTTTTTAAGTGAGTGGTGAGTTGGCAGTGGTCAGTGAACAGTGGGCAGTGGGCAGTTAGCAGTGGACAGTTAGCAGTGGGCAGTGGGCAGATTTTTAATTACTCCCGCGTGTTATGCGGTCAACCCCATTCGCAAGGTTGGCGATTAAGAGCGCCGCGTAACCCGAGTTTCGTAATTTTTAATTCGTAATTCGTAATTGTTTTTAATCACTGCCAACTGCCAACTGCTCACTGTCCACTCAACTCTCAATTTTCTGCAAATACGTTTCGCCGTCGATGAATTCGTCCGCCATTCGCATAATGCCGGTCGCGATTTCGGCGGTGATTAAATTTTGCGACAGCGCCCGCTCGACCTGTTCGCGGATTTTCCGCAACACTTCCGCGCCGCCGTATTCCACCGACTCCAACACATAGCGAATGTCGTCGCCCGCAATCGTGCGGTCAATCAAGTAGCCCTGCGCCCGCGACGACACGTGCACAATCGTCGTGCCGCCGAATAAATTGTGCAGGTCGCCCAAAATTTCCTGATAGGCGCCGACGAAAAAAATCCCCAATTCGTAATTTTCATTTTTACGCAACGGGTGAAGCGGCAGAGTGTTTTTCACGTCGTGCAGGTCAACGAAACGGTCAATCACGCCGTCGGAGTCGCAAGTCATATCCGCGAGAATCGCCTGCACTTCCGGCTTTTCGTTCAGCCGTTGCAACGGCATTATCGGGAACAATTGTTTGACCGCCCAGTGGTCCGGCACCGATTGAAAAATCGAAAAATTGCAATAATAAATCGTCGCGGCGAGCGCGTTCAATCCTTCCAAATCGTCGGGCAAATAGTCGAGTTTCGTCGCGTATTTCGCGATGCGCCGGCAAATCGCCCAGAAAAAATCCTCGACTTTGGCGCGGTTTTCCAACGACAAATGGCGCAAACTGAACAGCGTCAGCGCCTCTTTGCGCGCCTCTTGCGCGTCGTGATACACCTCTTGGAAATTTTTCGGATTGAGCCAAGCGTAGGCGTCGGCGATGCGTTTTAGCACTTCCGGCGGATTTTTCGGCACCGGCGGCACGACCAACTCGTTGCCGCCCGACGCCACCGCCTCGACGACGAGTAACGAATGATGCGCCGTCATCGCGCGTCCGCATTCGGTAACGATATGCGGATGCGGCAGACCGGCGTCGCTACAAACGTCGAAAATCGTTTCCACCACGTCGGCGGCATATTCTTGTAAGTTGTAATTGCGCGACGACGCGAAATTGGTGTGCGACCCGTCGTAATCGACCGCCAAGCCGCCGCCCACGTCGAGGTATTTTATCGGCGCGCCGAGTTGGCGGATTTCGGCAAAAAAAGCGGTCGCTTCGCGGAGCGCGGTCTTGATTCTTTGGATGTCGGTTATCTGACTGCCGATGTGAAAATGCAAGAATTGCAAACATTCCAGCATTTTGTGCCGCTTTAAGAATTTGACGACGCCGACCATTTGCGCCGCCGTCAAGCCGAATTTGCTGAGCGCCCCGCCGGAACTTTCCCACATTCCGCGCCCGCGGCTGGCGAGTTTCATCCGCATCCCAATCAGCGGCGACACTTTCATTTTTTTCGCCAAGTCAACGATGAGCGGCAACTCGTCGTAGCGCTCAATCACCAAAATAATTTCCTGTCCCATCTGGCGGGCGCGCAACGCCAATTCGACGTAGGCGCGGTCTTTGAAACCGTTGCAAACAATCAGCGCGTTCGGGTTGTTTTGGTGGGCAATCGCCAGCATCAATTCCGGCTTACTGCCGGCTTCAAGTCCGAAGTTGAATTGCCGCCCGAAATCGACGATGTCTTCGAGAATGTGGCGGTGCTGGTTGACTTTAATCGGATAAACGCCTTTCAATTCGCCCTTATATTCGGTGGCGGCGATGGCTTTGGCGAACGCGCCGGAGATTTCTTCGAGGCGTTTGCGCAAAATGTCGGTGAAGCGAATCAGCACCGGCGGGCGCAAGCCGCGCGCGCGAATCTCCTTCATCAAGTCCTTCAAATTGATTTCGGGATGTCCGTCGTAACCGGCGAGACAGGCGATGCCGTTGTCGTTGATGGAAAAGAGATTTTGTCCCCAGTTGTTGATGCCGTAAAGTTCCGCCGCGTCGGCGACGCCCCAGCGTTCGAGCGCGTCCTCGTCGGTCTTATGACTTAAGCGTTGGCGTTTTTCCACCGGTTTTCCCCTTAAAATCTAAAATTTGCGTGTCGCGTAAATTTCGGCATTTCGCGGACGGACGCAAGGGGCGGTGGGCGGTGAACGATTACGGATACTGTATGTATGAATAAAACTCCATCGCCACTCGCCGCCCACTCCGTTTAGTCGATGTTGCGTCCGCGCAAACCGATAGACAGCAATCTCGGCGCCCAGCGTTTGGCGAACACGGCGAATTTTTCGAGACCGCCGACTAAAATTTCTTCGCGGTCGCGCGCCACGCCGTCCACGATAATTTTCGCGCATTTTTCCGGCGCCATTCCGCCGGCTTGTCCGCGGTCGAGCGCGCCGTGCGCGGCGCCGTTTTCGTCTTTGGCGTTTTGCGAAATCGCCGTGCGAATGTAGCCCGGCGTTACCAACGTAACCCGAATCCCGTTCGCCCATTCTTCCGCGCGCAAGGCGTCGAAATAACCGTGCAAAGCGTGCTTGCTCGCCGCGTAGGAACTGCGTCCCGCCGCGCCGAATTTTCCCATTAAACTCGTTACCACCACGATACGCCCGCCGCCTTGGGCGCGCATTTTCGGCAACAATTCTTTCGTCAACGCCACCGGTCCGAAAAAATTCGTTTCCATTATTTCGCGCGTCGTCGCCAGCGGTGTGGCGGCGGCGGCGGAACGCTGACTGACGCCGGCGTTGTGCGCCATAATGTCAATTCGCCCGAAAAGCGACCACGTTCGCTCGACCATCGCCGGCGCCGCGAGCGTTTGCGCCACGTCCAACGGTAAAATTTTGGCGTCTTGCCACTCTCCGGCGATTTGCGTCAACGCCGCCTCCCGCCGCGCCGAAAGAATTACTTTCGCGCCGCGCGCGCGCCATTCCCGCGCCAACGCTTCGCCGATGCCCGACGACGCGCCGGTAATCCAAACGACTTTGCCGGTGAAATTTTGGGTGGTCATAACGGTCGCGCCTTTCAATTAACAATTAAAAATTAAAAATGGTGGAGTTTTATTTTCAAGTTCGCTTCACGTATTTTCGACGATTATTCCTCAATTTTTAATTGGTAATTGCCGTAAGTTGACTTTGTCGCGCTTTATTATACCATTCTGCGCTTCGTTGATTAGACAAGTAATTTTTCTCCGGTGATTGACGGTGGCGCGCGCGAATGTCGCTTCTTAGCGACGACCGACGGCGCAACGGTGCATCGGAAACCCGCCGCGGTTTGCCTCGCCGCCTCGTTTCCTCCGCGCCCGCCTCGTCTAAATTTTGCTCATTTTCACCCCTGACGATAAGGAGGATTAGTTCTATGGTTATGTCGAAAGAAAACAAAACGGAGATTATGCAAAAGTTTGCGCGCGGCGCCAACGACACCGGCTCGCCGGAAGTGCAAATCGCCGTGTTGGGACAACGCATTCGCGACCTCACCGAACACCTGCGCGACCACCCGAAAGACCACCACTCGCGTCGCGGTTTGCTCGGAATGGTTAATCAACGCAATCGCCTGCTGAAATATCTCCGCAACGTCAGCCACGAACGTTACGCCGCGCTCGTCGCCGAATTGCAACTCCGCGCCAAGGCGTAAGCCATGAATAAAATATCTGAATTATGGCTCGCATATTGGCGCGACCAGACCGACCGCCTAATAAAACGCATCGGCTCGTGGCGCATATACGTCGATATTGCCGAAGTAAAACGGTTGTTTTCCGGCTGGCTTGAAAAAATTAGCGTCGGCGCCGTAATTGCGGCAATTTTTCAAGGTCAGACCTCTGGGCTAATCGTGGCGGTTATTTCTATATTGTTGGCGTTCGCTCTTATTTTGCGAAAGGAGAGAAAGTAATGGATATTTGGTATCAAGTGTTAATCCTGATTTTCGCGGTTTTCACCGGCGGGCTACTGTTTATTCGCTGGGTAGAAAAAGGACAAGAAGAAGCCAAGCAAGACGCCAAAGCCGAGTAACCGTTGCGTGAATTTAATTTAACTAACAAAAAACTTTTTTGAGGAAAGCGAGTGAAATTATGGAAGAATTAAAACTGAACGAAGTGGCGGTGGAACGGGAAATCGCCGGACGGACGCTCCGCATCTCGACCGGTTTGGTCGCCAAACAAGCCGCCGGTTCCTGCGTCGTGCGCTACGGCGACACCGTCGTTCTCTCCGCCGTTGCGATGGGCGACCAAGTGGAATCGGACGACGACTTTTTCCCGCTCACCGTCGATTACCGCGAGAAAACCTACGCCGCCGGCAAATTTCCGGGCGGTTTTTTCAAGCGCGAAAAAGCGCCCTCGACCCACGAAACGCTGACGATGCGGCTGACCGACCGTCCGCTCCGTCCGCTGTTTCCCGACGGCTTCAATTACGAAGTCATCGTCCAGTCGTTGGTGATGTCGTCGGACTTGCAAAATCCGGGCGACATTTTGAGCATCGTCGGCGCTTCGACCGCGTGTTCGCTCTCGCCGTTGCCGTTTAAGGGACCGGTCGGCGCGGTGCGCATCGGGTTGGTTGACGGGCAATTGGTGGTCAATCCGACCGAGACGCAATTGCGCCACACGGAACTCAACCTGACGATTGCCGGCACCGCCGACAGCATCACGATGGTCGAAGCCGGCGCGAACAATCTCAGCGAAGAAAAAATGCTGGAAGCGCTGTATCTCGGACACGCGCAAATCAAAATCATTTGCGAAATGATTAAGGAATTGATGACGAAAGCCGGCAAGCCGAAAATGGAATTTATTCCGCCGGCGCCGCCGGCGTCGTTGGACGCGGCGCGCGCGCTCGGTTACGAGCGCATCAAAACCGCGATGCAAACGCCGTTCAAGCAAGCCCGCGCCAAAGCGTATTCCGCCGCGCGTAAAGAACTCATCGCCGAAATCGCCAAACCGGACGCGCCCGGCTTTGAGGAAAAAAATGTCAAAAAAGCGGTTGACCTGATTCGCGCCGAAGTCGTGCGCGCGTTGATTAAACAAAACGCCCGCGTGGACGGACGCGACCTTTACACCGTGCGCCCGATTGACGCGCGGGTTGACGTTCTGCCGCGCACGCACGGCTCGTCGCTGTTCACCCGCGGCGAAACGCAGGTGTTGGTGGCGATTACGCTCGGCTCGATTTTAGACGCGCAAAAAGTTGACGGTTTGCACGAGCCGCACGACCAGCAGTGGTTTGTGCATTATCAGGCGCCCGGTTTTTCGGTGGGCGAAGCGAAGCGTCCGGGCAATCCGGGGCGGCGCGACATCGGGCATGGAATGTTGGCGCAACGCGCGTTGCAAGCGGTGATGCCGCACGGCAAAAACGGTTTCGCCTACACCATTCGCGCGGTCAGCGAAGTGTTGGAAATGAACGGCTCGTCGTCGATGGCGACGGTGTGCGCCTGCACGTTGGCGTTGATGGACGCGGGCGTGCCGATTGCCGCGCCGGTGGCGGGCATCGCGATGGGCTTGTTGCAAGACGCCGGCGAAAAGCCGGTCATCATCACCGACATTCTCGGCGACGAAGACCACTACGGCGATATGGACTTCAAGGTCTGCGGCACGGCGAGCGGCATCACGGCGTTGCAGATGGACATCAAAATCGACGGCATCGACCCGGAAACGATGCGCGCGGCGCTCAAACAATCGCGCGCCGGTCTCGACCATATCCTCGGCAAAATTTCGGCGTGTCTGCCGGCGCCGCGCACCGAAATCAACAATCGCGCGCCGCGTCTTGAAATGGTGAAAGTGCCGTCGTCGTTCCTCGGTAAAATCATCGGCAAAGGCGGCGAAACGATTCGAAGTTTGCAGGACGAAACCAAATCGGAAATCAACATCGAGGAAGTCGGCGATTACGGCGAAGTAACGATTTGCGCGCCGAACGGCGAAATGCTGAAACTCGCGGTGGACCGGATTAAGGCATTGTGCGAAGTGCCGGAAGTCGGCAGAACCTACACGGGCAAAGTAACCGGCGTGCGCGAATTCGGTTGCTTCGTGGAAATTTTGCCCAGCACGGAGGGAATGTGCCACATCAGCGAATTGACCGACGGCGCGGGCTTTGTGAAAAACGTCGAAGACATCGTGAAAATCGGCGACGTGATTTCGGTGAAAGTCGTCGATATCGAGGGCGAAGGCAAATTGCGGCTGAGCCGCAAGGCGGTGATTTTAGAAGAGCGCGGCGAGGTCTATACGCCGCCGCCGCCCCGCGCCCCGCGCCCGCCGCGCCGCGACGGACCGCGCCGTTAATCGTGTTACTTAATGGAGTTGGCGGTTAAATCGCCCCACGCTTTAGTCAAAAGCAGAAATCACCGGCTTTAGCCAAATAAATTTTGGCTAAAGCCCTTTCATTTTTTTCGCCATTTTACCCGCCGTTAAAACGGCGGGCGGGTTCGCCGCGCTTCGCGCCTTGCCATCGGCGGCAATAAATTGCCGCCTAAATATCCACTGCTCACTGTCCACTGCCTACTGAATTACTTTCAGCACTTCGCATTCGGAAAAACGATGTCGGCGGTTTCGTTGTCGCCGACGCCGATGTCGGCGCTGTAAGCGTCTTCGCCGGCTAAACTATCGACCGGCGGCACCGGATATTCGCCGGTGAAACACGCCTTGCAGTAATGGTCGGCGGGCAAACTCACCGCCTTCATCATTCCCTCCACCGACAAATAACGGAGCGAATCGACCTGCAACATTTTTTCCATTTCGGGTATTGTATGATTTGCCGCCAGCAGTTCTTTGCGCGTCGGAAAATCAATCCCGTAATAACACGGATGCAAATTCGGCGCGCACGACAGGCGCAAATGGACTTCCTTCGCCCCGCAATCTTTCAACCGTTTGACCAAGCGCATCGTCGTCGTGCCGCGCACGAGCGAGTCGTCAATTAGAATAATCCGGCGCCCGGCCACCGCGTCGGGAATGACGTTGTGTTTCAGTCCGACGGCGCGCGCGCGTTGCTGTTGCGCCGGCGCGAGGAACGTCCGCCCGACGTAATGGTTGCGGACAAACGCGCGGTCGATGGTCATCTTCCGCTCGCCGGCGTAGCCCATCGCGGCGCTCCAGCCGCTGTCGGGAATCGCCGAGACCACGTCCGCCTCCACGTCGTCTTCGCGCCCCAAATTCACGCCGAGTTGAAAACGGACGCGATGCACGCTGTCGCCGAAAATCCGGCTGTCGGGACGCGCGAAATAAATATGCTCAAAAATGCAGTGCGCCGGCTTGATGCGTTCGGGGGGCGCGAAAATCGTCGATTTCAAGCCGCCGTGGCGGTCAATCGTAACCATTTCGCCCGGACTGATTTCCCGCACCAAACGCGCGCCGACGATGTCGAGCGCCACGGTTTCGCTGGCGACGATGTAGCCGTCGTCGAGTTTGCCCAAACAGAGCGGATGAAAACCCTGCGGGTCGCGCGCCGCGATGAGCCGGTCTTTTTTCATCAGCACGAAACAGTAGGAGCCGAGGATGTGATTGAGGCAGTGTCCCAAATTGTTCGGTTTGCCGACGTGCGAGGGTTTCGCCATCAAGTGGACTAAAATTTCGCTGTCGGTCGAGGTCTGAAAAATCGAGCCCCACGCTTCGTATTCGTCGCGAAGCACGTGGGCGTTGACGAGGTTGCCGTTGTGCGCCAGCGCCAATAAACCTTCGGAATAATCGACGACGAGCGGCTGAATGTTTTGGGCTTTCGACGCGCCGGTGGTCGAATAACGGACGTGTCCGATCGCGACGTGCCCCGGCAATTCGTTGAGCCGCCCGCTGGGAACGGCGTGCGACAGCAGACCCATATTTTTGATACTGCGAATTTTTTCGCCGTCGCTACACACGATGCCGGCGCTCTCCTGCCCGCGATGTTGGAGCGCGTGCAACGCCAACCAAATGACCGACGCCGCGTCCTTGACGCCATACACGCCCGCCACGCCGCAGTGATGTCCGTAGCCCATTTTTCGCTCCTTATAGAGCAATTAACAATTAAAAATTAACAATTGACAATGGTGGAGTTTGACGATTAAAAATCGCTTCGCGAAATTTTTACCGTCAACTCCTCAATTGTTAATTGTTCATTGTTAATTGTTAATTGGATTAAAAAGGCATCGCCTCTTCCACGCCGAACATCGCGACGCGCGTCCGGCGAAGCGCGGTCAGCGTCGCGCCGGCGCCGAGCGCGTTGCCGAAATCGTCGATTAGCGTCCGCGCGTAAAAACCTTTGCCCGCCGCGACGCGCAAGCGTCCGTCGCGCCCGTCAAAATGCAACAGTTCAAGCGCGGTGATTTTCACCGGACGCGGCGCGCGTTCAACGGCGACGCCGCGCCGCGCCAAGTCAACCAACTTCCGCCCCTGTTGTTTGAGCGCGCTGAACATCGGCGGCACTTGTAAAATTTCGCCGTGAAACGGTCGCAATGCTTGCGCCGCCTGTTCGCGGTTGACGGAAAAAGCGGCGGTTTCGGCGATAATTTTACCGGTAATGTCTTGGGAATCGGTGCGCAGACCGAGCCGGAAATCGGCGAGATATTCTTTGTCAAATTCGTGAAGCGCGTCGAACAACCGCGTCGCGCCGTTCACTAAAATGACCAACAAGCCGGTGGCGAGCGGGTCGAGCGTGCCGCCGTGTCCGACTTTTTTCCAGCCGCGCTGACGCTTGACGCGCGCGACGACATCGTGGCTGGTGATACCGCCCGGCTTGTCGTAAAGATAAACGCCGGCGTTCAGCAACGACCGCGGCGCGGCGCGAAATTGCGCCAACAATTCGGGAAAGGGGACGGGTTCCATTTTTTGTTTCTCGCGAGAGACGGCAGAGTGAGAGTTGAGAGTTAAGAGTTGAGAGTTAAGAGTTGAGAGTTGAGAGTTGAGAGTTGAGCAGAGGTCGCGCTTCGCGCATTATTAAAATAACTCCACTGCTAAACTCTAAACTCTAAACTCTTCGCCGGTGAAACGCGGCGGCAACGGTGTTACGAATGAGGAACGCATTAGTGAGCGGACCGACGCCGCCTTGCGGCGGCGTAATGTAACCGGCAATTTCTTTGACGGCGGCGAAGTCCACGTCGCCCGCGTAGAGCATCTCCGGCTTGCCTTTGGCGTTTTTTACCGGCTCGCCATGGTCGTCCAACGCCCGCGGAATTTGATTCACGCCGACATCAATCACCGTCGCGCCTTCCTTGACCATTTCTTTTTTGATGAGCGGCGATAAATCCGGCGGCAACGGTTTTTCTCCGCCGCCGTTGCGCCATTGCGCCAATTTCGCGCGATAGCGGTTCCACGCCGCGCCGCTCGCGCCGGTGGCGGCAATGATTAAATCGGCGGCGCGACATTCCGCCGCCACGTCGGAATAACTGTGCGCGACGGTTACGGTCGCGTTCAAGCCCAACAACAGCAACGCCGCCGGTTTGCCGACAATCGCGCTCCGCCCCACGACGACGGCTTTTTTCCCCGCCCACGCGCCGGCTTCTTGCGCCAACCGCACGGCGGACGCCGCCGTGCAGGGGACGAGTAAATCTTTCGCGCCGTTTTTGCCGACTGCCAATAATTTGCCGAGATTGACCGGATGCGCGCCTTCCGCGTCTTTGCGCGGGTCGATGGCGGCGACCAATTCGAGATAGTCGCTCCGCGGCGGCAACGGCAAATGCAACAAAATCGCCGCGACCGTTTCATCTTGATTATGCCGGACAATCGCGGCGAGAATTTGCTCGCGCGTCGCGGTCGCGCCGAGTTCGTCCAACGTGTATTCAAGGTTATTCGCCGCGCAATGTTGGGCTTGCGCCCGCGCATACCAACGACTGCCGGCGTCGTCATTGGCGCGAATGGCGACCAAACGCGGCGGACGGTCTAAACCGGCAAATTCTTCGCGGGTCGCCGCCAATAATTTCTGCGCGACGGCGTTGCCGTCCAACAGTTGCGCGGGCATTGGTTTCTCCGGTGGTGGCGAATTAGTCTGCGTTCAGTGGGATGATGCTTTTACCAACCATTGCTGTAAAAAGTCGGTAAAACATTTAAGCGTATTTTTGCTTTTATCCGAAACCCACAAGTCGTCTAAAACAGAAACCCTGTTGGTTTTACCCGGTTTCAAAACGCTCGCTGCGGCGGCGACCATTGCTTTGTCGCGGTCAAAATTCCTGAAACCGCCCCACTTCTCTATTTTTTCTTTTTGCGTTTCCGTTTCACACAAGAATTTATCGGCAAATTCCAACAAGGCAGGATAAACGACTTTGCCACATTTACACAATAGCGAGTCAAGCGTTCCTTGATGGTTGTTATCTGGCAAAATGTAAATATCTGTTGGCGTTTTTGAGTATACATTAGCACCGTTAAAACAGAGTATATCTCCGTATTCTTTTTGCAATCGTTTTATGATTTTCATAGGCGTCTCTTTATCACGGTCAAGAATAAATGCCACTGCCGACAGTTTCGTCCTGCTAATTATTTGTTCCAACATTTCATGAAAACCGCCGTATAATTCGCCACCGCCAGCATAGCGAATGCCGATTGATAAATCGTCTTTTTGCAAAACGGCTGGAAATTTAAGACGTTCGTAAATTTTCCCGTTGGTAGTGGGATATTTGAAATATCCATCAAATCAAACGCGATATGCATCTTTCCAATAAGCGGATGTCTCGACGTCTTCTATATCATTCGGTATTCCGTTAAAACCGTAGAACACTTTCAAGCATTTTTCAACAAACGCTTGGTCGTGCGGTCCCTCCGTAATTATTAAGGCGTATCTCATGAGCGCACCTCCACGCCATAGTCATTGCGCAAAATCGACAATTTTTTATGGTCGTAACGAATGACTTTATATTCATTGTTTTCGTGTTTTATTAGATGGCAACCTAACTTGAAATCATTCATTTCGTCTAAACATTTATTAGCCATATCTATCGTTTCGAGCGAATGCGTGGTTATGAAAAGTTGAATGTGCCGAACCTGACAAAATTTAAAAAGCGCAAGCAGAGTTTCCTTTAACATAGAGTAGTGTAAGCCATTATCTATTTCATCAATCAACAAAACACCATTTTTTGCCCAAAATGCATATACCATGATGGTAAACACTCGCACAAAACCATTGCCCATAGAAAACAATGGAGTTTTTGTTCCGGTTTTCTTGTGATTCAACAAAACGCAGGTTCCGCTACTGTTGTCGCTCATAACGCCAATACGAACGTCAAGGATGTTATCATCGTATTCTTGTAACAGATGGATAAGTTCTATCTTATCAGAAGTTCCATCTATATCTGTCAAATACTTCAACATCAAGGATGTGTCACTAAATTGTTCATCGGTCAGTAGTTGGCACGAACACTCTTTTATCCCCTTATTTGGAAGTCCTTTTTTGACAAAGTCAATATTGATTCTATGAGAATCAATATTAGTGAAGTTTAATTCAGCCGGAAACTCTTTGTCTTTGTTAGGTGTATCTCGAAACTTGTAATATAAATTCATTTTTAAAAGCGGGGCAAAACTTTTTTCTTCTTTAGTAGTAGTGAAACTAAATGACACGTCGTCGTTTTCATTCAATTCTCCACGAAAAGATTTTAATAAGATACTGCCTGATTCTGAATGCATCGAAATATATCTATCTGCACTGCCACTCTGTGGGAATAACCACCGATAATCAAGTCCAATATTTTGATTGTAAGTCAACGCGGACTTTCTTTGCATAGTTATTGGGTTTAATATACCTTGTACTCCCTTTCCGCTCTGAAAAGGTAGCATATAAAGCGCAATCGCTTCCAAGGCACTCGTTTTGCCGCAATTATTTTTCCCGACAAAAATGTTTACATCGCGCAACCCGTCCAAATGCAAATTGCGCAAGCCACGAAAAGAATCGATATGGAATGAATCCAATAAACGATTTTTATTTTTGTTTGCATTATTCATAATGAACTCCGTCAATGTTTGAATAAATTTTATTTTCCGCACCACTTCGCGTCTAAAAATTATTTTTTAAACGGGGGGACGCGAATTGATTTATTTTCTTGTGATGCCGCAACGCCTCCGCATCCATCTGATTATTCGTCATTTCGTCTGCAAAATTTTTCGTCATTATTTTTCTTTCGGCATCGGTTTGGCGTTGCGGCATTTCGGGAAGGCGCTACAACCGAGGAACGGTCCGCGCCGCGACATCCGAATCGCCATCGGCGCGCCGCATTTTTCACACTTCTCTTGCGACACGTCCGGCAGAATTAACACCTTGCCGTTTTTGTCGAGGAATTTCGTGTTTTTACATTCGGGATAACCCGAACACGCTAAAAACGGTCCGGTCTTGCCGAGTTTGGTAATCAGCGGTTTGCCGCATTTTTCACAGTCCAATTTGACGACCGGCAACTCCACGACTTTGCCGTCCTTGTTAATCGGCAAGGTCTGTTTACACGCCGGATAATTGGCGCACGCCATAAAATCGCCGTATTTCGAGCGCTTTTTCGTCATCGGCGCGCCGCATTTCGGACAACTCGCCGTCGGCGCGTCCGGGTCAACTTCGCCGGTTTCCGCGTCGCCGCCTTTGTTTGCCATCTGCGCCACGCCTTTGCAGGTCGGATAATTGGCGCATCCCAAAAACGCGCCGTGCGCCGAATAGCGGACGACCATTTCGCCGCCGCACTGCGGGCATTTTTCGCCGTTCGGCGCCGGCTGACCTTTCAGCGACTCGGCGTTTTTCGTCGCGTCGGCGATTTTCGCCGCCAGCGGACGATAAAAACCGTCAACGATTTTTTGCCATTTTCGCTTGCCCTCTTCCACTTCGTCGAGTTCGTTTTCCAACTCGGCGGTGAAATGCAAATCCATCACTTGCGGAAAATTTGCCACCAAAATATCGTTGACCGCCAAACCCAGTTCCGTGGCGTAAAACCGCCGCTGTTTCAATTGCGCGTAGCCGCGGTCTTGAATCGTCTGCACAATCGTCGCGTAAGTCGAAGGGCGCCCGATGCCTTCTTTTTCCAACGCCCGCACCAACGACGCTTCGCTGTAACGCGGCGGCGGCGCGGTGAAATGTTGCGCCGGCGTTAGTTGCCGCAATTTCAGCGCGTCGCCGACCGCCAAACGCGGCAACGTTTGTTCTTGATTTTCGGTTTGATTCTCGGTCGCATCTTCCGGCGTTTCGTCTTTCTTTTCAATTTTCTTCGCCGCCGCGACTTTCTTGACGACTTTCTCAACCGTTTGCTGACGCTCTTTTTCGAGAATCGTGTAGCCGTCGAACAGCACGACTTTGCCTTTCGCCTCTAAAATCCCGTCGCCGGCGGCAATGGTCGCGGTCGTCGTTTCCGACACCGACGCCGCCATTTGCGAGGCGACGAAGCGCCGCCAGATTAAGTCGTAGAGACGGACGATGTCGCGTTCTTTCGTCGAGGCCGCCACCATTGCCGGCGTGATAAACACATTGGTCGGACGAATCGCTTCGTGCGCGTCCTGCGCGTCTTTGCGACCGGTGAAAAAATTCGGTTTTTCCGGCAGATACGCCGGCGCGTAATTTTCGCCGATGTATTTGCGCGACTCGCTCAACGCCTCCGGCGCGAGGCGCGTGCTGTCGGTGCGCATATAAGTAATCAAGCCGGTCAACGCGCCGTTGACTTCGATGCCCTCGTAAAGTTTTTGCGCGACGGTCATCGTTTTCTTCGCGCCGAAATACAGCGTCGTGCTGGCGGCTTGTTGCAAGGTCGAAGTGATAAACGGCGCGCCGGGGCGGGTTTTCACTTCGCGTTTGTCGAGGGCGGTGATTTGATACGCGGCTTTTTCCAATTGCGCGACGATGGCGCGCGCGCTTTTTTCGTTGCTTGCCGCGGGCGCGCCGAGCGCGAATTTTTCGCCGCGCCAGTTGACGAGTTGCGCGAAAAACCGCTCGTCGTTTTGCGTGGAGAGTTCGGCGGTGAGGCGCCAAAATTCTTCCGGCTTAAAGGCGGAGATTTCGCGCTCGCGCTCGACGATGAGGCGGGCGGCGACGGATTGGACGCGACCGGCGGAAAGTCCTTTGGTGATTTTTTTCCACAAAAACGGCGACAGCGAAAAACCGACGAGCCGGTCGAGCACGCGGCGTCCCTGCTGGGCGTCAACCAAATCCATATTGATTTTGCCCGGATTTTTAATGGCGTTCTGGACGGCGGCGCGGGTGATGGAATTGAAAGTTACGCGATAGGTCTTGTCCGGCGGCAGTTTGAGCGCCTCTTGCAAATGCCAGGCGATGGCTTCGCCTTCGCGGTCCGGGTCGGGCGCGAGATAAATCTCATCGACTTTTTTGGCGGCGTCTTTGAGTTCGGACAGAACTTTTTTGCGCGTGTCGAGCGGCTCATAAACGGGCTTGTAGTCGTGTTCGAGGTCGATGCCGAATTTGGTGCCGGCGGCGCGGTGCGGGATGTCGCGGACGTGTCCCATCGACGCTTTGATGATAAAACTCGGACCGAGAAATTTGTGAATCGTCTTGGCTTTCGCCGGACTTTCGACGACCAAGAGTTTGTTGGCGTTGCTCACGATGAGGTCCTCGCAAGGGGAGAAGGGCGGCGTTCGGGATAAGGGACAAATGCCGCCGATTATGAAGCGCGGCGGCGCTTGGCGCAAGACGCGGCGGCGATTTATCCCCCGCCGCGCCCAACTCCCGCCGCACAACGCCGACCCCGCTTGCAGTTTCGCCGCGAATTTGCCGATAACGGAAAGTGTGATTTCTGACCGGAAGGAGCGTTGTATGAAAAATTTGGGCATCGCCGCGTTGTTGCTGACGGCGGCGGCAGGGGGGTGCGGACCGTATCAAATTACCGACGGCAAGGAACTGACCGACGGCGGTCCGACCGGACGCAATATCGAAACGTGGTGGGCAAACGACAAGCAACAACGCGTTGACTTGAAACCCACCGTGTCCGGCTGGTGGCAAAAAGAACAAACGCGGTGGCCCAAATTCCGCCGCACCGAGCCCACCGCCGAGGATTTTTATTTGGAGCATCGCGCCGCCGAACTCGAAGCGCAAAAGCAAAAACAGAAAGACGCCGAACTCGCGGCGAAATGAGATGAAGAAAAAACTTCCCGCCGGTTCACTCGGTTACACCGAAGCGCGTCGCGTTACGCTCGCCGACGAACGCGCGCCGTTTGCGTTGTTGTCCGGCGAGACCATCGCGCCCGTCGCCGTCGAATACGAGGACTACGGTCCGCGCGACGCCGAGAAGGTGATTCTCATTTGCCACGCGATGA
Source organism: Planctomycetota bacterium (assembly GCA_031261425.1). Classification (GTDB taxonomy): domain Bacteria; phylum Planctomycetota; class SZUA-567; order SZUA-567; family SZUA-567; genus MS499-59. Next base: position 25,930 of record JAISJR010000069.1, read on the forward strand.
CCGGCGACGCGCACGTCGCCGGCTGGGACAAAAACTGGAAACGCGACGGACGCGCGTGGCGGCGCGAAAAAGCGGGCTGGTGGGACAACGTCGTCGGACCGGGCAAGGCGATTGACACCGACGTCTATCGCGTCATTTGTAGCAACGTGCTGGGGTCGTGTTACGGCACCACCGGTCCGGCGGACGCTAATCCCGCGACCGGCAAACCCTACGGACTGCGTTTTCCGGTGGTTACGGTGCATGGCTGGGTCAAGTTGCAAAAAAAATTGATTGACCATCTCGGCATCAAAAAATTGCACGCCGTCGTCGGCGGTTCGCTCGGCGGGCAACAGGCGCTCGAATGGGCGCTCGCCTATCCCGACCTCGTGAATAAAAGCATTGTGCTCGCGGCGGCGGCGCGGTTGTCGGCGCAGGGCTTGGCGTTCAACGCGGTCGGGCGTTACGCGATTACCAACGACCCGCATTTCAACGGCGGCGATTATTACGACGGCGAGCCGCCGCGCGCCGGTTTGGCGGCGGCGCGAATGTTGGCGCACATCACCTATCTTTCGGAAGAATCAATGCACAAAAAATTCGGGCGGCGGCGGCAAGACCACTGGCATCCGGGCTTCGACGTGGAATTTCAAGTCGAGAGTTACCTTGATTATCAGGGGCGAAAATTCGTCCAGCGCTTCGACGCGAACAGTTATATGTATATCACGCGAGCGATGGACTATTACGACGCGGCGGCGCATTGGGGCGGCGGCTCGTTGGTGCAAGCGTGCGCGCGGGTCAAAAGTCAGGTGATGGTCGTGAGTTTCACCTCGGACTGGCTCTATCCGCCGCGCCAATGCCGCGAACTCGCGATGGCGATAAATCAAAATAAATTGCCGGTTACTTATATCGAAGTCCCGTCCGACTACGGACACGATGCGTTCCTCATTCAGACCGAAGAAGTCAGCCGGTTGTTGCGGTCGTTCCTGTCGGCGTGAAGAGAAGAGCGTAGGGAAGAGGGAAAAGGGAATAGGGAAAAGGGGAAAGGGAAAAGGGAAAAGGGAAGAGAGAAAAGAGAGAAAATTAGGAACCCCGCTTCCCCAATCTTTCTTTTCCCTCTTCCCTTTTACCTTTTCCCTCTCTATGACAAAAATGTTCTGGTCGCTAAAAACCGACAAACTATCCACGCTCGCGGACTTCCGCCCCGACGACGGCGACGAGGTGATTATCGACCTCGACGCCGCGCCGTTGCCGGAATTATTGACGTATCTGCAAGCCGAACATTTTCCCGCCGAAAAAATCCGCGTCGCGTTGCCGTTGATTACCCGCGCGGCGGCGTTGAACGGCGACGAAGTCGAGGAAGTCGCGCGGCGGATAAAAATTCTCCGCGCCGCCGGTTGGCAAAAATTTCTTGCGGCGCAATTGGGGCAACTGCCGTTATTAAACGGCGCGGATATTGCCGCCGATTGGTCGCTGTATGCGGCGAATTCCGCCGCATTGGAATTTTTACGCGGGCAAGGCGTCAGCCGTTTCACCGCTTCGCCGGAAGACGACGCGGAAAATTTACGCGCCTTGCTCAAAAGCGCGGGCGACGCTCTGCAAGTTATCGTTTATCAGGATTCGCCGCTGTTTATCGCCGAGCCGTGCGCACGGGCGGCGTGGCAAAAATGTCCGTGCGGCGGCGAACCGCAATCAATAGCGGCGGCGCGCGGCGGACAAAATTTTACGTTGTTGACCGAGCATTGCCGTTCGACGGTCATTAACGACGCGCCGTTTTCGTTGAGCGAATTTTTGCCGCAGTTGCGCGATTACGGCTTGCAAAAAGCGCGGGTCGATTTCACCTATCGGCGCTACGACGCGGCGGCGGCGAAAATTCTCTGGCAACGCATAAAAAACGGCGAAACGCTCGCCGGAACGCACGCCGGTAATTTCCGGCGCGGCTGGCAATAACAAGAGTTTAGAGTTTAGAGTTGAGAGTTTAGCAGTGGAGTTGTTTTTTTAATAATGCGCGAAGCGCAACCTCTGCTCAACTCTAAACTCTAAACTCTGAACTCTGAACTCTGAACTCTCAACTCGTAAACTCTGAAAAAAATGCTCTACGTCATCGCCACGCCGCTCGGCAATTTGGAAGACGTTTCGTTGCGCGCCTTGCGCGTGTTGCGGGAAATCGACGGGTTGGCGTGCGAGGACACGCGCGTAACGCGGCGGATTTTTGAGCGCTATGAAATTCCGTTGCCGCCGCTCTTTTTTTCCTATCAGGAACACAACGAATTGCGCGCCGGCGAGCGCGTTTTGCAATTGTTGCGCGACGGTAAAAACGTCGGCTTATGCTCGGACGGCGGCTGTCCGGCGATTAGCGACCCGGGCTATCGCGTCATCAACGCGGCGTTGAACGAAAATTTGCCGGTCAACGTCGTTCCCGGTCCGTGCGCGGTGGAGACGGCGTTAATGGCGTCGGGGATGCCGACGGCGAGTTTCACTTTTCACGGCTTTTTGCCGCCGAAATCCGGCAAGCGGCAAAATTTTTTTCTCGCCGAAAAAAATTCGCCGCACACGGCGGTCATTTACGAAGCGCCGACGCGCCTCGGCAAAACGCTCGCCGACGCCGCCGCCGTGTGGGAAGACCGCCGCGCCGCCGTGTGTTTGGAACTCACCAAAATTCACGAGCGGGTGGAGCGCGGTTATTTGCGCGACTGCGCGGCGTCCTTCGCCGACCGCGAAGTCCGGGGCGAAGCCGTCATCGTCATCGCCGGCAACAATCCCAAATTCTTCCGGTGAAAAATGCGCTTCATTTCCATCGACCAGAATTGTTCGCCGCTGTGGGATGTCGCGCCGAAATTGGCGGCGCTGACCGCCCGCGGTTACGCCGGAACGCATTACGTCGAAGACATCGACATCGCCTATTCGCGGCACGGCGGTGGCGGCGTCGAACTCGCGCCGGAAAGTTATTATCGCGGCGGCGCGTCCGACTGGGGCGCGACGTTGTTCGCTTTCGATTTTCTCGGACGCCTGCCGTTGGACGCGCGGCAGTTTGAGCCGTTCACCGGCTTGGCGTCGGTGAATTTGGCGAAGCGGTTGGACTTGTCGCTCGACGAATTGTATGCCCGTTACAGCGGGTCCGACAATTGGCAACTCGTCGGCGCGAGTTATTTGGCGGGCGATAAAAACCGGCATAAACTTCTCGGCGATTTAACCGTCGCGTCCGTCGCGCCGTTCGCGCGACAACTGCTGACGCGGGCGCGGGAAAATTTAGGCGAAATTTTTGTCGAACCGGCGGCGCGAGCGCGGATTGAAAATTGGCATCGGCGCGAAGAATTTTTTATTGAAAACGGCGGCGGCGAGCGGCTGAGCGAATTTTATCGGCAGTGGTTGCGGCGCGATTTGGGCGGCGCGGCGCAATTCGGGCTGACCTCGCAATTATTCGCGCTGACGGACGACGGCGCGAACCGGCAAACGCTGACGTGGTTTTTGCGCGATTACGCGCCGCTAGCGCGGTTGTATAACGAAGCGGTCGGGACGGAAATGCGTCCGCTGAACGTCCGGCGCGGCGAACTGCCGTTTTTCGCGATTTTCCACGACGGCGAAAATTGTTGGCGCGAGCCGCTTTTTTTTGCGGACGGCGAATTATGCGCCGCGACGCGAAGTTGGAAAACCGGCGACGCTTTGCCGGTGGCGGCGTTGCGGCGCGACGGCGTGGTCGCGCTCGCCGCCAAAGCCATTTTATTGGTTTTGCAAGCGCGGTTGACCGGCGCGGCGTTGGCGTTGCCGGAACAGGGGTCGCTGTATATGCCGGCGGCATACTCGTTGCAGAAAAAACTCGCGGCGTGGTTGCCGCCGGACTTGCCGCCGGTCTGGCGCGTGAAATTCAATTTTTTCGACCGGATGGCAACAGCGAAAACCCGTTTGCGCCCGCCGGTTTATTGGCGCGGCGTTTTCGGCGACCGCGAATTTACGGCGGGAGAATTGGTCGAAGCCATTCGCGCCAAGCAACAAGCGGCGGAGCAAATGCTGGCGCAATTGCGCGAGAAAACGACGCGGGCGGCGACGTGGCGAAAATTATTTCCGGCGGTCTATGCGCGGCGCGACGAGTGGGAAGCGCGACGGAAAAATTGCGGACAAGCCGGACGGAAAAACGAAGCCGCCGAAATTTGGCGGCAAATTCGCGGGCTTGACTTGGAGTTGTGGCGGGAGCAAATCGACCGGTTGACCGCGGCGTTGCAGTTGCGGAATTTAAGTTATTTCAACGCGCGGGGCGCGATTTATCCGTGGTCGTTGGCGCTCGGCGGCGAAGAATTTTATCACGGCGTCATCGCCGGCGCGACGGTCGAAGAAGAAGCAGTGGGCAGTGGGCAGTGAGCAGTTTTCGGCGGCAATTTATTGCCGTCGATTGAAATGCGGCGAAGCCGCGACAAAACTCAATAGCCCGCCGTTTTAACGGCGGGTAAAATGGCGAAAAAAAATGAACGGGCTTTAGCCCAAAATAAATGTTGTCTTGTTCCATCGGCTTTAGCCGAATAAAAGAATTTGGGCTAAAGCCCATTTTAGGGAGAACGCTATCCACGCGCTAAAGCGCGTGGCAATTGAATAGAGCATTTCTCAATTGACGTGTCCGCCGCGCCTCCGTGCGATACAAAAAAATCGACAAAAAAAACGAGGAAAAAATCAATGCAAATAATCGTGCGCGCGCCGAACTGGTTAGGCGACGCGATAATGGCGTTGCCGGTGTTTGCCGCGTTGCGGGCGGCTTATCCCGACGCGAGTATCGTCGCCGCCGCGCGGGAGAATCTCCGCGCCGTTTTTACCGGCGCGGCGGATGAATTTTTAGCCGTGCCGCGCGGCGCGGCGCTTTTGAAAAACGCGCTGACGCTCCGTTCGCGGTCAATCGACCTCGGCGTTTTATTGACCAACAGTTTCGCCACCGCCGCGTGGCTATTTTTGACCGGCACGAAACGGCGCGTCGGTTACGCCCGCGACGCGCGCGGTTTTCTCTTGACCGACGCGATTAAACCGACGCCGGAAATTTTGGCGGCACATCAAGCCGACTATTATTTTGCCTTGCTGAAAAAAATCGGCGGCGCGCGGGAAAACGCGCCGCGCCTGACCGTCGATGACGCGGCGGCGAGCGAAGCGGCAAAGTTTTTAGCGGCGAAAAATTTAACCGCCGGCGACTACGCGGTCATCGCGCCGTGTAGCGCGTTCGGCGCGGTGAAGGATTGGGCGATTGAGCGTTACGCGGCGGTGGCGGCGCGTCTTTACGCCGAGCGGCAAATCCCCGCGCTGTTCACCGGCACGGCGGGACAGCGCGAGATGATTAACGCGGTCGCCGGCGCGGGCGTGAGCAACGCGGCGGGCGAGTTGACGTTGGGCGGTTTATTCGGCGTGTTGCGGAGCGCGAAATTTTTTCTCGGCGGCGACTCCGGCGCGGCGCACGCGGCGGCGGCGTTGGACGTGCCGGCGTTCGTGATTTTCGGCATTACCGAACCGTCGCGCACCCGTCCGCTCGGCGGAAAAGTTCAACTCATCGGCAAAGGCGGCTTGGCGACGCCGGACTTACGCTCGCCGGTAATTCAACGCGCCGCGCGGCAAGCGTTGGACGCGATTACGGTCGAAGAAGTGGTGGAGGCGATATTCAATTTAATTAAAAATTAAAAATTAGAAATTAAAAATTGTGGAGTTTGACGATTAAAAATCGCTCCGCGAAATTCTTAATCCGTGTTACGCGGTCAACCGTAAAACCGTGCTAATTACCGGCTCGCCCCGCAGGGGCGGTGCGTAACAGCCCAGCGCAACGCGCTGGGTAAAAAGTTGTCCATAAAAAACACGCGCCCTGTAAGGGCAAGGCAAAAATTTCCACTGCCCTTACAGGGTGGATTTTCCGGCAACGCCAACCTAGCCCGCCGGAAAATCATAGAGCCGATTTTCCTTTGGGCTGGGCTGTTACGCTTTGCCGCTTCGCGGCGACTGGCGGAATGATTTGTTAAAAATCACCACCCCGTCATCGCGACGATACCGCCGTCGCGATGCCACCCCTCCGCAGAGGGGAATTAAGCGGATTTAATTGTTAATTGTTTCAAAGGGGCTTTATGTCTATCAAAATAACTTGCAACGCCTGCGGCAGAGCGATGAATGTCAAAGACGAATTGTCCGGCAAAAAAATTCGTTGCCCCGCCTGTCAGACGGTCTTAACCGTCGCCGCGTCGTCGCCTGCGGCGCCCGTGCCTGCGGCGCCCGTGCCTGCGGCACCTGCGTCTGTGACGCCCGTCCAAACGTCCGCCGAGGCGCAGATTACGCGAATGGTCGCCGCCGTGAAAAACCGGGAAAACGACACGCGGCTTCTCGCCGCCGCGGCGCCGGCGGCGAGCGCGCACGTCGAAATAACGAAATTTTGTCCGGGGTGCAAACAAAAAATCCCGCGGCGAGTGCTGATTTGTCCGCACTGCCAATATCACTTTAAGTTGCGGCGCAAGGTCGGCGCGGCGTTGAGCGAGGTCATCAAACAAGCCGATAATCGCGCCCAAGGACTGAACGAAAACGGCGCCGGACGCGCCGAGGACTTGATAACGCGGGAAAAACGCGAAGCCCAATCGCGCCGCGTCGCGCGTTGGATGAAAATCGGCGCGGCGGCGGTCGTGTTAATCGTCCTCGGCTTCATCGCCAATTTGATTCACGGTAGCGTCGCCGCCACGTCGTTGGCGCAATTGCGCGCGGGGGCGAAATTGCCGCCGCTTCGCGCCGACAATCCGGCGTCGTTCGACCCGCGCTGGATTTATCTTGACGGCGACGAATTGCTGACGCTCTCGTTGCCGATAACGTCGATACAGGTGATAAATTTGACGCGCGGAACGCCGCCGGAGTCGAGCGCGGACGACGCGGTCGTGTTGCCCGACTGTTCGCCGAGCGAATTGCCGGCGATTCTTGCCGAGACGGTGTTCGCGCCGTTCGTCGATACGCTGGTCGAAAAAACGACGCGGTCGCGTTACAGCGTCAACAGCACGGCGCGGACGTTGCCGGCGCTGATTAACCGGATAAACGTTTTGGGCGGACCGTTCACGCCGCAGGCGTTAAGCGCGAACGCGCCGGCGCGGGTTTTCATTTGGCGGAAAAACGCGGTTACGGCGAGCGGCGGCTTGCGCGGGGCGTTGTTGGCGTTGTCGCCGTCCGACGCGGACGCGCTGATTGCCGCGGTGAAAAAATGGCGAGCCGACACGGCGAAGCGCGAAGCCAATCTCTCGCGCGCGCGGCGGAGCGCCGAGCAATACGGAACGGAAGTGTTGGATAAGCGTTTTCCGCCGGTGATTTTGCCGACGGCGCGACTGTCGGCGAAGTTGAGTTTTCTGCCGTTTGTCAATCGCGATTTGCGGAGCGGCAACGCCGGTTACTCCGGCGCGGTGATGAACGGCGCGGCGCAACTGCGCGACCTGCAAGCGCCGCCGCGCTCCGCCGTCGAATTGCAAAGTATCGCCGACCCCAAAAATCTCGCCGCCGCCGATTATTATTTCGCGCCGGTGCTGTTGGTGGAAAATATGGCGATTACCGCGGAGCGCTAACTTTTAGCGATATTTTCCGTCAACAAAAAAAATCAAAAAAAATATCTTTTTGCCAAAAAAGTTGATTGTAAAACGCGCGGGAAGAATACAATTCTCGCCGTTTTCTCTTCTATGTTTTTGCTTAGCCAACGGTCGCTCGAAGCGCGGCGCAATGAAAACTCTTCGCTATCTGCTAAATTGGTTTGACGCTTGGATTGCCGCGTTGTCGCCGGAGCAACGTAAATTCGCCAACGGGTGGTTGGAAAAAATAAGCGTCGGCGGTTTTGCGGTGGGCGTGTTTAACGGTGAACTGATTGGCGCCTTGGTGGCGGTTTGGGGAGTGTGGGCGGCGTGGCGATTTATTCGATGATTTATTCGATGGGGGGATAAAAATGGACAATCACACTCTTACTTGGATTGTGTCGATATTTATGATTGTGGGCGCGACGATTTATATGGCTTGGTCCGGTAGCCGGCAGGCGTTTCGGAAAAATGCCGCCAATCGCGATGACGCTGGCAATGGCGGCGTCTAACTCCAATGATTTTTTTTCGGAAATGTCAGTGACAAGGCGGTGGTATTTTTCGGGTAGGGGAAATGATGGACAACGGCTATGGAATAGTGCTGTTTATTTTTGGTATTTGCGCCTTGGCGTTTTCGATATTCGTCAATATCGCCACGAGAAAACAACCCGAAAACACCGGCGAATAAGTCGAGCAGAAAAAAAAGGAAAACAATGTTTAATTCGCGTAATATCCTAAACAACAACTTACGGGGGGGGGGGGGTAACTCTTCCGTAGAGAGTGTGCGGTTTTTCGGCGCGACGGCGGTTGCGGCGCAAGACGGCGCGACGGACAAAATTACGGACAAAAATTTGACGGCTCTATTTTAACGTCGGCGAATCCTGCGGGATTCACCGGCGTTTTTTTGTGGCAATTTTGGCAATTTTGCGGAAAGGAGGGTAGCCCGACAAATGTGGCGGCAACGGCGGCGTGAGAGCAATTAACAATTGAGAATTAACCATTAACAATTGCTGTCGGAGTAATTATCAAAATCGCGCGAAGCGAATTTGAAAATCAAACTCCACAATTGTAAATTGTTAATTGTGAATTGAAAACCGTCGGGGAGTGGTTGGGGGCGTGGGATTTGTGATATGTCTGCGGCACTCGCGCCTGACGCGAATTTTCGGCAGAGATGAACGGCGAAGAGAGCGTTATTATATTTTAATGATGTCGTTTCTCGCGGCGAAAAATCGCAGTGGTTGGTTATGAAAATCCGTGCCGGCAATGGTGCCGCGCGGAAAAGTTAATCGGCACTTTGTGTATTCCCCTCTACGGAGGGGTGGCAGGCGAAACGCTCTATCTCGCCTGACGGGGTGGTTGCCGTTATGTCCCGGAATCGGCGCTACGGAATCTGGGACAAGCGAGCAACCACCCCGTCAATTGGCGGTAGAGCCGCCAATTGCCACCCCTCCATAGAGGGGAATTAAAAGATGCCATTTTACCGGAGAAAAACTATGAAGACGCAAAAGAAAAGCGGTTTCACGCTGATTGAGATGTTGATTGTCGTGGCGATTATCGGGATTTTGGCGGCGTTGCTGTCGGGTCCGTTGATGCGCGCGCGGCGCACGGCGCAATTGACCGGTTGCACGAACAACCTGCACCAAATCGGGCTGACGGTCGCGGCTTATACCACGCAATTGATGCCGGGCTCGTCGTTAACGTTTGCGAATATGGCGGAAGTTTATAAAGTATTCAACGGTATTGATGTGCCGCCGCAAATTTTCCATTGCCCGGTTGACCAAGACGCCACCCAGGTCTCTGTCGGCACTCTTAATGTTGGTCGTATTAGTTACGATTGGGCATCCGACGTGAATGTGGCAAATATGCCGTCGAATAGAGTTGTGGCGGCGGATGTTAACGCTACCGTTGACGCCGGTAACGCGACTAATCAGGCGAGTGCGGCGCCGCACTACGCCGACGGCACGACCGTCCTCTATGGCAGCAATCAAGTTCGCCGGTGGCCGACAAAAGCGACTGCCGATGAACAGGGGATTGGGTTAACGGGATTCGGTACATACGCTAATACGTACGCGAATAACTAAGCCAAGCGAATGGAATGGGGTTAAAATCGCGATTGGTTAAACGGGGGCGGACAGCAATGTCCGCCCTTTGGTTCTGAAACCGAACTTTCCCCGCGCCGAAAGGTGCGGGGATTTTTTTGTTTTGCGAAATGATTATTCGATGTAAAATAATTTGCAAAGGGAGGAATAAAAATGGACACGGTAACCATACATTTAGAATGGACGGGTTTTTTGGTGTTTGGACTCGTCGTTTGCGTTCTTTCATTAGTGCCGATTATTGCCACCTATTTTTACGGCAATGACCCGCGCTACAAAGACCCGCCGGAAAAACCGTCCCCCGCCGGTTCCGGCGATTCGGCAACTTTGCCGCACGCATGATTTTCGCGTCTTGAACTTTCCCCGCGCCGTCCGGTGCGGGGATTTTTTCTTGGCGGCTCTATTCTAACGCCGTGCGCCGCCGATAAATTCTTGGCAATCAATTTCGTCGTGAATACAATACGCCGAAAATCCAACCGGAGAATGACCATGAAAAACCAACCAATTGAAAAGCCCGCGCCGAAAAAACGCGCGAAAAGAGCGCCGAAAGCGTTCCTCATCGAAAACGGCGTGTGGACGGAATTTATCTGTACCGCGCCCAAAAAACAAAAATTATCGAAAGCCGACAAGTGGTTGCGCGACCATAAGCCGCTTTTCCAAATCGTTGATATGCGGGCGGTGCTGAAATGAAAATCGAACGCTATTTGTTGGACGCGCACATCGCGGTTTATATGCTGTCTAATTCGCCGGAATTAGACCGTGCCGTAAGCAAGATATTTTCCGACCATATCACGGAGCGGTATATCAGCACTGTTTCAGTGCAGGAAATTATTCATTTGCAGAAAATCGGTAAAATTAAACCTTATGGAGAAAAACCGGAAGACGTTATTTTTGCGTGCGAAACGGCGGGATTCCATTTTTTACCGGTCAATCGCGAACATTTGCGGGCTTACGCGAATCTGACTACCCATCCCGACCACAAAGACCCGAACGACCACATCATCATCGCGCAAGCCATCGCCGAGCGAATGACGCTTATCAGTTCCGACCGCCAATTCGATTTCTACACCCGACAAAAATTACGCCTACTGTTCAACCGGCGCGGATAACGCTTTCCCCGCGCCGTCCGGCGTGGGGAATTTTTTTTGCGGCGGCGAATTTATTTTAATTTCGTCGCGAATACAATGCACCGAAAATCCAACCGGAGAATGACCATGAAAAACGAAGCAATTGAAAAGCCCGCGCCGAAAAAACGCGCGAAAAGGGCGCCGAAAGCGTTCCTCATCGAAAACGGCGTCTGGACGGAATTTACTTATCCTGAGCCCAAGAAATTATCAAAAACCGGCGAATGGTTACGCGACCATCGGTCGATTGGCGAAATTGTTGATATGCGGGCGGTGCTAAAATGAAAACCGAACGATGCTTATTGGACGCGCATATCGCGGTCTATGTCCTTTTCGACCAATCGGAATTAGACCGCGCCGTATCCAAATTATTTTCCGACTATACCGTTGAGCGGTATATCAGCACCGTCTCGGTGCAGGAGATTATTCATTTGCAGAAAATCGGTAAGGTTGAATCTTACGGAGAAAAGCCGGAAGACATTATTCTGGCGTGTGAGACGGCGGGATTCAAATTATTGCCGGTCAATCGCGAGCATTTACGGGCTTACGCGAATCTTACCACTAACCCCGACCACAAAGACCCGAACGACCACATCATCATCGCGCAAGCCATCGCCGAGCGAATGACGCTCATCAGTTCCGACCGCCAATTCGATTTCTATACCCGGCAAAAATTGCGCCTACTGTTCAACCGGCGCGGATAACGTTTCCCAGCGCCGCAAGGAGATTTTTTTTGCGGCGTCTCTATTCAGCGGCGTCTCTATTCAATTGCCACGCCTTTTAAGGCGTGGTGAGCGTGGAAAAAAGAAAAGGGCTTTAGCCCAAAATAAAAAAAATGTGGTTTAATTCCACCGGCTTTAGTCGAATGATGGTTTGGGTTAAAACCCATTTTAGAGAGGACGCTAACCACGCGCTAAAGCGCGTGGCAATTGAATAGAGCATTTCAACCGGCGTGTATCCGTGTGTCTTCCGTCGAGAGAAAAAATTAGGAATCAGGTTTTGTAACCCGCTTTATACCGCCGCCATTTAACCGGAGAACTTATGCCCTCCCCCAAAATCCCGTTTGCCGCCGGCGACCGTTTGCACGGCTTCGTTATCAAACAAATTTCACCGGCGTTGGACGAGCGCGCCGTCGCGGTCGAGTGCCTTCACGAAAAATCCGGCGCGCGGTTGTTGCACCTCCACGCCGCCGACGCCGAAAATCTGTTCGCCGTCGCTTTCGCCACGCCGCCGCCCGACGACACCGGTCTGCCGCATATTCTCGAACACACCGTCCTCTGCGGCTCGGAAAAATTTCCGGTCAAAGACCCGTTCGTGGAATTATTGAAGACCTCGCTCGCGACCTTTCTCAACGCGATGACCTATCCCGACAAAACGGTTTATCCGTGCGCGTCGCTGAATCACCGCGACTTTTTCAATCTCGCGCGCGTCTATGCCGACGCCGTTTTTCACCCGCGCCTGACGCCGGAACATTTTGCCCAGGAGGGCTACCACTACGAATGGACCGCCGGCGGCGACCTGACCGTCAAGGGCGTGGTCTATAACGAAATGAAAGGCGCCTACGCCGATATGGACGGCGTCATCGCCCGCGAAGAAGCGGCGCGATTGTTTGACAACGCCTACGGTCGCGACTACGGCGGCGACCCGCGCCACATTCCGCAACTCACTTACGAGCAATTTCGCGCCTTTCACGCCCGCTATTATCACCCGTCCAACGCGCGGATTTTTCTCTACGGCGACATTCCGACCGCCGAGCATTTGCGTTTTCTCGACGAAGAGTATTTGGCGCCGTATGACCGCCTCGACGTTGGCGCGACGATTGCGCCGTTGCAAAAATGGGACGCGCCGCGCCGCGCGACCGTCAAATATCCGGCGGCGCCCGCCGACGCCGGCGGCGCGGTTACGCTGACGTGGGCGACCGGCTTGCTCACCGACGCGCCGCGCGCGCTGACGCTGAATATCCTCGACGAATATCTGCTCGGACATTCCGGCTCGCCGCTTCGCCGCGCGTTAATCGACTCGCATCTCGGCGGCGAATTGACTTCCTCCGGTTTCGCGCCGCACCAGCGCGACACCTATTTTTCCGTCGGCTTAAAAGGCGTCCCGTCCGACCGCGCCGGCGCGGTGGAAAATTTAATTCTCGCCACGCTCCGCGCCGAAGTCGAACGCGGGCTTGACCGCGAGCAAATCGCGGCGGCGTTTTTGCAATACGAAATGGCGGCGCTCGAAATCAAATCGGCGTATCCGCTCCGCCTGATGGAACTCGTGTATCAAGCGTGGCTCTACGGCGACGCGCCGACGGCGAATTTGCGGTTGCGCGACCAACTCGCCGAGTTGCATCAACGCTATGCAACCGAACCGCGTTGGTTTGAGCGAATTATTCAAGAAGCGTTGCTCGACAATCCGCACCGCTTGCGTCTCGTCGCCGAGCCGGACGCGAATTACAACGCCGAGCGCGACGCCGAATTTCGCGCCGCGATGACGCGCCGCGCCGCCGGATTGACGGCGGACGAGCGCGAAAAAATTAGCGCCGCCGTGCAAAAAATCGACCGTTTGCAATCCGCGCCCAATTCGCCGCAAGCGCTCGCCACTCTGCCGCGCCTGTCGCTCGCCGACGTCAATCCGCAACCGTTGGAATTTCCGACGACGCGCGAAGAAATCGGACGCGGCTTTTTGCGCAACGATATTTTCACCAACGGCGTCAATTATTTGTCGCTGTCGATTGACTTAAACGACCTCGACGGCGAGGAATTGCGCTATCTGCCGGTGTATGCGCTGGCGCTGACGAAAATGGGCGCGGACGGACTTGACCACGCGGCGCTGTCCGGCGAGGAAGCGGCTTGTTGCGGCGGCGTCGGGGCGAGCGTCGAAATTTCCGGTCGCGTGGACGATGCGCAAAACGCCGCGCCGCGCCTGCATTTGTCGGTCAAAGCGCTCAATCGCCATCTCGCCGCCGCGCTCGCCGTCGTTGACAAACGCTGGTTCAAATTAGACCTCGCCGACGCCGGACGCTGGCGCGACATTTTGCAACAGGAATGGCTGAACGCGCGGGACGCCGTCGTCGAGTCGGGGCATTTGTTCGCGATGGGTTACGCGGCGCGGTCGGTGTCGGCGGCGGCGTATTGGTCGGAACAAACGCGCGGCATTAGTTACTTGCGCCTCATCGCCGATTTGGCGGAAAATTTTGCGCCCGAGAAAATCGCGCCGATAATGACGCGATTGCAAAACAAAATCACGCGCGGGGCGCGGCTGACGGCGAGCGTCGCGGGCGAGCAAACGGCGTTGCTTCGCGACTGGTTCGCCGAAAAAGTCGCGCAACTCGGCGACGCGCCGGTGGTCGGCGGACAGTGGCGCGAGACGCCGTTTGCCGGCGGCGAAAAATTCGCGGGCGTCGAATTGCCGTGCGAGGTGGCGTTTGTGGCGACGGCGATGCCGACGGTGGCGAACAACGACGAGGACGCGGCGGCGTTGCGGATGCTGGCGACCAATCTTTCTTACGGCTATCTGTGGGAAGAGGTGCGCGCCAAGCGCGGGGCGTATGGTTGCGGGGCGCAGTTCGCGCCGCTACTCGGCTATTACGCGCTCCGCAGTTATCGCGACCCGTGCGTCGGCGAAACGCTGGCGACTTATCGCGGCGTGGCGAATTACGTGCTGAATGAAATGGATTTATCGGCGGCGGCGTTGCCGCAGGCAATCATCGGCGCGGTCAAAAATTCCGACCAGCCGCTCCGTCCGGGTTACGTCGTCGGCGGGGCGCTGGCGCGGGAATTAAGCGGAAGCACGCCGGACGAGCGGCAATTGGCGCGGACGCGGTTGTTAAATCTGACGGCGGACGGCGTGCGCCGCGCGGCGGCAAAACACCTCGCGCCGTATCTCGACGCCGCGCCGGTAGCGGCGCTGTCCTGCCGCGAAAAATTGGCGGCGGCGGGTGGCTTGAAAATCGAAGCGCTGATTTAAAGGGAAAAGGGAAAAGGGAAAAGTTTTACCAAATAAAATCCTTTCCCTACTTCTCTTCCCTTTTCCCTCTTCCCTTCGCTTATAAATAAGCGCCATTGCCATTCCCTTTAAGCAAGTTTCGCTCTAATCCTCCGGCGCGTTGTCGGCGAAGATGTCGAGTTGTTCGGTCATTTGCGTTACCATGCGCCAGAGCGGCGAGAACAAATCGACTTTTTTCCGCTTGTTGACGATTAGACCAATCGGCAGATGCACCATTTTGCCGTTGACCGAGCCGAGCAGAATTTCCGTCTTGCCCGCCATCGCCGCGTGCACCGCGTCCTGCCCCAAATGCAAACAATACACCGCGTCGTCCGCGTTCGCCGGCACGCTGCGAATGGTGTAACTGGGGTCGATATACTTAATCGAATGTTCAAATTTTTCCTCATTAAACCGCTGGGCAATCGCGTTTTTCAGGAACAAGCCGATGTCGCCATAGACCACGTTGCCGGAGGCGTCTTTCGGCGCGTTTTCCGCTTGCATCGACTCCTGCCCCACGCCTTCCGCGACGACGACGACCGCGTGCTGGCGCTTAAACAAGCGGCGTTTCAGCGACGCCAAAAATTTATCCAAATTGACCGGCTGTTCGGGAATCAGCACGTAGTTGGGATAGCCGGTCGCGAGCGACGCCGCGCAGGCGATAAAGCCGGAATCGCGCCCCATCAATTTGACCAAGCCGACGCAGTTCGGCGCGCCTTTCGATTCGACGTGCGCCGATTCAATCACCTTCGCCGCGACTTCGACGGCGGTGCGATAGCCGAAAGTGGTGTCCAAAAACACGATGTCGTTGTCAATCGTTTTCGGGATGCCAATCAGCGAAATTTTGGCGTCGCGCCGGTCGATTTCTTCGGCGATGTCGAGCGCCCCGCGCATCGTGCCGTCACCGCCGACCGCGAACAAAATGTTGATTTCGTTTTTTTCGAGAAAGTCAACCATCCGCTTCGGGTCTTGATTGCCGCGCGACGAGCCGAGTTTCGTGCCGCCGAGTCCGGTCCAGCCGTCCACCACGTCGGGGTCTAATCTGACGGGCGCGTAGCCGGAGTCGGCGACGAGTCCGGCGTAGCCGAAGCGAAAGCCGAAAATTTCCCGCACCTGATAATTGCGCCAGAGCGCCGTCGTCAGCGCGTAAATGACGTTGTTCAGCCCCGGACACAAGCCGCCGCAGGTAACGATGCCGGCGCGGACATCCGCCGGACGAAAATAAATTTTCTCGCGCGGACCGGCGCGCTCAAAACTGAAATCGGTCGGCAAGTCCTCTTTTTCCGGGCAGTATTCGTGCCCGCATTCTTCGCCGGTGATTTCGGCGCTACAAGTCGTAACGTTGTAAAGCACGCGCTCGCTGTCGCACAAAAAACCGCGGTCGCGCGCGCTGGTCTTCATCACGTGTTCGTAAAACGGCGACAACACCTTACAGCCGCCCAACGTTTTCACCGTCACGCGCGGGTCGATAACGCCCATAATTTTCCCTCCCTTGCCGGTCGCAAACAATTCTCGCGATTGTGGCAGACGCGCGGGAATTAGCAATTGAAAAATCGCCGGCTCGCCCCCGCCTACTTTTGCCGGCGCCGGCGATGGCTACAATCCGCCGCTTACGAATTACGAATAGTGAATTGATGTTACGCGATTGGTTATTGTTTTGATAAATTTATTCCGACAGTCGCGCTGAAAGCGCGAAACATATTAGCCCAGGGTAAGGCACACGCTCTACCGTGCCGCCACCCTGGGTAGCGGTTGATTGATAAAACCATCCGACAGCGACGCGGCGTTGCTCTTTACGCCGCGCTAAATCGCCGCCTCCGGCGGCGAGAGCGGTTCGCCAAAACGCGGCGAACCGTCCAATTTCGGATGGCGCTGAGGCGCCGTTTTTACCCAGGGTGGCGCGACGATAGAGCGTGTCGCTTACCCTGGGCTAATATATTTCGCCCTTGCAGGGCGGCTGTCGGAATAAATTATCAAAATCGCGGAACCGCGGTTATCTCGCTTCGCGAAATTTTCGATAAATACTCGTCATTCGTAATTTTTAATTCGTAATTTATAAAACTGAAAGGTTCACGCCGATGAAAAAGGACTTTATCAACATTTTGGATTTCACGCGCGACGAGTTGGAGCAAATTCTCGCGACGGCGCAGGAACTGAAAGCCCGCAAAAAAGCCGGCGTTGTCGAAACCGGCATGGCGGGCAAAACGCTGGCGTTGTATTTCGCGAAAGATTCGTTGCGGACGCGCGTCAGTTTGGAAGTGGCGGCGACCTCGATGGGCGGCGCGGCGGTGTATCTTGATTTCAAGGGCAAGCCGATGTTTGAGCGCGAGTCGCTCCCCGACCAGGCGCGCGTCGTCGGGCGAATGGTTGACGCGGTGGCGATACGGACGTTCAGCCACCAAGACGTGGTTGACTTCGCGCGGTGGTGCGCCGTGCCGGTGATTAACGCGCTGACCGATTGGACGCATCCGACGCAGGCGATGGCGGATATTTTGACGATGCGCGAATGTCTCGGCGACACCCGCGGCAAGCACTTGGTTTATATCGGCGACGGCAACAACGTGGCGCGGTCGCTCGCCGCGATTTGCGCCAAGTTGGAAGTGAAACTGACCATTGCCGCGCCGGCGGGCTACAAATTGGGCGACGATTTGGCGCGGATTCGCCGCGAAGCCGGCGGCGGCGATTTGCGCGAAGTCGCCGACCCGATTGAGGCGGTGAAAACCGCCGACGTGATTTACACCGACGTGTGGGTGAGCATGGGGCAGGAAAACGAAGAAGACAAGCGCCTCGCGGCGTTCGCGGCGTATCAGGTCAATCGCGATTTATGGCGGCGCGCGCCGGACGGCGCGATGGTGTTGCACTGCTTGCCGGCGGAGCGCGGGCGCGAAATCACCGACGAAATCATCGACGACGAAAACGTGTCGCGCGTCTTTCAACAAGCCGAAAACCGGATGCACATTATGCGGGCGCTGATGCAGGAATTCGTCGTCAAACGGGGAAAGAGCGAGTAAGCAGTGGGCAGTGGGCAGTGGGCAGTGAACAGTGGGCAGTGAACAGTGAACGCTTGCGAATTTGAAAATCAAACTCCGCCATTTTTAATTTTTAATTTGTAATTCGCTCTTCCACTGCTCACTGCTCACTTTATTTGGGAAACAACTCTAATGAGCGAAGCCATTTTGACGATTAGCGGCGTAACCAAAAATTTCAGCGACGGCGAGCGCGAGTTGCGCATTTTGCGCGGCGTGAATTTGACCGTGAACGCCGGCGAAACGGTGGCGATTATCGGACGGAGCGGCACCGGCAAAAGCACGCTTCTCGCCTTGCTCGGCTTGCTCGACCGTCCCACCGGCGGCTCGATTAAATTGAAAAATTACGAAACCACCGAACTCGGCGAACATCAGCGCACGACGTTGCGCGGCAAGGCGATTGGCTTTATTTTTCAGCAACATCACTTGCTCGCCGATTTCACCGCGCTCGAAAACGTCTGTCTCGCCGGCAATTTCGCGCGGCAAAACGCCGGCAAAAAACGGGCGATGGAACTGTTGACGCAAGTCGGTTTAGCCGAACGGATGCATCATCGTCCGGCGCGAATGTCGGGCGGCGAACAACAGCGCGTCGCGATTGCGCGGGCGCTTTACACCGAACCGGCGTTGTTGTTGTGCGACGAGCCGACCGGCAATCTCGACCCGGCGACCGGCGTGGCGGTGATGGATTTGGTTTGGCAATTGGCGGGCGAAAACCGCGCGGCGATGATTTTGGTCACGCACGATTTACAAGTCGCCGCCCGCGCCCCGCGCGCGCTGACCCTGCAAGACGGACAGTTGACGGGGTAGAAGGTTCATTTATCAAGCATTGCCGAGAGGTTCGCTTTATGTACACGACCAATTTGCGACAAATTAACGGCGCGACGATGTTGGAAATTCCGGCGACGATGGTAACGGCGGCGTGTTTGGCGCTGGGCAAGCCCGTCAATATCGCCGTCGCTCGCGACCTAATAACGATTGCGCCGCCGAAACGCCCGCGTTACACGTTGACGGAATTATTGGCGCAATGCGCCGCCGGACCAAAATTTTCCGCCGAAGAAAACGAGTGGTTGTCGTCACCCGCAAGCGGCACGGAGCAAATATAATGGAGCGCGGTATTTGGTTTCACTAAGAACCTATCCTATTATCAACGAGCGTCGTCCCGCTAGGGGACGCAGTCCCGTAGGACGAAATGTCGGTAGAAAAAGCCACCCGAAAAAAATCCGTCCCGTAGGTACGCAGTCCCGGAGGGACGGAATGTCGGTTAGTGATAATTAGACCGGCATTGCGTCCCTAACGGGACGCGACTTTATGGCGGCGGCGTTTCTACCGACAGATTGCCCCTAACGGGGCAAACAGC
>JAISJR010000070.1 GCA_031261425.1 Planctomycetota bacterium
CGGAACGAAAAATTAGACCCGAAAATCTGCTCGCTCTCGGCTATCGAACAGGTCTAAAATTCCCACTAATGAAGTTGGCACTCATTATCGGACGCGATTGACGTAACTTGAAGTAAAAAATACACGCGACCGGCGAAAATGATAAAATTTCCGCCGCCCGCGCCAACGGCGCAAAAAAACGGTAGGGGCAAATAATTATTCGCCGCGAAGCGGCAGCGCGTAACAGCCCAGCCCAAAGGAAAATCGGCTCTTTGATTTTCCGGCGGGCTGGGTTGGCGAGCGGCAAAAAAATATGGCGCCCTGCAAGGGCAGTGGAAATCTTTTTTGCATTGCCCTTATAGGGCGCATAATTTATGGGCGATTTTTTACCCAGCGCGTTGCGCTGGGCTGTTACGCGCCGCCCCTGCGGGGCGCGATTGTCGGAATGATTTATTAAGTTCGCCACCCCGTCAATATGCTAACCACGCCCTAAAGGGCGTGGCAATTGAATAGAGCCACCACGCTCATTCTTTCAACTTTCAACTTTCAACTTTCAACTTCCAACTTCCAACTTCCAACTTCCAACTTCCAACTTCCAACTCTAATCTCTAATCTCTAAACTCTAAACTCTCTCCCGAAAGGAATCTCAATGTCCGCGTCGCCGCCTCGTCGTCAAACCCGCGCCGTCAATGTCGGCGGCGTGCCGATTGGCGGCAATTCGCCGCTGACCGTGCAATCAATGACCACGGCGCGCGACGCCGCGGGGATTCTCGCGCAAATTCGCGCTTGCGCCGAGCGCGGCGGCAATTTCATTCGCGTCGCCCTGCCCGCGTTGCGCGACGCGCCGATGTTCGCCGCCGTCGTCAAGGAAAGCCCCCTGCCCGTCATCGCCGACATTCATTTCGACTGGCGTTTGGCGCTCGCGGCGTTGCAAGCCGGCGCGGCGAAAATCCGCATCAATCCGGGCAATATCGACGACTGGGACGGCTTGCGGCAAGTTTTGTCCGAAGCGGCGGCGCGGCAAGTTCCGATTCGCATCGGCGTCAACAGCGGCTCGATTAAAGCGGCGGACGACGCGCGGCTGAGCGAGGCGTTGGTCGCCGAAGCGTTGCATTACGCGACGCGCTTTGAGGAATACGGTTTTCACGATATCGTGTTGTCGCTGAAAAGTTCGTCCGTGCCGGAAACCGTCGCGGTTAATCGCGCGGTCGCGGCGCGGTGCGACTATCCGTTGCATTTGGGCGTAACCGAAGCGGGCTTGCCGGAAGACGCGCTGTTGAAAAGCGCGGTGGCGTTGGGGGCGTTGCTCGGCGACGGCATCGGCGACACGTTGCGCGTGTCGTTCACCGGCGAACCGGCGGAGGAAATCGACGCGGGCTGGAAAATTCTGCGCGCGGCGGGACTTTGCCGCGACCGCCCCGAATTGATTTCCTGCCCGACTTGCGGACGGACGCGCCAACCGGATTTGGCGGCGCTGGCGCGGGAACTGCGCGGCGAGTTGGCAAAAATTCGCCGTCCGCTGACGGTGGCGTTGATGGGCTGTGAGGTCAACGGACCGGGCGAAGCGGCGCGCGCCGACATTGGACTCGCCGCCGCCGTCAACGGTTTCTGGTTGTTTGTCAAAGGCAAAAAAATCCGCCTTCTCCCCCGACCGACCGCGATTGCCGAATTGTTGGCGGCGATGGAGCAAATCAATGGTTAATCCGATTTATTTCTATGAAGCGCTGATTTTTGCGCCAAAGCGTTCGCGTATTGCGCGTATTCACGAAGGTCTTTCGCGCCGCTATCTTTGAGCAGTTTATCCTGCAATTCGTACTTAAATTTAACGCAGTCAAATTTTTTAGGTCTCTTCATTGCCGGTTACCTCCTGTGGGGTGCGAATTTCCAAGGGACGGTAGTGTTCTCGTAAATTTACCGCGTTAAACAGACGAATTTTATCAAAATTGACGATATGCTTGAAATTCCAACTGACTAACACGTCAATGTTTAACACGGTTGCCGCGGCAATATGCAAAGCATCGCTGTAATATTTGGAAGTTACGATACCTTCCGCCAGATATTTTTCGGCAAGGGCTAACATCTCATCGTTCACCGGATATTCTTCATAGTCAATAGTTTGCAGATTTTCTTTTACTTTGGCGGGCGCCCCTTGTTCTAATTCGGCGATGACATGCGCCGAAATTACCGCTTGATAACGCCCGGCGCGAAAACCGGCGAAAAGCCGCCGGGTACTTACCGCAAACTCGTCATCGAAATAACCGCCGATTGCCGAGTTTTCCAGATAAATCCGCAAAATCTGCGCAATCATTGTTAAACCTTTGTAACTATCCATTAGCGTTGTTGCCAATAAAAGACCGGTCCGAGATAATCCGCTAAGACGCGAGGCATTTTAATCCGCCTCCTTTCTGCGCGTATTCCCAAATCAGCGGCGAATTATTTTTCAGATAGCGTTGCAATTGCAACAATTCGCCGTCGGTAAAACCGCCCGTTTTATGGAATTGTCCCGACGGCAAATCACCTTCGGCAAAGTCGAAACCGCCCGCGGTCGGACGCTCAAAATACACTCTGACTTTCCGACCGAACGGCGTCTTTTCCATATCCGAATGGGTCAACACCGCGTTATTCATCGTGCCGAGCGTGGCCATAATAATGTTTCATCGCTTCTCTTTTGCCAGTGGTTAGAGCGAAGGAAAAGGGAGTTCTCCGGCGCAACTTTTCCCTTTTCCCTTTTCCCTTTTCCCTTTTCCCTTTTCCCTTTTCCCTTTTCCCTTTAATTCGCTTACTTCGCCTTAATGTAGTTGTAGATGTTTTCGTAGTCCTTCGCCGGATTTTCCCACGAGTAGTTGAACGACATCCCGTTGCGCGCCAATTGGGTGAACACTTCCGGCGCGTCGAACCACGTCCGTATAGCCCTACTCATCGTCTCGTCCAAATCGCCCGTGCTGGCGTTGCCGAAAACGTAGCCGTTGCTTCCCTCCAGCCCGCGTCCCGACCGGTCGAGGTCGAACACCGTGTCCGCCAAGCCGCCCGTTCGCCGCACCATCGGCACCGTCCCGTAGCGCAACGAAATCAACTGCGTCAAACCGCACGGCTCAAACAGCGACGGAATCAGGAACAAGTCCGCGCCGGCGTAAATCAAGTGGGACAACTCTTCGTGGTAGCCAATCCACAAATGCACGTTCGAGTTGCCGCCGAGCGAATTTTTCATATTCCAGAAATCTCCGTTCACCCGTCCGTCCGGCGACTCGCCGAGCAACACAAATTGCGCGCCCATACCGAGCGACGAGCGCACCGCGTGTTTAATCAAGTCCAATCCCTTCTGCGCCGTCAGCCGCGTTACCACCGCGATAATCGGTTTCCATTCGTCGGACAGATGCAACCATTCGCGCAACGCCCGCTTGTTTTCATATTTGCGCTCAAAATTTTCGAGCGAATAATTCGCCGCCAATTTGCCGTCGGTCGCCGGATTCCACACGTCGTAGTCGATGCCGTTGATGATGCCGCCGAATTTGTTGCTGAAACGGTTGAGCAAGCCGTTCAAGCCGCGCCCGCCTTCGCTGGATTTCATTTCGTTGCCGAACGTCGGCGACACGGTGGTGATGAAATTGGAATAGACAATCGCGCCTTTCATTAAATTGATGCAGTTCTTCGCGTTGTCGTCCTGCAACTTTTCCGGCGAAAACACCCGCGACACGTCCATGCCGACCATCCCCAAAAGTTTGTCGCCATACCAGCACAGCCCTTGGCATTCGTTGTTGTGAATGGTGAAGACGCACCGCGAATCGCCCCAGCCCAGCCCGCCGTAGATTTCGTAATACATCACCGGCACGAGCGCCGTGCCCCAGTCGTGGCAGTGAATAATTTCCGGGCGGCGCTCCGTCTTATACATAAATTCCAACGCGGCGCGGCTGAAATAGGTGAAGAGGAAAATATCGTCCTCGCGCCCGTAAATCGCCGAGCGCTCGGTGTAGTTGCCGCAAGTGATGAAGAGGCAGTTGACGCCGGCGACGCGCCCGCTGAAAACTTTTTCGGCGCGCCATTGTCCGTAGTGCGGCACCCAGAGTTCTTCATAGACGCAGTGCAAGTCCTCGATGAGGTCGTAACGCATGCACGAATACATCGGCATAATAATTTCGCAAACGTGCCCGCGTTTTTGCAATTCGCGGGATAGCGCCGTAACCACGTCCGCCAGTCCGCCGACTTTGGCAATCGGCGCCATTTCCGTGCTGAGCATACAGATATACATAAGCGCTCCCCCTTTCGTGTTAAACCGCCGAAATGAAAAATTATTGGAGGCGGATAATAAAAGCGGACAACGGCAAGTCGATAAGCCGGCGGCGCGGATTTTGGCGTTTTGCGGCAAAAAAGTTAAAAGTTAAAAGTTAAAAGTTCAGAGTTGAGAGTTAAGAGTTAAGAGTTGAGCAGAGGTTGCGCTTCGCGCGTCTTAAAAATAAAACTCCACTCTCTCAATTCTCAACGCTCAACTCTGAACTCTCACCAAAACCGGCGTCCGTTCGAGATACTCGACGCACCGCGCCGCCGTCGCCGCGTCGCCGCGAAATAAAAAAATCCGTCCGCCGTCGGCGCTACCGCGTTCTTTCAGCGGCGTAACGCGGACGTAGCCGCTCGCCCGCGACGCGACGTAACCGGCGACGTAATCCGGGTCGTCGGAAACGCAAATTTCCGCGACGACGCCGGGCGCGTCCGCGACTTTGGTGGCGAGAATCAGCGCTTCGCGAAAATGATTTTTATGTTGCCGCGCCGCCGGCGGCGTGTCGGCGGCGTCCAAACAGGTGGCGCGAATCCCGCGTTCTGGATTCGGTTCCAAGCGTTCGCCGGTGTCGATATTGAGCAACATCGCGCCGCGAAGCGCATAAGTTGAGCGAAATTTTTCCCACAATAAATCCGCGTCCGGCACGCCGAGTTCGGCGAGAATTTTCACCGCCGCGGCGCGACCGGCGGCGGGCGTGGCGGCGCGGATTTCGCGCACCGGCAACGCGGGCAACGACACGACGGCGGCGGACTCGACGGCGCGAAGCGTGAGATGAATTTCGTCGGGCGCGCCGCGCGAATGGTCCAGCGCCCGCGCCAACAGCGCGTTGCTGTGCGCCGGAATATCCGCCCCGTCGGGCAACAAACACTCCGCGCCGGAAAGATGCTTGCCGTTTTGCGCCGCGCGCATTTTGATGCTGAACATATTTGAGGAAGGGAAAAGGGAAAAGGGAAAAAAGGGAAAAGAGAAAAGAGAGTGCGGAATCGCCGACAACTGACAAGAGGTAAATGCTCCTTCATTCACGTTACACGGTCAACCCCATACGGCTCGTAACACCAACCACTTATATTTCCCCGCTTCTCTGATTACCATTCGCTCGTCGCTTTTCCCTTTTACCTATTCCCTTTTCCCTTTCACTTATGGATTTTGACTTCGCCGTCCTGCCGCAGACCGCGCTTGCGATAGAAAATTTTGCGCTCGATTATCATCCGGTCAAATGGCAACTTGTCCGCGCGGTCATCGTCGTCAAAAAAGCCGCGGCGCTGACTTACGCCGACCTCGCCCGCGAAGCGCGCGACGCCGCGCGAGAGAAGAAACACCGCGCCGTCGCCGCCGCCGCCGACCAGTTGCTTGCCGACGCGACGGCGGCAAAATTTTTTCCGGTCGATGCGCTTCAAGGCGGCGCCGGCACTTCGACCAATATGAACGTCAACGAAGCGCTGGCGTATTTCGCCGCCGAAATTCTCGGCGAAAAAGTGCATCCGCTCGACGACGTGAACCGCGGGCAATCGACCAACGACGTTTATCCGACCGCCCTGCGCGTCGCGGCGATTCTGGAATTGCGGCAATTAAGCGACGAATGCGCCGCCTTGCAGGAAACGTTGCAACGGCGCGAAAACGAATTTGCCGGCATTAAAAAATTGGGACGCACCGAATTGATGGACGCCGTGCCGATTACGCTCGGCGACGAATTCGGCGCTTACGCGCAAGCCGTCGCCCGCGACCGCTGGCGCCTCTACAAAATCGAAGAGCGTTTGCGGCAGGTCAATTTCGGCGGCACGGCGGTCGGCGGCGGCGACAACGCCGAGCGGCAATACCGGTTTCGCGGCTTGGAAAAATTGCGCGAACTCACCGGCATCGGCTTGGCGGCGGCGGAGTATCCGCTTGACCTGACGCAAAATAACGACGTGTTCGTCGAGGTTTCCGGCTTGTTGAAAGCGCTGTCCGTGAATTTGCTGAAAATCGCCAACGATTTGCGGCTGATGAATTCCGGTCCGCGCGGGGGGTTGGGCGAAATCAAATTGGCGGCGATGCAAATGGGAAGCACGCTAATGCCCGGCAAAGTCAATCCGGTCATCGCGGAAATGACGATGCAGGCGGCGATGAAAGTCATCGCCAACGACGCGGCGATTACCGCCGCCGCCGCGCACGGCGAATTTGAGTTGAACGCCTTTTTGCCGCTGATTGCCGACGCGCTGTTGGAGTCGCTGGCGTTATTGCGCCGCGCCGTGCCGCTGTTCCGCGACCGGTGCGTCGCGTTGCTCGCCGCCGACCGCGACCGGTGCCGCGAATGGTTGGAAAATTCGTTCGCTTTCGCCGCGGCGTTTGTCCCGCTCCTCGGCTACGACCGCGTGGCGCAAATCGTCAAAGAAAATCCGCCGGACGCGGCGCGGACGCTGATGGAAGAATTACGAATTAAGAATTACGTTCCCTAAACGCGGTTGTTCTATTCAAACCATTATTCCTCCGCCGGAAATTCCAAATACTTTGCTAACTGCTTTTGGACGCGGTATTCTCCGCCGGCGAGGGAAAGGTGATTACTGTCAAAATACAATAAATCGCCATTTTCATCAAACCAAAGATTCTGTCCTTGTGGGCAAAAAATATCTAACGACTCAAGAAGCGTCGCGCCCTTAATTTCCGCCATAATTCTCAGATACGCGCTCATTTGTTTCTCGATTTCGGCGCGTGGAATTGTCGGCAGATGTCGTTCCGGCAACAGGGCGGCGAGCCAAAACGGCAACGGACGAAAAGTGTTTTTCGGGTCAAAATTAAACATTGGATTATCGACAACGACATAAACCTCTTTTCCGGCAGTGCTCAGGAGACCGATTGTTTCTTGCAAAATTCGCTTAAAGACCTCTGGATTTGCAATTACATCAGTATGTATGGTCGCCAAGAACACCTTGCGCACATCTTGCCGGTGAGCCAAAAATTTCAGAATACTATCGCGAACCGCGTCGCTACCAAATATCATCGGGTCAGGATAGTGCTTTAAGTGCAACGTATTAACGCCGTTTTCGTGATTAACCCGCGCCATTGCCAGAAAAATATGACTTGCGTGGCTATCGCCAATCACCGCCACCGTTTTATCGGAATGGCAATCAATAAAAACGCGGGCTTGTATTGGCGGTAATGTTCTTTCGCCTATACAATTTTCCCAACTGTTTTTTAGTCCATATTTTTGTTGTGCCGCATCAACCCAACCGGGAGCAATTACGCCGTCCGCCATCAATCTTTGTTCATCCCACATACCTCGGCTTGATTTTTGTATGCGGTAACCGCCCACACCGACTCCGAGCATTACAACAATTAGCCCGCAAGTTTTTACGTCTAACAGCGGCTTCCGGTATGACCGCCAAGTTAAAACCACTTTTATCTTCCGCCATTTTTTGCCGAAGCGGAGCGGCTTTTCAATCGCGAAATACGTGATGACCGAGAACGCCGCCGCCAAGCCGAGCAAAATAAATCGCGTCAAAACCGGCATTTCACCGCCGTTGATGATTCTGCCGAACGATAAAAATACCCAATGCCACAAATACAGCGGATACGAAATCAGTCCGATGCCGACGAGAATTTTATGCGACAAAATGACGCGATTGACCGGCGCGTTCGCCCCCGCCCAAATCAAAAAAGTCGCGCCAAACACCGGCACGAGCGCGCCGAAACCCGGATAGGTCTTTCGTCCCAACGACACGAACACCGCGACCGCCAACAAGACCGCGCCGGTCAACGATAAAAATTTGCGAAATGATTCCGCGCCGGTGAGCGCCGCCGCAGACAGCGGAATTTTTACGACATACCGCTTGCCCAAAGAGGCGATGTTGACCGACACGGCGCGATAATTTCTGACCGAGAGCGCCAACCACACGCCCGCGAAAAGTTCCCAAAACCGCGTCGCCGGAAAGTAAAAATTAAACGCCGCGTGGTCGAGCCGCATCGCCAAATTGAAAACAAAAGACGCGGCAAACAACGCGCCGAAAACCGTCAACATTCGCGAGCGCCAGCGGAATAAAATTACCGTCAACGCCGGAATGAGCAGGTAAAATTGCTCCTCGACGCCGAGCGACCACAGGTGCAACAGCGGTTGTTTTTCGGACGCGGTCGCCCAGTAATCGCCGCTTTCGAGCCACGATAAAATGTTGGCGCAAAAGCCCGCGCCGCCCGCCGCGTGTTTGCCGAGCGCCGCGTATTCGTCGGAAAAAAGCGTGAACCAACCGAACGTCAGCGCGGCGATTAGCACGGTCGCGAGCGCCGGAAAAATCCGGCGAATCCGCCGCGCGTAAAAGTCGGTGAAGGAGAATTTGCCGGCGGCGAGCGCGTCAAGAATAATGCCGGAAATCAGGAAGCCGGAGATGACGAAAAAGACATCGACGCCGGCATATCCGCCGCGCACAATGCGCGGGAAAGCGTGGTAAAACACCACCGCCAACACCGCCACGGCGCGTAACCCGTCAATGTCGGGGCGATAACCGGCGTGCAATGCCGGCGATAAATCCGCCCCACCCTGCCCTTTTACCGATTCATTGAGAAGGGAAGAGTTGCTTGCTTGCTTGCTTGCTTGCTTGCTTGCTTGCTTGCTTGCTTGCTTGACGAGTCGGTTTCCATATTCAATTCCCGCGATTATTGAACTATTTTATTCACAATTTTACTCTCACTGAAACCGCAGATTGTCGAAGAGCAAATCGCCCGCCGCGCGAGTGTGCAAGTAATAAGTGATTTTGGCGCAGTCCGCCAGACCGCTAATCGCCGTCGCGCCGCGCCGCGATTTGACCGGCGCGAAACTGAATTTCACGCCGCGATTCCAGCCCCGTTGCAGGGTTACCGGCGCCGTTTCAAATTCGTCCCAGCCCGCCGGCGTGCGATTGGTCAGCGACAGCGACAGCGGCAACGGGTCGCCGGCGTTATACACGTCAACGTAGTGCGCCGTTTTGCCGCGCAAATTAACCCTCCGTCCAGCGCCGTCCGGCGCGAGATAACTCACCGCCGTCCGCGTCCCGTCGCCGCCGGTCATCCGCAAGTGCAACGCTTCGCCGCCCGCGCCGTCGGAACTTAAACCGACCGTCGCCGGATTGCTCCACTTCTCAATTTGCCAAGGTAAATTTTTCGCGTCCACGCCGGAAAAATTCTGCCACACCGGCGCGGAAATCGCCGCCGCGGTTGACTGCGGCGCGAGATTGCCGCCCGCCCAATAGTTCAACACGCTCGGCAAAAATTCCACTTGCTCGCCGCCGTCGTCGGCGAACGCGACCAGTTGCCCGTCGCGGTCGAACAAGCCGCTGACCACGCCGGTTTTCGCCGCGCCGAAAATTGCCGCGCGTTGGTCGTCCGGCAAGGTTTCGACCTCGTAACCGTCGCCCAACGCCAGCGGCAAACCGCCGCAGTTATGCAGCCACAGCCGTCCGCCGTCGCGCAAATAATTTTGCAGTTGCGCGATTTCCGCGCGGGAAAAATCGGCTTTTTCCGCGATTAACGCCGCGCCGCAACCGCGCAATTCGTTGGCGCTAATCGCGACTTTCACCGGTTCGATTTGGTATTGCCGCAGACGCCGCCGAATCGCGTCCTGCTCCGAACTCGTCCCCGCCAAGCCGACGCTGAAATTCACGCCCGTCCAATGCGACTGATTATTGTCGCTATTCTCGCCGAGCCCCCGCCGACCGCCGCGCGTCAAAACATTGGGCGTCGGCGCCGGGAACGCCGTCGCCGCGCGCGCCGTCGCCAAGCGCACCGCCCCCTCGCGCGGGGGCGTTTGATAACGGTCGCGCGGTTCGCGCGCTTCTTCGAGCGCGGCGAACGTTACCCCGCCCGCGCGTCGCGCGGTCGCGGGCAACGCAGTTGCAGGCAACGCAGTTGCAGGCAACGCGGTCGCAGGCAACACGGTTGCCGGCGCGTCGCCCATCGGCAACGCCGCCGGCGAAGAATCCTCCGGCAAGGTCGCCGCGGCGAATGACGGCGCGGGCGGCGGCAATTTGACTAATTTCTGCGCGTCCGCCGCCGCCGCGTTTAACGGCACGATGGTCGATAATTCCGCTGTCGAAGTTGCCGGCGCGGCGGGCGCGTAATCGGTTTTCATTATTTTTGCCGCCAAATTCTCCGCCTCGGCGGACACGTCGCCGACGAAATGTTTTTCGTCCAACGCCAACGTCGCGACCGAGGTATTGACCGTCGCCGGACGCGGCGCGGCGGCAATCGTCGCCGGACGCGGCGGCGGCGGCAACGTAATTTCGTCGCGCTCCGGTTGGCGGGCGGCGAGTCGCGCCGTCGTCATTTCCGGCTCGCCGCTCGCCGTCATCAACTGCGAATGGTCTAAGCGGCGATTGTCTAATTGCAGATTGTCCATTGGAAGATTGCTCAATCGGAGATGGTCGCGCGCGCGCGGCAACGGCGCGGGCGCCGGCAATTCAACGGTCGCCGCGCTATTGACCGCCGGTTGCCTCGTCGCCGCCGCCAACCGCGCCGCCGGCGCGACAACCGTTATCGCCGGTTGCGTTTGCGGACGGTCGGAAACTTCCGCAACCGCGCGCGTCAACGCCGCCGGCGCGGGCGACTCCGGCGGTAAAACTACCGCCGCCGACCGCGCGGCGAACGGCAGAGCGTCGTTTTCATTTTTGCTGTTTTTCTCGCCGACGGTTTCGCGCTTCTCAACGAGTAGCGCGGCGGCGCTCACCGCGACGCGACCGACCGACGCAGTCGGAACCGGCGCAGTCGGAACCGACGCAGTCGGCACCGGCGCGGTCGGCACCGGCGCGGGAATTTCAATAATTTCCGGCGGCAACGCGACCGTGCCCGCCGCCGCGACTGACGGCGCCACGCGGGTTAAATCGCTCGCCGGTAAATTCGGTTCGACCGGCGCCGGCGTTGCGCCGCGCGGCAAGGTTACGGGCGGCAATTGCGGCAAATGCGCCTGAACTGCACGGACTTTCGACGACGCGACCGGTTCGACCGGCGCAATTTTCGCCGGTTCGACGGATAACGACGGCGCGACCGGCGACGGCAACGCGGCAACGGCGCGGTTCTCTTCTTTGCGCGGTTCGCGCAATGCCGGATTCTCCGCCGCAGTAACCGCTTCGCGGACAACGGCGGTGGCGGCTAACGGCGTTTCGACGGTCGAAACCGGCGGCGGCGCGCTCGCCGTGAGCGTTAAACGATTATCCTCGCGCTTGCTCTTTTTTTCACCGGCGGGGGCAGTCGATACCGGCGGCGCGAAAGTTAACCGCGCCTCCGCAACCGGATTAGCCAACGCCAGAGGCGCGACGGGCGCGGGCGTCGGCAACACCATTTTTTCCGGCGGCGTTGCCGCCGCCATTGCGGGCGCGCGGGAAGTCCGGCGCTGAATTTCTTCCGGCGTCGCCGCCAACGCCGACAACATACTCGTCCCTAAATTTTCTGCCGCCGCGAGCGCGACCGGTAATTTTTCTGCCGTCGCCGCCGTCGCCAATCCGCGCTCCGCCGCCTCGACGGACGGGGTGAGCGTCATCGGTGTCTCCGGCGCGAGGTTTTCATAACGCGGCGTCGCGATTGCCGGCATCGGCGCCACCGCGAGCGGCGCGGCGGACGGCAAATTATTTTCCGGCAATTTTTGCGCGGGCGGCACGGCGCGGGTCGGGGCGGCAACCGGCAACGCGGCGATTACCGGTTCGCGGTTTTCCGCCGCCGGCAAGGTTTCGGCGAGCGTCTTTTGCGGATTTTTGCCGGTTACCGCCGCGTCGCGCGACGCCGTCAACGCCAAGACCTGCTTCTCGCTTCCGTCAACCCGCGGCGTTGCCACGCGCAACGTTGCCGCCGGCGGCGTCTGCCGATTGAGCGGCAACGACGGCGACGCGACCGTTGCCGCGACTGCCGTAATTTCGGGCGAACGCGCGATTTTTTTCTCCGCCGTCAATTCCGCCGTGCTGGTCGCCGCGCTCGCCGCCACCGCCAGCGCGGATTGCTCGGCGCTCGGCGACGGGCGCCGGATAAGCGGCGCGGACATTGGCGCGGGCAAACTCGGCAACGCCGACGCCGGAACCTGAAATTGCGCGTCCGCGATTTGCGGTTTGGGATTAGCCAGCGCCGCCAATTCAACTTCCGGCGACACCGATTCCGGCGATGCCGATTCCGGTGAAGCCGAAAATTCCGGGCGGTCGTCGGGAAGCGCCGCCGCTTCGGAATGGGTTACCAACATCGCCCGCAACGGCTCGCGCGGCGGGGGCGCCGACGGGAAAAAATACGCCGCCACAATACCGAGCAACGGCAAGTGAATCACCGCCGAGAGTAACGCAAAACGCCCGAAACGGTTCTGCACGACGCGGCGCAAGCACAACAAAATAATGGCGCTACCGAGGACGCAAAACGCCGCCCATAGCCAATTTTTATGGGGCGCGGTCGGCACGGGCAACGCCGAACTTTCGAGCGGCGCCGAGCGCAGATGCAATTCGTGCGTATAGACCCGCGCCACGATTTCCCGCGTCGGCGGGCGCGGCAATAATTCGTGCAACAACCGCGCGGTTTGCCGCGGCTCGCCAATCGACGGCAAACGGCTTTCGTGTCCGGCTAATGTCGTCCGCCGCTTTGCGCCGCGCTCCGGCAACGAAAAATTGACCCACAACGGCGCGGTCAAATTGCCGACGCGCAGACGCGCGGGCAAGCGGTAGTCGCCGCCGTTTAAGTTTTTTGCCGGCGCGAAAGTGAACGTCAATTCGTCGTCGCCGGCGGCGATTTTTTCGACGGCGGTTTTCACCGTCGCCTGTTCGCCGACCGCGATTTGCACCGGCGCCGGACGCGGTCCGTCGTAGGTGAAACGCGCGGTCAGCGTCGTCGTTTGTTCGGGGTCGAGGTAGCCCAAGGCAAACTCGCTCGGCGCGAGCGCCAGCGCGGGTTGTTTGACCGTCAAGGTTACCGGCAGGGCGAACGTCAAGCCGTCGGCGGTTACTTTCAATTCGCCGCGATAATCGCCGGCGGCTAAATCGGCGGCGACTTTTAATTTCAGCGGCACGGCGTTTTCGCCGGTTTGCAACCGGCAAAAACGCGGCACCTGCAACTGCCGCAAGACGGAAAATTCCGCGCCGTCCGCGCGCAACGTCATTTCGGTAAAGCGCAAATTGCCCTCGCGCGCGCGTCCTTCGTAAAAAATCTTCGCCTGTCCGACGACTTCGCTTCCCGCCAGCGCGACGCCGAAATCGACTTCGCCCCGCGCCTGTTCCAACAACTCAAAATTTTTATTCCACGCGGTAATCAGCGCTTCGCGGCGATATTGATTGCCGTGTTCCGCCTTGATTTTCGCGATGCGCGCGTCGGAGAGGCGCGCCGCCTCGGAGAACGGCAAGAGACCGGCATACACGCCGTCGTTGGTGTCGCCGTCGTAATGCGCCCCGTCGTCGAACAAGTCAAACCGCTCGCCGCCGCTACTGACGACGACCTGACTGTTGTCCACCAGCAAGCCGCGGTCGGCGAGCGTCGCGCCCAACACCCAGCCGCGCGGCGTCGCCACCGGCGGGAACACGTCGAGATAAAACGCCGTTTTCGCCGTGACTAAAAATTTCGCCGGACGGTCGCTCTTGACCCGCGCCCGCCACAAACCGGGCATCGGTTTGACAACGCGGCGCTCGATAAAATCGCGATGCTCGTAGTCGAGCGGGGTCGCCGTCGCGTCGGGCGGCGGCAACAAATGAAATTCGGCTTGCGGATTGTCGAGCAAAAAAGTTATTTCCTCGACCGTCGCGTCCACCGGCAAATCGATAATTTGCTCGCCGCGCAACGCCGCGCTGTAAAGCGTCGCCTGCTGTCCCAACTCCGCCGCGACATCAAGATAAATCGCCGTCAATTCGGCGCTGTCCGCCGTCCAATAACTGCGCCCGCCGGTGGTTTCGGCAATCGCGCGCAACATTTCCTCGTCGGTCTGCTCGGACAAACCAATCGCATAGACGGGCGTGTGTTCCCGCGCCAAGCGCAAATGTTCGTCGGCGTAACGCACCGACTCGTTTTTGCCGTCGGTCAACAGCACCACGGCGGCGCGGGGACTGTCGCGCAACAAATCCGCCGCCTGATTTAGCGCCTTGCCGATATTGGTCATTCCTTGCGCGCCGACGCGCGCCAACGCTGGCGACAACTCCGGCGCTTGCGGCGCCGTCAAACCGGCGAGCACGCGCGGCGCTTCGTTAAACGCGACGACGGCGACGCGACCGATTTTGCCGTCGCGCGCCGCCAACTGCAAAAACGCCTCCGCCGCCCGCACCCGCTTTTTGTCCGGGTCGGTGCGCGTCATACTGAAACTTGCATCAATCAACAACACCACGTCGGTTTTTTCCGGCAGATGCGTAACCGCGCCGGCGGGATTGACGGCGTAATTTTGCGCGGGCGCGGCGACTTCGACCAACGTCCGGTAGTCGCCGTAATTTTCAAACGGCGGCAACGTCCGCGCGTCGAGAAACAGCAGATTGCCGAGATTCCACAGAAAAACATTTTTCGCCGCGTAGCGGTCTTGTTTGCCCACCTGCGGCGCGAGCGTTGCCGGATAAACCCAGACGCGAAAATTGTCGGCGCGCCAACGGTTCTGCCGCAATTCGCGCGGCACGTTCAGCGCGATTTTCACGTTCCGCGCCGCGCTCATAAAACCGCTCCGTCCGTTCAACACTTCCCCCGACCAGTCGTCGGCAAAGACGGCGGAGATAGTGAAGACGAGGAGGAGGGCGAAGAGAGGACGCATTTTTTTACAATTAAAAATTAGAAATTAAAAATTAAAAATGGCGGAGTTTGATGATTAAAAATCGCTCCGTGAAGTTTTGACAATTAACTCCTCAATTGTTAATTGTTCATTGTGAATTGTTAATTTTTACTTCGCTACTCCCCGCCGGCAAATCGACCTGTTCAATGCCGGCGGCGCGGCAGACGCTTAAAACGCTCATCACTTGCGCGTAATTGGTGTCGGCGTCGCCGCGCATCACCGCGCGTCCCTGCGGAAATTTTTCGCGCCACTCGGCTAAGCGGCGCGGCAATTCCGCCAACGCCACGACCCGCCCGTTGACGACCAAGGTCTCGTCGCGGCGCAAATTCAGCACGATTGCCGAGTTCGCCCATTCCGTTTTCGCGCCGTTGCCCGCCGCCGGCAAGGTGATGGTCTGGTCAATTTCCGGTCGCGAAACATTGGCGACGACCAAGAAAAATATCAACAACAAAAAAACCACGTCGATTAACGGCGTGAGCGGAATGTCGAAAGATTCTTCTTCTTGGGAGAGGGAGCGCATCGTTTCAATGGGAAGCGGGGAAATGACGAGAAAATTAACAATTAACAATTCACAATTAACAATTGAGGAGTTAATTATCAAAATTTCGCGAAGCGATTTTTAACCATCAAACTCCGCCATTGTTAATTTTTAATTGTCAATTGTTAATTGTTAATTATCCCCTCACGCCGCTTCCGCGCCGTCGGGTTCGGCGACGACCGTCGCGGGTTCGCTTTCGTTTTCGTAAAAATCGCGGTGAATGACGGCGAGCGCCCGGTCTTCCGCCAAGCGCATAATTTTTTCGACGCGCCCGCGCAAAGCGTGAAAAATCAACAGTAAAAACAGCGCGATAATCAAGCCGAACGCCGTGGTGTATAACGCCTGATAAATCCCGCCGGCGAACCGCGACGGGTCGCCAATCCCGCTTTCCGCCGCGCGGCGAAACGCCTCGATTAAGCCCAGCACCGTGCCGAGCAAGCCGAGCATCGGGGCTAACGTCGCCGCGACGCCAATCGGACGAATGTTGCGCCGCTCGTCCCATAACGCGCGTTCCAATTCTTCCTGCACCGCCGTTTCAATCTCGCGCCGGTTCTCGCCGCGCCGCGATAAAATCGCGGTCAGCGCCCGCCCCAACGTCGTCGCGCTCGCCTGCGCCACGCCGAGCGCGCGGTCGAAATCGCGCCGCGCCCGCGCCGCTTCCACTTGCGCGACGAGGTCGCGCGGCAAATGTTTTTTCAGCGTCAAGCCGCACACGCGCTCCAACGCGAACGTCAAGCCGACCATCGAAGTCAACAACAACACCCACATCAACGACCCGCCGGCGACGAAAACTTCTTTCACCACCTCGACCGCCGACAAGTCCTCGCCGCCGAACGCCGGCGCGACGGCGGCGAACAGCGCGAAAGGGAGGACGTTTATCATTTTGTAAGTTTTTTTCATCGAGGTTATTGGGGGCGTTTAGATAATTAAAAATTACAAATTAAAAATTAAAAATGGCGGAGTGAATTTAAAAATTGCGCGAAGCGATTTTGATAATCAAACTCCACAATTGTTAATTGTGAATTGTTAATTGTTCATGGTCGTCCGTTCCTCGCGCCGACAACAATTCCCGCGCTTGCGTCGCGGCGGCGGTGCCGGTGTAGCGTTGCAAGAGGCGCTCCAAGTCCTTTTTGGCGTGGTCGAGTTCGCCCAATTTTTGCGAGGCGTCCGCCGCTTTCAGCAACGCCAGCGCCGAGATTTCCGTCCAGCCCGGATGGAACGCTTCGACCTTGCGAAATTCTTCCCGCGCCACTTTGTAATTGCCTTGCTCAAACTCGATGACGCCGAGACCGTAGCGCGCTTTCGCCGCCGCTTCGCCGCCGTAATTGTTGTCTTTCGCCGCCAGAAAATACTGCCGCGCGTCCTGATAAGCGCCGAGTTTCAGCGCCGCGTAGCCCGCGCCCCAGTGGGCTTCGGGCAACCACAATTTTTCGTCCGCCGCCGCCGGTCGCGCCAAAAATTCTTTGAACGCGGTGAAGGCGTCGCCGTATTTTTTCAATTCGAGCAAACAGTCGGCGTATTCATACAACGCGCCGCTTTTGATTTCCGCGCCGGCGGGCAACGCCGCGACCGCCTGATACAGCGGCATCGCCGCCGTGAAATCGCCGTCGCCGCGCAGAATTTCGGCGGCTTGCCACGCGCTTTCGCCGGCGAGCGGGCTTTGCGCGTATTGCGCGGACACGCGGCGGAAATTTTCGAGCGCCGTTTGGCGCAAGAATCTTTTTTCCGCCGGATTTTTTTCGCTCAAACGGAGGGCGCACCAGCCGAGCCGGTAAAACGCCTTGTCCCGCAATTCCTCCTCGCCGCTTAACACTTGCCGGTAATAATCGGTCGCCCGCGCGTAGTCGCCGCGCTCGTAAAGAATTTCGCCCAAGCGCAAACTCGCCGCCGCGCGTCCGCTGAAATCGGGATAATCGGTCGTCAATTTTTCCAACACGCCGACCAAATTATTTTCCAGCACCCACGCGGCGTTGCGCGCCGCCAACCATTCGTCGCGCATCGCCGTCGCGGTTTCCTTGCGCTCGTCCGGCAGTTCGCGCAATTTTTTGCCGGCTAAAAATTTCTTCAGATTATTTTCGCGGGCGACGGACGCCTGCCACATCGGCTCGACGTCGCGCCAGATAACCCAACTCAACAAATTGAGCGCCCGCGCCCGTTCCGGCTGATTGACCGGCGCTTCGACGAACGGCGCGAGAATTTGTTTCGCCGTCGCGCGGTCGCCGAGCGCTTCGGTAATTTTCGCGCGTTCAATCGCCACGCGCGGACTGTCGCCTTCAAGCGCCTGCAATTGTTTCAACCATTCCCGCGCCGCCGCGTA
This sequence comes from Planctomycetota bacterium, assembly GCA_031261425.1. Lineage (GTDB taxonomy): Bacteria > Planctomycetota > SZUA-567 > SZUA-567 > SZUA-567 > MS499-59. Next base: position 17,810 of record JAISJR010000070.1, read on the forward strand.
ATCGCCGCGCGCCTCGCGCGTCGTCGCGAGCAAATACAACGCCTCGCCGCGATATTCGCTACGCGGAAATTCTTTGAGCAACTTTTGCCACGTCGCCGCCGCCGTCTCAAAATCGCCGAGTTCGTTTTTCACCCACGCCAAGCCGAACAGCGCCGCGTCGGCGAGCGCGTCCGCCGGCGCGTTTTGATAACAGGTCAAATAATCCCGCGCCGCGTCGCTTTTGTTGCCCGTCGCGTATTCGGCTTCGGCGACGTAATACAACGCGCGATTGACCGGCGTTTGCGCGCCGGACGCTTGATATTTTTCACGGAAAGCGGTCAGGCGCATTTGCGCGTCGCGCATCGCCGTATTTTTGTCGCCGGTCTGTTGATTTGCCGCGAGCACGCCCAACACCGCGAGACGATATTCGGCGTGGCGAATCAACGCCTCGGCGTCACCCGAACGGGTGTCGCTCGAACGAGTGTCGCCCGAACGCGGACTAATTTTTTGCGCGGCAATTAACGCCGCGTCGTAGGCGGCGAGCGCGACCGCGTAATCGGCTTTTTTCTCGGCGGCTTCGCCCAAACGAATTTGCGCCGCCGCCGCGTTGGACGCCGCCGGATATTTTTCGACCAATTGCGCGAACCACGCCGCGTCGCCGGTCATTTCGCCAAGATTAAACAACGCGCGCGCCGCCCACTCCGTAGCGCTCGCGCCGCTCGCCGTCGCTTCGCTCGCGTCGGCGACGTTCGCATCGGCGATACTTGCGTCGGCGACGCTCGTGTCTGCGATACTTGCGTCGGCGACACTTGCCAAACGTTGCCACGCGGCAATCGCGGCGGGCGCGTTGCCGCGCTCTTTTTCACACTCGGCAAGCAACTGCTCGGCGGGCAAGCGGAATTGATTGGACGGAAAATCTTTTTGCAAAATTTCCAGCGCGCGCACCGCCGCGTCGTATTGACGCAAATGCGACAACGCGAGCGCTAAATGATACCGCGCGAACGGCGCGAATTTGCCGTCGCCGTCGCGGGTCAGCGCGGCTTGCAACGCTTCCGCCGCGCCGGTGAAATTTTGTTGTTTCAGCCGGATTTCACCGAGAAACGCCGCCGCTTCGCCGGCGGCGGCGCCGCCGACGCGCGCGGCTTCGGCAAAGAATTTTTCCGCCGCCGCCAAGTTGCCGAAGTCGTTCGCCTGCTTGCGAATAATCACGCCCTGACGTAACAACGCCGCGCCGCGTTGCGGATGGTTTTCCGGCACGGCGGCAAATTCGGCGAGCGCGGCGGCATCGGCGCCGGCTTCTTCATAAGCGGCACCGGCGTCAAAACGGGCTTGTCCGCTTTTGTCGGCGTCGGTAAATTCCGTCGCGGCTTGCGCGAAAAATTTCGCCGCCGCGTCCGCGTCCTGCCGCATATAGGCGCACCAACCGCGTCCCGACGCGGTTTCGGCGCGATATTTGCCGGCGGGAAATTCCGCCGACAACGCCGCGAAAATTTGGTCGGCGCGGGCGTAGTCGTTCTGCCAATAATAACTTTCCGCGAGGTGATACAGCGCGTCTTCGCGGCGCGCGTAGTCGGCAAATTCCCGCGCCAATTGCGCCAAACGTTCGGCGGCCAGCGGATAATCGCGCCGCGCGAAAGCGAGCAAACCGGCGCTATACAGCGCGTCGGCGCGAAACGGATGCGGTTGTTTGAGGAACGCGGAAAAATCGGTTTGCGCGGCGGCATACCACGCCGCCGTTTCGTCGTTGTCGGCGTCGCCGGCGGCGGTCAGCAGTCGCGCGTAGCCCTCGGCGCGCCAATAGGGCGCGGTCGCCGCCCATTCGGACTGCGGATAACGGCGGGAAATTTCGCCGTAAAGTTCGATGGCTTGCGGGTAGAGCGCGGCGCGAAAATAGGCGTCGGCGCCGTAAGCGAGCGCTTTGCCGGCGAGCGGGTCGGCGGGATAGAGACGGACGAGTTTTTCGTAGGTCTCGGCGGCGGTCTGCTCTTTTTTCAGTTTGGCGTAGCAGTTGGCGAGATAAAACCACGCGGCGGGCGCGTTGGCGTCGGCGGGATGCGCGACGGCGTAGTCGTGAAATTTTTCCGCCGCCGCCGCGAACTCTTCGCGGTCGCTCATCAGCACGATGGCGTATTGAAAATTTTCATCGTCGGCGTCCGCCCACGCGGGCGCGACGCTCGCGCAGAAAATGCCGCCGGTCAACAACCAGTGATAAAATAAGGATGGACGTTTCATTGAGCCGTTCCTCGTAAGGCGATAAAACAGAGAACGGCGAGTTTATCGGACGGAGAGGGAAGGCATCTTTAATCGGATATAGTGTGTCACAACAACGGCGGTTCTATTCATTCGCTTGGGGTGCGCTTGGGGTGAATGAATGGATGGCGTCGGCTTTGGCGCTCTGCGCGGCGATTGACAAAATGTCCTGTACGTGATACGCCCGCGCCGTGTCCGTGTGCCGCCGCGTCGTGCCGAGCAACGCGGTCGTTATCATTATCAGCGCCACCGCTAACGCCACCGCCACAATGACGGCAACGCCCTGCTCGGTGTTTTTGCGGGTTTTCATCGGAGGAACTCCTTATAGAAAAGAGTTTAGAGTTGAAAGTTGAGAGTTTAGAGAGTGGAGTTTTATTTTTTAAGACGCGCGAAGCGCAACCACTGCTTAACTCTAAACTCTCAACTCTATAGAAAAGAATTTAGAGTTTAGAGTTTAGAGTTGAAAGTTGAGAGTTTAGAGAGTGGAGTTTTATTTTTCAAGACGCGCGAAGCGCAACCACTGCTTAACTCTAAACTCTCAACTCTAAACTCTCGTTTTTCAAGCGGCAAAAAATTATCGCCGCCGCGCGTCTTTTTTCTGCCAGCCGCGGTCGCGGATGTAGTCCGCAGCGTCGATGCCGTCGGGTAAAATTAGGCGGACCAACCAGCGGTCGTATCGGTCTTTGCCTTGCGGCAGGACTTGCACTTCGCAGTTGATGAAATTTTTCAGCCAATCGCTGGCGGTATAAGCGCTCGGCGGCAGGTCGGGGATGGCGCTCCACTCGCCGTCTTGGAACCGCCAAATTTCCGGCGTGTCGATGCCGAGCAAGCGGCAACGCCCGAAACCGCTGACCGTAACCGTGTCGCCGTCTTGCACTTCCGTCAAAATCGTCCGCCGCGCCGCGCTAAATCCCTCGTCAAACGCCAACCGATAAACGCCGAGCGCCGCCAACAACGCGAGCGCCCCGCGCCGCCACCACCGACGATATTTGCCGTAGAAATTTTGCGCGCGGCGGAGCATCGTAATAAAGGGGTTTAAGATTTTTAAGGGGCTTAAGATTCTTAAGAATCTTAAACCCCTTTTGCCAGAGTCCGCATCTTTTGCGCCGGATTCGGCGGATGCTACCCCGCCTCCGGCAGGCGTAGCGCCGGAATCGACAAGCCGTCGGTCAGCGCCGCCAACCAGCGTTTTTCGGGCGAGACCGTGTTGTCCTGTTGGATGCTTTCGGCGTAGCGCGCCGACACCGGAATCGCGTCCGCCATCGATAGCCGCCGCATCAGCGCGTCTTTATCGAGCGACATCATCCCGCCGCCCGTCGGCGTCGCGACTTCCGTCAGCGGCTCGACCTGCACTTCAAACGGAATCGGCTCGTCGTCCGCCGGCGTTTCGTGGACCACCACCGACGACGGTTTGACCGGCGCGGACGCCGGTTTAGACGCAAGGTTAGCGGTCGGCGCTTCGATGATTTCCTCGACGACTTCAACCGGCGAACCTTCGCCATACCAGCGGGCAATCGCGTTTTTAATATCGACGACCGAGGCGTCGAAAGTTTTCAGTTGGCAATTGGTTTTCGTCCGCACGTCGTTTTTCGCCACCGCGTCCAAAACGTTGCTCATCGCCAAACACAACTGATTGCCGAACAACTCAAACGGCACGAGCCGATGCTCTTCGCACACCGCTTGCTCCAACAACGCGAGCGCCTGCGGGTCGGGTTCCAACGTGTTCAGGTTAATCGTCGTTACGATGTGCTGTTGCTTCAACGCGGCGGCGATATCGTCCTGCTCCGCCCAGCCCTTTTTTCGCAGGATTTGCCCTAACGGCAGACCGCTCTCTTTTTGCTCGGCGAGCGCCTGATTCAGCACGGGCTCGGTCAATTTGCCGTTTTTAATTAACAGTTGACCGAGATATTTGCCGGGGTTGGCGGCGCGGATTTTCCGCGCGCCCGCATCCGCCGCCGCGGGCGCGGCGGCGGCGGGCGCGACCGCTTTGCTCGGCAGACGCCGCGCGTGCACCAATTGCCGCGCGTCCTGCAAGCGTTGCGACTTGCTTCCCGCCGCGGCGGGCGCGGCGCGACGAACGGTTGCCGACGACACTTTACGCTCACCCGCCGGCGCGACTTCCGCCGGTTTTTTCTTGCTCATAAAATCAAACATTCCCATTTTTCTGCCTCTTTTTTTGGGTCAATTAACTATTACAAGGGAAGAGGGAAAAGGGAAGAGGGAAAAGACCAGAATGCTCGAACTCTTTTCCCTTTCCCTTTTTTCCTTTTCCCTCTATTCTCAGCCGAGATTTTAACGACAAGGGAAAAGGGAAGCGGAAAAAGGTAAAAGACAAGAATCTCGAACTCTTTTCCCTTTTCCCTCTTCCCTTAACCCTTTTACCTCTATTTTCAGCCGAGATTTTTTTGCAACGAGAGCAACGTGCCGCTACTTAACGAAGTGATTTCGGCGTGGTCGAAACCGGGTTGCTCGCCGTTGAAATCGTCGCCGGAGTATTGCTCGCCCACCGTGTAAAGTTGGACGTTCAACTTTTTATTGTTGACGAACGCCAGCACGCGAAAAGCGGCGTTGGCGCGTTTCGGCGAAGCGCAGACGGTTTTCATTTTCAACAAAATCGCGGCGAAATTGTCGATGAGTTCTTTCGCCGCCGACGTCGGCAAGCCGGATTTCAAGCCGTGCGTCGCGACCAACGCGCCGGCGTGTTTGAAATACGCCGGTTCGCCGGGAATGTCGAGTTCGAGCGCCACGGTTTGACTCGCCGCCGCGGTCTCGGTCGAGCGCTGATGTTCGTCGTAACGAATGAGCGCGTGGCAACGCGGACAAACATAATCGCCCGTCGTGGTGAAAATCAAATCCGCGCCGCAGTTGCCGCAAGCGTAGGTGCCGCCGTGCTGACCGACCGCCGCCTCCGACCCTTCGTCGAGATGCGCCTGCACGGTCGAGCCGCCCGCTTCGCCCTCGCCGGTCAGCGCGGCGAGCGCCTGCGCCTCCGTGCCGACGATGGCGAAAAACGCCTCTAACCCGAACATTTCCAAAATCACCGAAATTTTCGGCGGCACGTTCATCAGCGCCAAGCCGCCGCCGTTTTCCGTCAAGCGGTCGCTGGACTGCACCAAAATGCCCAGACCCGTCGAATTGATGTATTTCAACTCGCCGCAGTCGATAATGGCATACTTGCAATCCGCCGCCAACAAGTCGTCGAACATCGCGTCAAACGTGTCAATCGTCGCCGGGTCGATACTGCCATCGACCACCGCCACCACCGCGTTTTTGCCGTCGGGACTGCTGACTTTGCGGACTTCATACTTCAGTTGTGTGCTCACGGGACTAACTCCTCTCAATATAGACCTGTTAATAACCTACGCTTATTTTTTAGAGTTGAGAGTTGAGAGTTGAGAGTTGAGCAAAGGTTGCGCTTCGCGCATTATTTGAAAATAACTCCACTGCTAAACTCTAAACTCTTAACTCTCTCTAAACGCACTTATTTTGCGGTTTCAGAAACTTTGTCAAAATCACCGTGTTGCCGGAGGGACTGTATTCGAGTTTGTCGAGCGATTTCAGCATCAGCGTCATCCCCAAGCCGCCGCGCTTGCCCTCGCGCGTCCGCTGACGGGACAACGTTACCGCGTCGGCGGAAAAACGGGTGTTGAGCAAATTCGCGCTGTCGAAACCGGGTCCGGGGTCTTTGATGGTGATGGTGATTTTCTGGCTGTCGAGGACGTAATCGACTTTGAGTAGCGCGTTCGGAATGTCGCGGCAACCGTGGCGCGCCGAGTTGTCCAGCGCCTCGCGAAACGCCATCACCACGCTTAAAGTTCCCTCTTCGCTGAGCGCCGCCTGCCGCGTCAATTCCTCAATCAAGTCGGCGGCAATCTGTTGGTTGACAAACGGCGGCGGCAACGTCATCGAAACCGTTTGAGAAAAATACCGGTGTTCGCCCCGAACCCGCGTAATCTCGCCGTCAATCGTCTCGTTCAATTGCCGGTCGTCAAACGGCTCGGTCAGCGTCGCGTCGGCGGCGATGAGCAAGCCGTCGTAAGCCGGTTTTTCGTCCGCCTGATAAATCACGATGAGCGCGATGGCGTTGCGCGTCCGGTCGATTTTTAGCCATCGCCGCAACGCCGGCAAATCGGGATTAGCCGCTTCGACCACCACCGCGGCAAGCGGGTGGCGGTCTAATTCTTGCGTCAAGCCCTCGACGCCGACGACCGTCGCCACCTCGCGTCCGTCGCCGCGCAACCGCCGCTCAAAAATTTTGGCAAAGGCGGTAACTTTATCCACCGCGAACGCAATCGGCAATTGCTCCTCCCCGCTCGCCGCCTTGCGCCGGCGATGACGCGCCAGCAACAAATCCGGCAACGGCGTGATTTTAATCGCGTCTTTCTCCGCGTCGTCGTCCGCGACCTTGCCGCCGACTTTGACGCGCAACAAGTTAAACAAATCGGCGGAATCGCCGGCAAACAGCGCGTCCTTGACCATTTCGCCGGCGAGCGTCAGGACGGTTTGCGGCGCCGCCAGTTCCCCCAATTCGACGGTTAGTTTTTTTGACAATTCGGCGCTGGTCATCGGAAGTCCCTAAACGGCAGTGCAAAAGAGAGTTGTTCGGCGACCGCGAAATTGGGGCGAACCCTACTTATGCGGTCGCTCTATTCAATTGCCACGCGCTTTAGCGCGTGGATAGCGTTAAAAAATGACCGGCTTTAGCCGAATGGTTTATTTGGGCTAAAGCCCTTTCTTTTTTTGACCGCCGACCACGCCCTAAAGGGCGTGGCAATTGAATAGAACATCCGGCGCGTCTTCGTATCGCTGTGTCTCGGTGAAAAAACGGCTACGCTTTATTGCGCGTTCGCTCTATGTAATTACTAAATTTACGCCAAATCGTTTTATTTTTTTTCATCGCGTCGCTTCCCGTTGGAAATACTCGACCGTTCGCTGTAAGCCCTCGCGCCGTTGGACGCGCGGTTCCCAATCGAGAATCCGGCGGGCTTTGGCGATGTCGGGACAACGCAATTTCGGGTCGTCCGGCGGCAACGGCTGAAAAACGATTTCGCTTTTACTGCCGGTCAATTCGATAATTTCCCGCGCGAACGCCAACATCGAGACCTCTTCGGGATTGCCGATGTTGACCGGCGTAACTTCGTCGGAATGGAGCAAGCGCCAAACGCCTTCGATTAAATCATCGACGTATTGAAAACTGCGCGTCTGCGAGCCGTCGCCATAGACGGTCAACGGTTCGCCGCGCAACGCCTGCGCCATAAACGTCGGCAACGCCCGTCCGTCGTCGAGCCGCATCCGCGGACCGTAAGTGTTGAAAATCCGCGCCAACCGCGTTGCGACTTGGTGTTCGCGGTGATACGCCATCGTCAGCGCTTCGGCAAAACGTTTGGCTTCGTCATAGACGCTCCGTTGCCCAATCGGATTGACGTTGCCCCAGTAGTTTTCGTTTTGCGGATTGACCAACGGGTCGCCGTAACATTCGCTGGTCGAGGCGTGTAAAAAACGCGCGCCTTTTTCCCGCGCCAATTCCAACGCCGAGCGCGCGCCGAGCGCGCCGACCATCAACGTTTCAAGCGGCAGACGCAAATAGTCCGGCGGACTGGCGGGGCTGGCGAAATTCAGCACATAATCGACCGCGCCGGCAATCGGAATCGGCTCGCAAATGTCGTGTCGAAGAAAACTGAAATTGGGATTGGACGCCAAATGTTCGAGGTTGCGACGGCGTCCGGTGCAGAGGTTATCGACGGCGACGACGCGCATCCCCGCGGCGAGAAAGCGGTCGCAAAGATAACTGCCCAAAAATCCGGCGCCGCCGGTGATGACTGCGGTCAACATTTTTTTCTGCTCCGACCTTAAAGAACAATTAAAAATTACAAATTAAAAATTAAAAATTTTGGAGTTTGATTTTTTAATTCGCTTCGCGCACTCTCAACTCTCAACTCTCAACTCTCAACTCTTAACTCTAATCACACTCCCACCTGCGGGCGGTTTTGCACGATGAAATACCGTCCGTCCGCCGTAATCGCGCCTTCGATGTCCTGCGCGCCGCCGCCGAGGTTTTCCACCGCCGTCGCGATGGTCGCGATTTGGCGGCACAATTCGGCGCGGAAACCGGCGTCGGTCAATAATTTCTCATTGGTGTAATCGAGGATTTTTTCCACCGGCGGCTCGGCGAGAAAACTGTCGTAAAGTCCCGCGCCGGCGAAACCCGCCAAATCCTCGCCGTTGCTGTCGGAGCGGAAAATCACCGCCTTGTCGCTCGGACTATACAGTCCCGCGCTCTTGCTCGGATACGACGCTTCCGTAATCCGCCCGTCTTTTTTATTGACGAAAAAACCGAACGCGCGTCCGGGAAAATTGCCGACCAGCGTCTCGCCCAAGCCCAAAACCGCTTCGGCGAAAATTTCGTCGCGGTTGCCGGTTACCGGATTGACGGTATGAATGACGAAAGCGTAGGCGGCGTTGACGACCTGCTGAATCAGGACCGCCATCTGCAAGGCGTCGTGCGGCATCCCGATTGACCGCCGCGACAAATACGCCCGCTCGTTCCATTGGCTTGCCCACACTTTTTTAATCGCCTGCCACGCCAAATCCCAGTGAATTTCCGGCAATCCGCCCGCCGCGAGCGCCGCCGTCAATTCGTCTTTCAATGGCGGCGGCGGATACAACCGTTGCGTCAAGGCGCGGAGCGTCGCGAGTTCTTTCGCCGGTTCGTTCTCGACGCGCGCCAGCGCGATTTTCATTTCTTTGCGCCAATTGTCGTTCAGCCGGTCGCCCAACACTTTTTCATACACGCCGAACGGCAACGCCACTGCCGCCGGCAAATGCATCCATTCCGGCAACTTGCCGCGCAGTAAATTTAAGTTGTTCGATTTGCCGCCCAAAATTTCGCGGGTGAATTCCGCCGCCCCGACGACCCATTTTTTCGCCGCGGTCGGCGACTTGAATTTCAGCGCGGCTTTCGCCGCGTTCGCCGCGACCGTTTTTTCCGCGTCGGCGGCGGTGAGCGTTGACGCGGCAAACGCCACCGCGCCCGCCGGCGTGGATTTCGCCGCGATAATTTCGCCGGACATTTTTTGCAATTTATCCCATTCGTCGTCCTCGAAACACGCGGCGAACAACAAGCCGAGATTGCGCGCGCGCACCGACAAATGCGCCACCAAATCCGGCGCGACGCGCGTGACGATGCCGACGACGCCTTCCGGCGCGTCCTCGTCGCCCGCCGCCGCTTCGGTCAACAAAACGGTCGGCTCGGCGTAAATTTTTTCCATCACCGACCGCAAATTTTCCACCGGCGCCACGCGCCCGCGCACCGCCGCCGGACTGATAATTTGCCAGCCGCCAAGTCCCAAGGCGGCGCGCAATTTTTTCACCGACAGGTGAATAACTTTCGCCAGCGGAAACCAATCGCTCCCGCGAATCACTTCTTCGACAAAAATTTTCCGCGCCCAATCCGCCACGCCGAAATTTTTGCCGAGATAATCGGCGGGCGCTTGCAACGCCGCGGCGATGGTCGCCGTTTCGTTCTGCACGACGCGCGCGACGCGGTCGGCGACGGCGAGCATTTCCAACATTTTTTCCCGCGAAGACGCCGCCGGTTCGAGCCGCCGCCATTCGCTCCGGCACAGTTCAAGTTCCGGCGATTTCGCTAACAGTCCGCTGTTTTCGAGCGCCGCCGCAAACCACGGGATTAAGTCCCCGTCGGCTTTCAGATTTTCGTAAAGATTACGGAATTTGTCGCCGACCGCCGCGTCGAAATAAACCCAGTCCAAAATTTCCTCCGCGTCGCCGGCGCGTCCCGCGCGGTCGGCAATTTCCCGCCGCAAGGCGACGACTTCGCCCGCGGCAACGCCGCCCGCTTTTAGTTTGCCGTAGAGATGTTGTCCGTTGCCGCTCAACCGTCCGGCGACGCGGTCGCCGCACAATTCGAGTTCGGCGCCGCCGTGCACCGTCAACAAGACCTTTTCGTAATTACGTAAATCATTCAGCAAACCGTCGCGGCAATTCCCGTAATACTGCGGGTCGGTAACAATCGGGCGCTCAAAATTGCGCAGACGCTCGCGGGTGATGCCGGCTTTTTCGAGCGTGCCGTAGAACACGTTCAGGTCGCCGGCGCTCTCCATAAACGCGATGAAGGCGCGGCAGATAAAAATGTCGTCGGGCGTGGTGTTGTTGTGAAGTTTCTGATGCCACTCCTCGATGAAATGCCCGTGTTCCTCTTTCAAATGGTGGCGGTGCATAATGTTCAGGATTTCGTCGCGGATGCGCTGTCCCTGCCCGCCGTCGCCGCCGCGCCCGACGGTGCGGAGCATTTCCGTCAGCCAGACGCGATTGGCGGGATATTCGCGCCACAGTTGCGCGAACGTTTGCGTCAGCGCTTTTTGCGCGCCGGCGAGGTCGCGCGGCTTGGTGTTGTAGTTGCGTTGCCAGTCGAGTTGGCGAATGGCGCTGTAACGAAGCCAGACGAAAATAATTTGCCACAATGACAAATCGCCGCCGGTTTTAAGAACGAGTTCGCGCGCCAATTGGCACCGATGCATCAGCGTCCAACTGCTTTTGCCGACTTCGGCGGCGATGATTTGCGCGGCGAGTTCCTGCCCTTTTTCCGATAACAGCGGCGCGTCGAGTTGGCGCGCGAACAGCGCGAGCGTCAAATCGTTGTTCTGATTTTTATGCCACAAATTTTCGTCGGGACTGAAAAGGATGTAGGCGATTTCCTCCGGCGCCTCGTCGTCGTCCGCGAAAAACAGGCGCAGAACGCTCAATTTTTCGCGCTCGGCAAACGGCGTGCGCGCGGCGCGGGCGTCGTATTTGACCGTATCGGCGGGAAACGATTTTTCCGGCGGCATTTTCCAGCGCAAATGAAACCGGTCGGCGGCGCCCCAGTGGAGAACTAACGGCGCGGGGATGTTGGCGGCGAAAATAACTTCTTTGCCGCCGTCGGCGGCGCGGATGAGAACGGACAAATCGTAACCGCTGTCGAGCGTGAAATTCCGGCGCTCGTCGGTTTCAAGCGGCGGATACCAGCGAAGCAACGCGGCGGCGGGATTTTCGCGACCGGCGGTCGATTGCGGCAATTTCAGCGCGAAATCGTCGCGCCCGTTTTTCAGCCATCGGTCGGCGGCGGGGAAATAGAGGACAAATTCCAGCACCTGCCACGGCGAGGGAAACGGCAGTTCCAAAAAAATCTCCGAATTCTCTTCGGCGGCGGCGAGCGTGAACGGCGTGCGCACGGCGAGTTCGTCAAAGACCTCGGACGCGGGCGGACAGCAATCTTTCGGCGGTCGCGTCCACGCGCCGCCGGCGCGCCGCGCCAAGCCCCAGTGCAAATAACATTTTTCGGTCGCCGGCAAAACCAGATGTAGATGCAATCGCTCGCCGGCGACTTCGCCGCTGACGACCAGCGGCGCCTGCGATTTATCTAAAACAAATTGTTGCGCGATTTTCGGCATCGGCGGCGCGGCGGACGCTGGGGCGGCGGACATAAGGCGAACTCCTGTGATTGGCGGCGACGAAATAATTACGAATTACGAATTACGAATTAAAAATGGTGGAGTTTGATTTTCAGATTCGCTTCGCGCAATTTTGATAATTATTCCTCATAATTGTTAATTGTTAATTTTCAATTGTTAATTCTTAATCGCTCCCTTAAACGCTTCCGGCAAACTTGCCACGATGTCGCCGGCGATGACGCTGTAATTGCCTAATTTTTCCACCGCGAAATCGGACGCCCAGCCGTGCAGATACGCGCCCGCCGTGGCGGCGGACAGCGGGTCGCTTTTCTGCGCGATTAACGCCGCGACGACGCCGGCTAACACCGCGTCCGCGCCGACGGTGAACATTCCGCTTTTACCGGTGGGATTGTCGATAATCCGCCCGCCGTCGGTTACCCTAATCGCGCGCCCGATAAGCGCGATAATCGTCCGGGTGCTTTGCGCGTAGCGCAGGGCGTAGTCGGTCGGCGAGGTCTTTTCGTCGTCGTTCAGCAAATACTCGATTTCCGTCGCGTTGGCGACAATCACCGTCGGCGCGGCGCGGTCGGCGAACAACCGCCGCTCGGTGGAAACCGCGCGCAACGCCGAGCCGCCGACGATGAGCGGCAACGGCGTCGCGCGGATTAACAGGCGCAATAATTCGCCGCTTTCGCCGGACGACGGCAAGCCGAAGCCCAGAACGACGCAAGAATACTCCTGCGCGACTTCCAACAGGTCGTCGCGCGCCGCCAGCGTGAACGCGCCGCCCCTGTTTTCCGGCAAGTGCAAAATGGCGACTTCGGGAGACACCGCCCGCGCCGCGTTGGCGCGCTCCGCCGACGTAACGCGCGTAACGCTTCCCGCGCCGCTCCGCAACGCCGCGAGCGCAATCAACATTCCCACGCCGTAACTGCTGGTGCCGTCGCCGATGACCAACACCGAGCCGAAGTCCTGCTCGCTGTCCGCCGGCGGTCGCGGCGGCAACGAAAATTTAAGCGTCTTCGCGGGATAGACGGGCGGCATAGATTTCCCTTTCGCGTTGGTTTTAGAGCGCAATTAACAATTAACAATTAACAATTCACAATTAACAATTTTGGAGTTTGTATAATAAAATTCGCTTCGCGTCATTTTGATAATTACTCCTTAACTCACGTTACGCGCCAAAAAAGAGAAGCCACGAATGAACACGAAAAGAACTTAACACGAATTTTCACGAATTAGACGAATTAACACGAAACCGAGTGAAGCGAAGGTTAGTGTGCTGTCCAATTTTTTTTGTCCGTTTTCCGGCTCTTTATTATTTCGTGTAATTCGTGTAATTCGTGGACAATAAATCTCTCTTTTTTATTCGTAAAAATTCGCGTCTTTTCGTTGACCGCGTAACACGAGTTACTCCTTAATTGTTAATTGTTAATTTTTAATTGTTAATTGTTTTTCGCGCTTCCTCGACATCGGCGGCAATGCGGCGGCGCAATTCCGTCTCGTCGGCGAATTGTCGTTCGCCGCGAATTTGCCGGATAAAGCGCACGGCGATTTCCTGCCCGTATAAATCAATATCGACATCGAGCAAATGCGCTTCGACCAAAATCTCGCCGTCGCCGCCGTAAGTCGGACGCCGTCCCAAATACACCGCCGCCGGATAAGACGCCCCCGCCGCTTCGACCCGCGCCGCGTAACTGCCGTTCGGTAACGGCACGCGCGCCGCCAAATTCGCCGTCGGAAATCCCAACGTCCGCCCGACTTGCCGTCCTTTAATCACCGCGCCCGCGAGCGTGAAATCGCGCCCCAACATTATTTTCGCTTCCGCCAAATTGCCGGTCGCGAGCGTCCGCCGAATCCGCGAACTGGAAATCCGCTCGCCGCGATAAATCACCGGCGGCAAGACCTCCAAATGCGGAGCGTCGCCGACCAACCGCCGCAATTCCATTACGTCGCCGGAACGTCCGCTCCCGAAGCGCCAGCCCGCGCCCACCGTCAAACCGCGCAACCGCGGAAATTCGGCGCGTAAAAAATCGACGAATTCCGCCGCCGACCAACGGCTTATTTCCGGCGTAAAATTCACCACCGCGCAACCGCCGATTCCCAATTCCTCAAACAGCCGCAAGCGTTGCGTCAGCGTGGTCAACAGGGTTAGCGGTTCGTTCGGCAACAAGACGGCGCGCGGGTGCGGGTCGAACGTCAGCGTAACCGCGGCGGCGGAGCGGCTCGCCGCGAGTTCCCGCGCGCGCGCGAGCAACGCCTGATGCCCGCAGTGCGCGCCGTCAAACACGCCGCACGCCAACACTAACGGCGAAGAAAAAACGTCGGGAATAAACGAGTGAAAAGCCAGCATCGGACAGTCGGCGGTCGGGACAAAAATTTGTGCAAGCGTAACCGCCGCGCGACCGGCGACAAGACGTTGCGCGGCGGCGCGGCATAGCGATTTTCGCGGCGGGAATTATATTGTGCAATTTATTATCTCTATTTCCTAACTTCTTTTTGGGGTGGCTGGCAAGTGAACAGTGAGTAATGGGCAGTTGTGGAGTTTTTATTTTCAAATTCGCAAGCGCCCTCTGCCCACTGTCCACTGACCACTATCAATTTCGCCGATGCTCATTCTCGCCATCGAATCTTCTTGCGACGAAACCGCCGTCGCCGTCGTCAACGACCGCCGCGAAGTGTCGGCGAATCTCGTCGCCAGCCAGATTGATTTACACCGGCAGTTCGGCGGCGTGGTGCCGGAAGTCGCCGCCCGCGCTCACCTCGAAGTCATCCTGCCGCTAATTGCACAGGCGTTGACCGACGCCGGCATAGCGCCGTCCGACCTCGACGCGATTGCCGTAACGCACCGCCCCGGTCTTATCGGCGCGTTGCTCATCGGCGTTACCGCCGCGAAAACGTTGTCTTGGACGTGGAATAAACCGCTCATCGGCGTCAATCATCTCGAAGCGCACCTCGCCGCCGCGACCTTCGCGTTTCCTGAAATTACTTACCCCTACGTCGCGCTGATTGCGTCCGGCGGACATACCGACCTGTTTCACGTGCCGGCGGTCGGCGTCTATGAAAAAATCGGCGGGACGCTCGACGACGCCGCCGGCGAAGCGTTCGACAAAGCGGCGAAAATTTTAGGGCTCGGCTTCCCCGGCGGTCCGGCGATTGCCGCCGCCGCCGAGCGCGGCAATCCCGCCGCTTTCAACTGGCGCGACGCCTGTCTGCCGCGCAAAAATCCGCGCGATTTTTCCTTCTCCGGCATCAAGACCGGCGTGCTTTACGCGGCGCGAGGGTTGGCGGGACGCCGCGGCGAATTGTTGCTTGACGAACAAGGCGTCGCCGACGCCGCCGCCAGTTTTCAAGCCGCGGCGGTGCGCGCGCTCGTCAAACGCACGGTCGGCGCGGCGCGCGAAAAAGGCGTGCGCTGGCTCGCCGTCGGCGGCGGCGTGGCGGCGAATAAAGCGTTGCGGGAAGCCATCAAAGCGGCGGCGGCGAAAATTCACTGTCAGACCGCCATTCCGCCGTTCCACCTCTGCACCGACAACGCGGTGATGATTGCGGCGCGGGGGCTGGAAATGTTCGCCGCCGGCGAGTTCGCCGACCTGACGCTCGACGCGGCGGCGCGGTGAAGAGCAATTAACAATTCACAATTCACAATTAACAATTGAGAGGAGTAATTATCAAAATGACGCGAAGCGAATTTTATTATCAAACTCCAAAATTGTTAATTGTTAATTGTTAATTGCTCTCCCTCCCAACTTCATTCAGAAAAACGCCGCCAAATTCTCCCGACCACGAAAGGGTTCAGCGCGATTCCGCAATTGATTAGCGTCAGGAAAGGAATCGTATGAATCGGCTTTTACCGTTATTGTTGCTGTTCTCGTTGACCTCCGGCGCCGTTTTCGGCGACACCAATCCGCGCTCGACGCCGGCGGTGCCGAAGACGCTCGCGGCGCTCCAAACGCAAACCGGCAAGCAGTTTTTTGTCGCCCAGCGCGGCGCGCTCCTCATCGCCGCCGATTTGCCGCGCCAGCAATTCGACTACGTCGTCAACGGCATAGTCGCCTGTTGCCAAAAAGCGCTCGAACGCGAGTTTTTCACCACGCGGCTGACGCAACCGGTGACGATTTACATTTTTCAAAACAAAGAAAGTTACGCGCGCGGACTGAAAAAATTTTTCCTGCTCGACCCGATTAGCCCTTACGGACATTACGGACATCGCCAGCGCTACATCGTCATCAACTATCAAACCGGACCGGGGACGCTCGTCCACGAATTGACGCACGCGCTGATGGCGGCGGATTTCCCCGACGCGCCGATTTGGATTTCCGAGGGGATGGCAAGTTTATACGAACAGTGCCGCGTCGAGGACGAGGGGTTGCTCGGCGAAGCCAACTGGCGCTTGCCGGAATTGCAGAAAGCGCTGAGCGACGGGAAAACCGTGCCGCTGGAAAAGTTATTCGGGAGCGACGCGCAAAATTTCCGGCTGATGGACGAGAGTTTGCACTACGCGCAGAGCCGTTATTTTTGCCTATATTTGCAAGAAATCGGCAAGTTGCGCGCCGTGTATCAGACCTTCCGCGACAACGTAACCTACGACCGTTTCGGCGTGAAATCGGTGGAAATGGTTTTGCAGAAAACGTTGCCGGAAATCGAACGCGACTGGTTGGAATGGGTGGCGCGACAGCGGTGGAGCAAGAAGTAGAGTTGAGAGTTTAGAGTTGAGAGTTCAGAGTTGAGAGTTGAGAGAGTGGAGTTTTATTTTTAAGATGCGCGAAGCGCGACCACTGCTCAACTCTAAACTCTAAACTTTCAACTCTAAATCAGGTGATACGCGGCGGACATCAGGTTTTTGGTGTCGAGCACCAAGCCGACCCGACCGTCGCCGAGAATCGCCGTGCCTTTCAGGAACGTTTGGTCTTTGAACACCGAGTCCATTCGCTTCAACACCACCGATTGCTGACCGATGATTTTATCGACGACCAAACCGCACGTCTTGCCTTCGCTTTCCACCAAAATAATCGTCGAATCTTGGTCGGACATCGGCTTGCCGGACAGCGCGAAAAATTCGTGCATCCGCAACAGGCGATAAAGTTCTTCGCGCACCATCAGCATCCGCCCTTTTTCGGCGATACTGCTAAACTGGTCTTCATTCGGACGAATCAAATTGCGAATGTCAACCAACGGGATGATATATTGATTTTCGCCGACCTGCGCAATCACGCCGTCAATCACCAACGTCATCATACTAATCGGCAAAACTATCGTTACGTCCGTGCCGAAGCCGTATTTCGAGACAATATCGACCGTGCCGTTCATTTGCGTGATGTTGGTCAGCACCACGTCCATGCCGACGCCCCGCCCCGACACGTCGGTGATTTTTTTCGCCGTCGAAATGCCCGCCGCGAAAATCAGCCGGAACGCTTCCGCGTCCGCCATCGCGTCGGCTTTTTCCTGCGTAATGACGCCGTTCGTTACCGCTTTCTTTTTCACCGCGTCAACGTTGATGCCCGCGCCGTCGTCAATCAATTTAATGACGCACCGGTCGTCAACCATCTTGGCGATAAGTTTCACCTCGCCGACTTCCGGCTTGCCCGCCGCCGCCCGCACGTCCGGCGGCTCGACCCCGTGGTCCACCGAGTTGCGAACCATATGGACCAACGGCGATTCCAAATTTTCAAGCAACGACTTGTCGATTTGTAAGTCCTCGCCCTCAATCGTCAGTTCGACTTTTTTATCGAGTTGCGTCGCCACGTCGCGCACGATGCGCGGCAATTTCTGCAAAATCTGTTTCATCGGCACGCGCCGAATCGCCATAATGCTCTTTTGCAGATTCGTCGAAAGGTTAGAGAACGAATTGTTGGCGTTCTTAAACTCTTTCAGCACTTTGCGCGGGTCGGCGTTTTGTTCCAAGTGCTTTTGCAAATAGTGAAAGACCTCGCCGGTGGTGATGAGTTCGCTGACGTAAGCGATGAAGATGTCAATCGTTTCTTCCGACACGCGCAACGATTTCTGCGCTTTTTCGTGCTTCGCGGGATGTTCTTCTTTTTTCTCCTCGACTTTTTTCTCGTCCTTCTTCTCCTCGACCGGCGCGACCGCTCCGCCCGCCGGTTCGAGTTGCGGCTCGACCTCGTTCATAAGGTCGCTGAAAATGCTGGCGAGCAAATCGTCGAACGGAATCCCGCTGTGGTAAATCGTCGCGAACTGGTCTTCCATTTTCACGAACAACTGCCCGACCGGCGAATCCTTGCCGGCGGCGTTGACCAAATCGCCGATTGCTTTCTCAAACGCCGCCATTTTCTCGGCGTCTTTTTGCGCCTCGACCAAGACCTTAATCGTCGCGTTCACTAAATTGATTTCGGCGCTCACGTCGGCGCCGTTGAGTTTGTAACCGGCATCGCTCGGCGCGTCCACTTCGACTTTCTCGAACAGCGGCTCGGCTTCGGTCATAATGTCGCTGAAAATGCTGGCGAGCAAATCGTCAAACGGAATCCCGCTCTGATAAATCGTCGAGAATTGGTCTTCCATTTTCACGAGCAGTTGTCCGAGCGGCGCGTCCTTGCCGGCGACGTTAATCAAATCGCCGATGGCTTTCTCAAACGCCGTCATCGCTTCGGGATTGGTTTTCGCCCATTCGGCGAGGTTCGGAATCGTGCGGTTAATCAGTTCGACGGACGCGGTAACGTCGGCGCCGCCGAGGCGATAATTGACCACTTTCGCGACGGCGGTTTTCTGCGGCGCGACCAAATCGACCAATTTTTCACACGTCTCTTTGAGGTGGCGGAGTTGCCCGACATCGGGAACGGCGTCGCCGATAGCCGCGAGCGCCTCGCGGACTTGCTGGGCTAAACTTTCGGGCGTTTCGGCGGACGCGCCGCCGCCCCCGATAAGATTTTTCATTTCGTTGAGGTGCGTCGTTTCCTCCGCGTTCATCTCGGTCGAGCGGTCGCCGCCGGCGAAGCGCCCAATCATTTCGCGGAGCATATCCATGCCGGTCAGCAGGACGCTGATGACTTCTTTGTTGACTTTGCGTTTGCCGCCGCGGATTTCTTGAAGCAGGGTTTCGAGCGTGTGGGAAAAATTCTTGATGTTGACGAGGTTGAAAAACGAGGAGTTGCCCTTAATCGAGTGGACGGGGCGGAAAATTTGGTTAATGATGTCGAGGTCGTCTGGATTGCTTTCCAGCGCGACAAACAGTTGGTCGAGACCCTCCAACATTTCCGTGCTTTCCTGCACGAAATCCTGCAATAACGCGCCGCTATCTTCGCCCATCTCATTCTCCTCTTTTCGGTCTGCGACCACACGGTCTGCGACCGTTTTCTTTTAGGCAACCGGTCAACCCGCGTCGTTTGCGCCAACAACGACAAAGGGCGCGTTTATACGCGCCGCCGCGCGGTTGGGTAGAGGTTATCCGCCGCGGCGTCCGCTAATATCGACAAAACGACCGGCGGGGCTTGAACTTTTTCCGGTCGGCGGTTTCCGGCGGGGGCGCAACGCGGACATATAAAGAAGAAAGCGCTGAAGAATCTTAAGATTCTTAAGCGCTTAAACTTCTTAACTCTTACCCTTAAAAATCGCTCTCGTCCAACGGCAACACCTGATTATTTTTGCCGCCGGACGGCGCCGCCAACCGTTTCGGCGGCGCGACCGTTTTTTTCGCGGGCGGCGCGTTCTTGACCGCGCGATGCGGGCGGGCGCCGGACACCGCCGCGGCTTGGCGCGCGCCGCTGACGATTTGCAACAAATCCCGCACCATCTCGTTCAAATCTTTCGCCTGCGCCGCCAATTCTTCCGACGCCGCCGCGGTTTCTTCGGAACTCGCCGCGTTGTGTTGCGTCGCCGTGTCCACCTGCGTTACGGCGTTGGCGATTTGCGAAATTCCGGTCGATTGCTCGTTGGTCGCGCTGACAATCTCTTTGATAAAACCGCTGACTCGTTGCGACGTTTGTTCGATTTGCTTGAAACTTTTTTCCAATTCCGTCGCGATGCCCGAACCGTGTTTCACCCGCGTAACCGTGCTTTCGATGAGTTGCGTCGTGTCCTGCGCCGCCTGCGCCGAGCGTCCCGCCAAATTCCGCACCTCTTCCGCCACCACCGCGAAACCCTTGCCCGCCTCGCCGGCGCGCGCCGCTTCAACCGCCGCGTTCAGCGCGAGGAGATTCGTTTGAAACGCGATGTCTTGAATGGTCTTGATAATTTTGCCGATTTTTTCCGCCGAATCGTTGATTTCGCCCATCGCCGTCGTCATATCAATCACGTCTTTCGCGCCTTCGGCAATCAACTTGCTGTTTTGCAGATTGGCTTCGTTCATCTCGTTGGCGTTCGCGGCGTTGCGTTTCGTCATCGCCGCGGTCTGCTCAATCGCCGCCGAGGTCTCTTCCAAACTCGCCGATTGCTCCGACGCGCCCTCGGCGAGCGCGGTGGAAGCGTGTCCGATTTCGTAGGAAGCGTCATCGACGTGTTGCGCGCCCATGCCGAGTTTCTTGATGATTTCGTTGAGGGCGGCGACCGCGGCGCGAATGATGACGACGGCAAGCACGGCGCCAATCGTCAGCGCGATTAAACTGCCGAACACCGTGGTATAAATCGCCTTTTGGGAGAGGGCGTTGCCTTCGTGGCGCAAGTCCTCGACGCCCTGACGGGCGAGGTCAACCAGATGGCTGACATACTCGACGGCTTCGTGTTGCAACGGCACGGCTTTGGCGGCATATTGCTGAAACCCTTTGCGGGAAGAATCGGCTAAGGACAAGTCGATAATTTGCTGGCGGTCTTTGTCCGCCGCCGCCAATTGGTCGCGGATTTCAAAGAACTCGGCGCGGTGTTCCGGCGAACTTTTCGTCAGCAAGGTGTCCAACACCGCGCCCATCGTGTTTTCCGAGTCGTGTATCTCGCGGACGTAAATCTCGAACAGCGACGAGTCGTCGTCGATAATCAGCCGCGACATCAGCACTTGGTTGCGGTTGGACAGCGCCCGCAGGCGCATCGCGGCGAACCCCAATTCCTCGTCCCCCTCGCTTTCCAACGCCGTCCCGATACGTAGCAACGTCTGGTCGATTTTGTCATAGACCGCTTTGTCGGCGAGATAAATTTTCTGGGCGTGGAACGCGGTGTTTTCCAACGTCAGGCGAATCGGTTCCGCCGTGGCGCGGTCGTAGGCGTCCCACAAGGCGAGCGTTTTCGCCGCGCGTCCTTTGGCTTCGTCGGCGGCGTCCGCCGGCAGATTGTGGGCGTATTCGGCGACGCCCGCCCGCAACTCGGCGTCGTTGCGCTTAAATTCTTTCGTCGCCAATTCCTTCATCACCGCCTCGTCGTTGCTGGCGAGGATGCTCCGCACGGCAATCGCGCGGTCTTTCAACGCAATCAAAATGTCGCCCATCGCCGCCGTGCGCAAACCGGTCTGCACCGATTTTTCCATCATCGCCGTCACGCTTTTCAGCGAATAGACGCCCAAACCGGCGACACATAACGCCACGACAATCAACAACGCGGTAATCGCGTAAATTTTCCCGCCCAGTCCCATTTTTATCTCTCCTGTGTGTGAAATTAAAAAATTAAGAACTCGATTTACGCGCAAGAAAAAAGGGAAGCCACGCATAAACACGAAAAGAACTTAACACGAATTTTCACGAATTAGACGAATTAACACGAATTTTTTGTTGAATTTTTTGTTCGTTTTTTCGGCTCTTTAATTCGTGTAATTCGTGTAATTCGTGTAATTCGTGGACAAAAAAAAATTCTCTTTTTTATTCGTAAAAATTCGCGTTTTTTTGTTGAGTGCGTAAGTCGAGTTAAAAATCAGAATCAAAAAGCGCGGCGCGGCGCGGCGACGCGAAATTGACAATGATAACACGGGGGGGGGGTAACAAGGGCAGGATTACATTTTCTCATTCGGCGTCGAGAAAACGAAGCGCGAGCGGGCGGCGGGCGGCGGGCGTTTTCACGAATTACGCCTGTTTTCTTTGCGCCCAGAATTCGCCCCATTCCCGCAGGAAATCCGAACTGCTCCATTCTTTGTTCAAGCCCACTTGGGGGATGATTTCGATGCCGAATTCCTGACAAACCGCCCATTCGGGAATGTTGGTATAATCGGTGCGGTCGCCGCCTTTGGTGAAATAATGCGGGCGCAAGCGCCGCAACGCCTCGCAAACCGTCTGGTCGTTCTCGATTTCAAACGGCACGACGTAATCGACGGCGCGCAAACACGACACAATCCGGCACCGCGTCGCCAAATCCTGAAACGGCTTGCCCTTTTTTGTCCGCAAAAAAGCGTCGCCGTTGACGATGACCACCAACGTGTCGCCGTATTTTTTCGACTCGATGATGCACGTGGCGTGTCCGGGGTGAATGGGGTCGAAGCCGCCGGAAGTGCCGACGATTTTCCCTAACGTCGGACGCAAGCGGTCGATTTCGTCAAAGGTTACAATCGGGGCGTATAACACGGCGGCTCCATAAAAAACGGCGAAAAAGTGGCGGAGAGACAGGGATTCGAACCCTGGAATGAGTTACCCCATTACTTGCTTTCCGGGCAAGCCCGTTCAACCGCTCCGGCATCTCTCCGCGTGACGGCGGGCGGAGAGTATAAAACGCCGCCGTCGCGTCAAGCGCGTCAAGAAAAGATAGTAGGAGCGGTGGACAGCGAGAACGTTTTCCGCACACTGCGCCCCGCTCACTTTTTAAGGACAAAATTATGAATTCACTCTGGCAAGACCTTTTGCGCGAGTTGGCGCCGCCGCCGCGGCAACCGGTCGCGAACGACGAGGAAGATGCGTGGGAAGCGCTCTCCGCGCAGTTGCGGCAGAACACGCGCCCCGCGCCCGCGCCGGCAACGCCGCCGGTAAAACCGCGCCGCGCCGAGCGGAACGCGCCGGTGAAAATTTCTCCGCCGCCGAACGCGCCCAATGATTTGACCGATACGCCGCCGCCGCGCGCCGGCAATCGCTACGCCGCGCTACTCCGCGGCAACCCGCAAAGCGTCCGCGACGCGGTGGTGCTGGCGGAAATTTTCGGCGCGCCGAAATGGCGATAAAAATTTATCCGCGAATTTTCACAAATAAAAAAGATAGATTTTTTTGTCCACGAATTACACGAATTAAACGAATTAAAGAGCCGAAAAACGGGCAAAAATTCGTGTTAATTCGTCTAATTCGTGAAAATTCGTGTTAAGTTCTTTTCGTGTTCTTTCGTGGCTTCTCTTTTTTTTGCGCGTAACTCGAGGAATTAACACGAATTTTTTAACCGGAAGGATTCGTGGAAATTCGTGTAATTCGTGGACGAATCTCCCCCCGCCTAATTTTTCCCCCGCGATTTTTGCGCGGTCTGTTTTTGGTTCTGCCGGTAGATGTAGGCGAGGACTTCGGCGACCGCCGGATAGAGGTCGGGCGGGATGTAGTCGCCGAGGTCGAGTTGCGCCAGCGCTTGCGCGAGGTCGGCGTCTTCGCGAATGGGAATGTTGTTTTCCCGCGCCAATTCAAGGATGCGCGCCGCGACCTTGCCCGCGCCTTTCGCCAACACTTTCGGCACCGCGTCTTTATCGGCGTTGTAGCCCAACGCGACCGCCAATTGCCGTTGATTGCGTTTCATCGCCCCCGCCCGTTAAAGAGCAATTAAAAATTAAAAATTAAAAATTTTGGAATGATTCATAAAATTGCGCGAAGCGAATTTGAAAATCAAACCCCACCATTTTTAATTTTTAATTCTTAATTTTTAATTATTTCTACCAATAAACCGGCTTAATCGTTCGCGCCGTCCGGCACCGGGTCGTAGCCGCCGGTCGCGAACGGATGACAGCGGCAAATCCGCCACAAGCCCAAAACGCCGCCTTTCAGCAAACCGTGCTTCGCCAGCGCCTCAATCATATAATTACTGCACGACGGCTCGTAAATGCACGCTTTCGGCAACAGCCGCCCGACGCCGCGCTGATACAGCCACGTAATCAACCACGCCGCGCCGCGCGCCGGAAGATGCCCGATTTCTCGCCGCCAATTCGTCGCCATTTTTTCACAAAAAAACCGCCGGAAAAACCGGCGGTTCCTTATTTTGGTGGAGCTGAGGGGAGTTGAACCCCTGACCTCATCATTGCGAACGATGCGCTCTCCCAACTGAGCTACAGCCCCATTTTTCGTCGCCAAAAGAAGCGAGAAAGTTAGCGTTTTTTTTTCGCTTGTCAACGGCTCTACACCGCGAGATTCCACTGGAATTTATCCGGCAACAAGCCGTATTGCAGACCTTTTAACTCTTTCTGCAAGCGGGTCGCCAACGCGCCGGCGGCGCGGTTATTGAAGACCTTTTCCATTCCGTAATGCGTGATGCTCTCAATCGGCGTTACGCCCGCCGCCGTGCCGGTAACAAAAACCTCTTGCGCGTTAATCAGCGTTTCCGCCAGCGTTACCGGTCGCTCTTCGACTTGCACGCCGAAACTTTTCGCGATGGCAATCACGCTGGCGCGCGTGATGCCGGGCAGAATCGTGTCGCCCAGCGCCGGCGTAACCAACACGCCGTTTTTCAGATACGCGAAAATGTTGCACGACGACCCCTCTTGCAAAAACTTCCGCTCCAAGCCGTCGAGAAAAACCACTTCCATAAAACCGGCGTCTTCGGCTTCGCGTTTGGCGAGCGCCGACATCACGTAATTCGCCGCGCATTTCAAGCCGCCGGTGCCGCGCGGCATCGCCCGCACCATTTCCGTTGTCACGGCTTTGGTGTTGCCGCCTTTGAAATATCCCGACACCGTCGTCGCGCCGATGACCACGGACGGGCGATGCGCGACGCCGACGCCAATCGCGCCCTCGCTGTTCAGAAACGGGCGCAGATAGACCGCTTCGCCGTCGCCGTAATTATCCGCCTCCCATTCCGCGCGATACGCCGGCACGTAGCCGAGCGCGGCGTTGCGGCGCACCGTTTCGACCGACGCTCGCAGATATTGCTCGACCGGAAAAACCGGCGATTTTATCCCGCGCATCGAGTCGGCGAAACGCGCGGCGTTGCGGTCGGGGCGGAACAGCGTAACGCCGCCGTTTTTGTTCGGAAACGCCTTCATTCCCTCAAAAACGCCGTAGCCGTATTGACTGGTGTAACTGATGCCCGGCAACGGCATCGCGTTGCGCGCGGTCAGGATTTTTTCCTTTTCGGCGGCGGGCAATTTTTGCAATTCGGCGTAGGGCAAACGGTCGTTTTCCAACCATTGTTCGTCCCACCGTTGCGTCGCGGGGTTGTATTGCGCGAAATAAACGACCGGATACAGTTCAAGGGCAAAAGCCATTTTTTTCTCCTCTGATGTGCTGACAAACGAAGCGGCGCATTGTAGGCGAACCGGCGGAAGCGTCAAAGCGACGCCGAGAGTGAGTTGTTCGGAATAATTGTTTCTCACAGAGGCGCGGAGGATGCGGAAGATTTCTATTTTGGCGATGCTCTATTCAATTGCCACGCCTTTCAAGGCGTGGTTAGCGGGCAAGAAAATAAAAGGGCTTTAGCCCAAAATAAAAAAATGTGGTTTAATTCCACCGGCTTTAGCCGAATTTTTGTTTGGGCTAAAGCCCATTATTTTTAGTAAGAGCGCTCACCACGCGCTAAAGCGCGTGGCAATTGAATAGAGCATCTCCAAACCGGCAAATGGACGGAAATGATGAGCCAGCCACGCATTTTAATCGTGCGCCTGTCGGCGTTGGGCGACGCGGCGCTGACTTTGCCGCTATATTTTCGCCTGCGCGCCTTTTTCCCGGCGGCGTTTATCGGCTGGGTCATCGAAGAGCGCCACGCCGGTTTGCTCGCCGCCGTGCCGGGGCTTGACCGCGTTCACCTTTGGCGGCGCGAAGAAAAAAATTGGCGCGGCGCGCGGCGTTTGGCGCGGGAAATCAACGGCGAAAATTACGACCTCGCGCTCGACGCGCAGGGCTTGACCAAAAGCGCGATTTTGCCGTGGCTCGCCGGCATCAAGAGGCGTATCGGTTTTCGCCGCGCCCCGCTCGAAGCCCGCGAACTCGCGCCGTGGCTGGATAACGAATTGGTCGCGCCGCCGCCCGCGCTAACCCATATCGCCGCCCGCGCGAATTGCCTCGCCGCGCCGTTCGTTCCCGCCGAATTTACCGCGCCGGTAAAGTTTCATTTTCCCGACGCCGACCGGCAGGCAATCGGCGCGTGGCGGGCGGAACTCGCGACCGATAAACCGCTTTTGCTTTGCGGCGTCGGCACGAGTTGGGAAACCAAAATGTTGCCGCCCGAATATGTCGCGGAATTGCTCGCCGCCGCGCGCGGCTGGCAACCGGTCGTCGTTTGGGGACCGGACGAAGCGGCGAAAATTGCGGCGTGGCGGAAAATTTTCGGCGACGCCGTCAAATGGGCGCCGCGCACGGAAAATGTCGCGCAGTTAATCGTTCTCTTAAATTACGCGACGGCTTACGCCGGACCGGACAGCGCCCCGCTCCATTTGGCGTGGTTGCTCGACAAGCCGACGTTTAGTTGGTTCGGACCGAGTTCCGCCGACCGCGGCGCGCCGCCACCGAACGACGGCAAGCATCGGCATATCGTCGCGCACCCGCCGACGCGCCAACGCCGCGGCGCGATGATGTGGGACTTAAAACCGGAGCGCGTGTTGCCGGAATTCGCGGAATGGTTGGGAGCAATTAACAATTAACAATTAACAATGCACAATTAACAATTATGGAGTTAATTAAAAATTTCGCTTCGCGAATACTGAAAATTTAATTCCATTAAAAAATTGTAATTGTGCATTGTTAATTGTTAATTCTTGAAAATCGGCAAATCATCGGGTTAGGCAAAAAAAACTATGCGCATTATGCACATCATCACGCGCTTCATTCGCGGCGGGGCGCAGGAAAACACTTTGCTCTCGTTGCGCGGACAAGCCGCGGACAACGAGGTTTATTTGGTTACCGGCGACGCGGCGGGCGCGGAGGGGTCGCTCTTGCCGGACGCCGAAAAATTATCCGTCAAAATTATCGTCGTGCCGGAATTGATTCGCCCGATTGCGCCGCTAGCGGACTGGCGGGCGTATCGGCGTTTGCGCCAAATTATTCGCGACCTCCGCCCGGAAGTCGTGCATACTCATTCGAGCAAAGCCGGAATTTTGGGACGCCTCGCCGCCCGCCGCGAAAAAACGCCGTTCGTCGCGCACACGATTCACGGATTGGCGTTTCACCCTTATCAGAGCAAGTGGAAAAATTTCGCGTATATCGCCGCCGAAAAAATCGCGGCGCGTTATTGCGATAAAATTATCACCGTCGCCGACGCGATGACCGCGCAAGCCGTCGCCGCCGGCGTCGCGCCCGCCGAAAAATTCGTTACCGTGTATAGCGGGATGGAAGTCGAACGTTTCGCTTGCGACGAGCGGCGCTATCAAGCGGCGCGGGAAAAATACGGTTTTGCGGCGGGCGACCTCGTAATCGCCAAGGTCGCGCGCCTGTTTGAATTGAAAGGACACGATTATCTTTTCGCGGCGTTCGCGGACTTGGCGCGACAAATTCCGGCGGCGCGATTGTTGATTATCGGCGGGGGCGAGTGGCGCGAGCGGTTGGAAAAGATGGCGCGCGAACTCGGTTTTGCCGATAAAATCGTGTGGACGGGTTTGCTCCATCCCGACGAAGTCCCGCGCGCGCTCGCCGCCGCCGACCTCGTGGCGCATTGCTCGTTGCGCGAGGGTTTGGCGCGGGTGATTCCGCAATCGTTGTTAATGGGCAAACCGACGGTCGCTTTTGACGTGGACGGCGCGAAAGAAATTTTGTCGCGCGTCGAAAATCGGTGGTTGGTCGCGCCGCAAAATGTCGCGCATTTGACGCAAGCGCTCGCCGCCGTCATCGCCGATTTGCCCGCCGCTAAACGTGCCGCGAATGAGCGCGGCGCGACTTTTTGCCGCGAACAATTCGCGTGGCAAACGATGTGTAAAAGGTTGGCGGAAATTTACGGCGAAAGGGAAAAGGTGAAAGGGAAAAGGTGAAAGTTGAAAGTTGAAAAGGAAAAGCGGATAGGTTAGGATTCCCTCTTCCCTTTTCCCTCTTCCCTTTTCCCTTTTCCCTCTTCCCTTTTCCCTATGGAGAAAAAATGAAACACACCCACCAAACCAACGGCACGTGTTCGACGGCGGTCTCGTTTGAGTTGCGCGACGGCAAAGTGCGCGGCGTGGAATTTACCGGCGGTTGCGACGGCAATTTGCAAGCCATCGGCAAATTGGTCGAAGGATTGCCGGCGGCGGAAGTCATCGCCAAATTGCGCGGCGTCAATTGCGACGGCAAAGGCACGTCGTGCGGCGACCAATTGGCGCAGGCGTTGGCGAAAGCGACGCGGCAATCATAACTACGCCGTAAAAATTACGGATTACCGGCGGAGATAATTAAACCGCGCTATCATCAGACCGAAATTCACGCTTTTTATGAAAGGAACTTTATGCGACGGCTACCTGTTTATCTTCTGCTTGACGTTTCCGGTTCGATGAGCGGCGAACCGATTGAAGCGGTGAAGAACGGCGCGCAAATGATGCACTCGGCGCTCCGCAAAGACCCTTACGCCCTCGAATCGGCGTTTATCAGCGTCATCACGTTCGGGAGCGAAGTCAAACAAATCGTGCCGCTCACCGAAGTCGCGCAATTTCAGCCGCCCGCGTTGCAAGCCGGCGGCGGCACGGCGTTCGGCGAGGCGCTCGAAAAAGCGGTCGAATGCGCCAACCGCGAAATCGTCAAAAGCACCCGCGAGCAAAAAGGCGATTGGAAGCCGCTCGTCTTTATTATGACCGACGGTTCGCCGACCGATAATCCCGAAAAAGGCATCGCCGCTTTCCAGAGTTACAACTGGGGGACGGTGGTGGCGTGCGCCGCGGGCGCGGGCGCGGATAAAACCCTTTTGCAACGGCTGACCGAAAACGTGGTAACGCTCGACACCGCCGACACCGCCACGATTGCGGCGTTTTTCAAATGGGTGTCGTCGTCGATTTCGACCAGCAGTAAAAAAGTCGATGAGCAAGGCGGCGACGCGAACGAACTCCCGCCGCCGCCGCCGGAAATCAATTTGGCGAAACCGTGAGAAAGGGAAAAGGGGTAAGGGAAAAGGGAAAAGAGGTGAGGGAAAAGGGAGAAAGGGAAAAGGGAAAAGAAAGTAAGGGGAAAGGGAGAAAGTAAAAAGGGAAAAGAAAGTAAGGGGAAAGGGAGAAAGTAAAAAGGGAAAAGAAAGTAAGGGGAA
The DNA here is from genome assembly GCA_031261425.1 of Planctomycetota bacterium. Taxonomy (GTDB): domain Bacteria; phylum Planctomycetota; class SZUA-567; order SZUA-567; family SZUA-567; genus MS499-59. The sequence continues at coordinate 46,663 of JAISJR010000070.1, forward strand.
AGGGAGAAAGGGAAAAGGGAAAAGAAAGTAAGGGAAAGGGAGAAAGTAAAAAGGGAAAAGTAACCGCCTTATCGACTCTTCCCTTTTCCCTTTTCCCTCTTCCCTTTTCTCTTTTCCTTTTTCCCTCTTCCCTTTTCCCTATCCGCTCTATCTCCCTTTTCCCTCTAAAAAAGGATATGACGATGGACGTCGTCCGTGATTTTCGTGATTTGGTCGTGTGGCAAAGAGCGATGGATTTATCCGTCGATATTTACCGCGCGACCAAGCGGTTTCCCAAAGAAGAACGATACGGCTTGACCAGCCAAATGCGGCGGGCGGCGGTTTCAATACCATCCAATATCGCCGAAGGAAACGGGCGCAACTCCGGTAGCGATTACTTGCGATTTTTAGCCATCGCCAACGGTTCGTTGGCAGAATTGAAAACGCAAATTTTATTGAGTGAGCGCATCGGTTATCTTGACCCGTCCGGCGCGGAAAAATTATTTGCATCTGCCAACGAGGTGGGTTGGATATTGGCGGGTTTGGTAAAAGCGTTGCAAAAGGAAAAGGGAGAAAGGTAGAAAAGGAAAAGGGAAAAGTAACCTCCTTATCGACTCTTCCCTTTTCCCTCTCTACCCCCCTTTTCCCTCTAAAAATTATGCGCCGTCTCCCCATCTACATTTTATTGGACACTTCCGGCTCAATGCGCGGCGAGCCGATTGAGGCGGTGAAGACCGGCTTGGCGGCGTTGTTGTCGAGTTTGCGGCGCGACCCGTATGCGCTCGAAACGGTCTATTTGTCGCTCATCACCTTCGACCGCGAGGTGAAAGTCGTCGCGCCGCTGACGGCGTTGGACGAATTGGTTCTGCCGGCGTTGGCGACGCCGGAAACCGGACCGACGAATCTCGGCGCGGCGCTTGAACTGTTATTGACGCTTTACGACCGCGAAGTGGTGAAAACGACGGCGGCGCAAAAAGGCGATTGGTTGCCGCTCTGCGTGGTGATGACGGACGGCTCGCCGTCGGACACGGCGTTGTTTAAGCAGATGACGGAAGCCGTCAAGAAATACCGTTTCGCCCGCATCGTGGCTTGCGCCGCCGGTCCGAAAGCCAAGACCGCGCCGCTCGAAAAATTCGCGACGGAAGTGGTTTCGTTAGACACGATGGACAGCAACACGTTCGCAAAATTTTGGCAATGGGTTTCGACCGCGATTAGTCACCAAAGCCAAACGACCGACGCGACGCCGGACGATTTGCCGCCGCCGCCGGCGGAAATTAAATTGGTGCTGTGAGGGGGAAAGAGCGTCCGCCGCCGGTAGCGGCTTTTTTCGCGACGGATTTACAACGCGGCGATTTCGCTTTCCGTCAAGCCGGTAATCTGCGCAATCAGCGCCGGCGCTATTCCTGCCGCTTTCGATTTTTTGGCGACCTCCAATTGCTTTTTCCTTTCACCTATCTCAATTCCTTGCGCTTGTCCGCGGAGAAGCGCACTATCTATCACATTGACGTTGTCGCGATAGATTTTCAGCGAGGCGTCGTAGGCGTCGCGTTCGCGTCTATCCATCGCCGCTAAATTCGCCGTCGCAAACGCCTGCGTAAAAATCGGCTCGCGCAATATCGCCGGAATATCCGCAAGCCGCGCCAAATTCTTCAGAAAATACAACCATTTATCTTTGTGCCCCGCCAACTCGTTTTCCGTTTTGTTGAACAACGGCATTTGCAAAAAAATAAATTCCAACTTGTCGGAAAACAGTTCGCCGTCTTGGTCTTTCAGATGAATATGGCGCGAAAATTTTTGCCGCTCTTCGGCTTCGTCGTAAAGAAAATCCAACACCGCGACGAAATAAACTTTACTCAATTGAAAATCCCATTCACTGCCTTGCGGCGCCTG
>JAISJR010000059.1 GCA_031261425.1 Planctomycetota bacterium
GGTGGACAACAAAAAAATATAACGCCCTGTAAGGGCAGTGGAAATTTTTGCGTTGCCCTTACAGGGCGCGTAATTTATGGGCGACATTTTACCCAGCGCGTTGCGCTGGGCTGTTACGCCTTGCCGCTTCGCGGCGACTGTCGGAATTTCATAAAATCAAACGCCGCCGCCACTCGTAATTCGTAATTCGTAATTTTTAATTTGTAATTTTTAATTGAACTAAAACCCCAAACTCGCGCCCACCATTCCGGCGTGTTGTTGGTATTCGCCGCTGAAGCGTCCTTGATAGGTCGCGCTGAAGCCCAAGCGGTCGTTGGCTTGCCAGCGGAGCGACGCTTCCGGCATCACATACGCCGATTTCAGATATTCCGGCGCGACACGGAATTTCGCCCCGCTACTCGCAAATTCGCCGCTGACGCTGTCGCCGAAGCCCGCGCCATACATTCCCATCACCCGCGCCGACAATAAGAAATGTCCGAGGTGGAAATTCTCCGGCGCGATGATTTTCGCGACTTCCAAACCCGCGCCGCCGTCTAATCGCCAAGCGTTGAAACTGTCCACGCGCAAATTCAGCCCGTCGGCGCCACGCTCGTCGTAGCCGACGTTGTGCGCGAACACCGCGCCGCCTTCCGCCCGCGCGCCGACCGTCCAACCGCGCGTTTGCACGAAGTCGTAACCGCCCGACAAAAACGCGCTGAAACCGTGCGTCGTGTTGGTTGACTTTCCCGTCCAACCGAGCGTCGAGGCATACATCGGCAACGCGCCGCCGCCGACATCGGAGATAAACACGCCAGGCGCCACGATGCCGCGATTGACATCGTAAATGCCGACGTTATAGGCGCCGAGCGCATTGACGAAAAATTTCTCCGCGCTCCAACCGCCGTTTAAGCCGACGCTTAAAAAATTGCCGTTGGCGTTGCCGTCGCCGCCGTTGATGCCGAAATTCGCCCACGTGCCAAACGCGCCGTAGCGCCATTCGTCGGCGCGAGCCGCGTAACCGAACGCGGCGCCGGCGTAGTGTTCGTCAAAACCGGCGACGTTTTTCGTGCCGTCGCGATGACCGTAAACGCCGAGACCTTGCGCCCACAGTTCGCTACTCTTGCCGTAAATTCCTGACAATCCAAATTCCGGCTCGCCGCCCGCCGAGGCGCGATTTTGCGAGGCGAGACGGTCGGAATAGAGCGTATTCATTCGCGCCCGCTCGAAGCGGGAAACGATTTGCCGGTTGGCGACGCCGACGGCGAGCGACGCGCCGTCAACGGCGGCGGCGTTGAGCGCGGGCGAAATTTGACGGAGCGTGTCGCGCCGCTGTTCGGGCGACATAAAGGCGAGGCGCTGATAGAGGAGATGATTTTGCTCGGACAACACCCCGCCGAAATGTTGCGCCAAGCCCTGCGCCATTTCCGCACCGACGCGCCCGCCGTCGGCGGCGACAACGGCGGAAAGTTGCTCGGTCTTTTGCGCGAGCAAATACTTATACGCCTTATCCACGCGCAAAAAGCCGTATTCGGCGTATTGGAGATGGGTTTCGCCGCCGAGTTTGGTTAATATCTCTTGGAACGTTGCTTGTGCAGTCCCGCCGGTATCATTTTCAATTGCCTCCCAACCATTGGCATAAGCAGTATCGCTTCCCCCGTAGATTTCTCCCACCGCAACAATGGCGGCTACAATGCGCCCGGCATAACGCCAATCATCAACCGGTGCCGGTGCCTCTACGTTGAACGTTCGGGAAATTAAAGAATAATTATCTAAATCGGTCATATCATCATTGGTTAGCGGTTGCTCAACAAATTCCGGCGCAATGGTAATGTTGTAATTCACGCGGTCGGCAGATTGATAAAGTGCGGCGATAATTTCGGCGGGAGTGGCATCTCTCGCGCCGGAAGCGAGGAGTGCAATCGCGCCGGTAACGTGCGGCGATGCCATACTCGTGCCGTTCTTATTTTCATATATGTTAACGCCGGATGCCACTGCCGAATAAATATCCGCGCCGGGAGCAAGTAAAAATAATCCGTCTTTGGGATATTGAGTGCTGAAGTTGGTGATAAATCCATACTGGCTGAGCGCGCCGACCGAAATCACGGCGGGCAAACCGTCAGGATAACCCATCTTATCGTTGACGCTGTCGTTACCGCTGGCGGCGACGGTGATAACTCCGGCATTCAGGAGATTTTGCACGGCGGCGGCAGTCAGCGGATAGTCGCCCGCAACCGCTTCCGGCGAGTTCCAAAAATTCTCAGGCGGGGTGTTAAACGGAGTATAGGGAAAGCCCCAACTGTTATTGACCGCCACGATGTTGTAGGTTGTGGCTAATCCGGCAATGACGTTAAAAGTGTCGGCGTTATCTGAATCGGTATCGTCATCATTAGCCAAGAACAGCATTGCCCCCGGTGCCATTCCGACCACCGTGCCGGCAACGTGCGTGCCGTGGTTGTCAATACCGCCGGTATAACTGTTGACAATTTTCCCGTCCAATTTTTCGTGCGTGGTAAGAAAACCGTCGTCAATCACCGCCGCCGTTACGCCCTTGCCTGTTATGCCGATATTCCACAGTGCTTCCGCACCGGTCGAACGCACCGAATTCATAAAGCCGCCATCCGCCGCATAATCGCCTTTCTCGTTATCGTCGCCGACGCCCGGCGTCCACATTTCATACGTGCCGTCGGTGAGCGGCGGTAGTCCGGGGTCAGTCCACAATTCCGCCGCGTTCGCCGCGAACCCCGCCCCCGCCAAAACCAATGCCCAACCGAATTGCCGGAGGCGAATCATACCCCCCCCCCCCGCAAAATTCGGCGCGCAAAATAACCGCGTCGCGTTTCTTGGCGCATTTTCTTATCCTCTCTTAATAGACCATTCCCAAAAATTCTCAATTACATTTCGCCTAACACTTACGGTTTTGACGAAAAACATTTCAGAATTTTATGATTTCTCAAAGGCGTTGAAGAAGATTAAGAACCTATCCTATTATCAACGAGCGTCGTCCCGATAGGGGACGCAGTCCCGTAGGGACGAAATGTCGGTAGAAAAAGCCGCCCAAAAAAAATCCGTCCCGGAGGGACGGAATGTCGGTTAGTGATAATTAGACCGACATTGCGTCCCTAACGGGACGCGACTTTATGGTGGGCGGCGTTTCTACCGACAGATTGCCCCTAACGGGGCAAACAGCCGCGATATTCGGATAGGTTCTAAGTTTTTTAGGCGGAAAAGATTTTTAAGGAGATAGTTTTAAGATTTATTTTTGCCTAAAGCCACCGCAATGAACAATAGCCGGTGGCGCGTTATGGCGGCAATGGTTAAAATAGGTCAATGCCTAAACTTTCAACTTTCAACTTTCAACTTTCAACTCTCAACCCTTAACTCTTAACTCTCAACTCCGCTCTTCAATGTCTTTTCATCTCTATCACGGCAACGACCTTTCTCGCCTGTCCGCGCTTTTGGCGGCGCGGTTGCGCGGCGCGTCCGACCCGTTTTTTCAAGACCTCGTCGTCGCGCCCGACCGCGATTTGTTTCATTGGCTAACGTGGCAAATCGCGGCGCGAAACGGTTTTTGTCCGGCGCTGACGTTTAAGTTCCCCGGCAAATTTTTATACGACTACGTGTTCACGCCGTTCGGCGAAGCCCGCGGCTACCTGCCGCCGGGCGACGCGCCCGACGCGCCGCCCGACGACGGGTTTTCGCCCGCCGCCGTTACGTGGCGGCTGTGGCGCATCCTGCCGGAATTAGCCGCGCAAGACGCCGATTTCGCCCGCGTCAAAAATTTTTTGGCGGACGATTCGCTTCGCGTTTATCAACTCTCCGTCCGCCTCGCCGCGCTGTTCGACCGCTATATGACCTACCGCGCCGACATTCTCGAACGCTGGGAAAACGGCGTTTTGCCGACCGCGCCCGCCGACGAGCGCTGGCAAGCCAAACTCTGGCGGGCGTTGCTCAAAATCGACGGCAAAAAAATCCGCCATTTTTCCGGCTTGTATCGCGAAATTATGCGCGCTCTCGCATCGCCGGAACCGCGTCCGTGGCTCGAAAAATTGCGCCGTCAGCGGCGGGTCTTTTATTTCGGCATTTCGTCCTTGCCGCCGGCGCACCTTGACGTTTTGCGCGCCGTCGCCGACACCGCCGAAATTTATTTTTTCGCGTTTAATCCCTGCGCCGAATTTTGGGACGACGCGCAATCGCGCCGCGCCCGTTTACGCGACGAGCAAAAATTGGCGGCGACCGTCGGCGAGGACGCTTTATCGCATTTCGCCGGCGACGGCAATCCGCTCCTCGGCTCGCTCGGTCGGCTCGGTCAGGAAATGTTCGGCTATTTTCTCGACCACGACCTCGCGCCGATGCCGGACGAGGCGTTTATTGATTTCGCGAATGATTTTACGGGGGCGACCGCGCTCACTAATTTGCGCCGCGCCATTCAATTCAATCAACCGGCGGTCGCGAAATCGGCGGACGGCGACGATTCCATTACCGTTCACAGTTGTCATTCGGCGTGGCGCGAGGTCGAGGTTTTGCGCGACCAAATTCTCGCGCGCTTCGCGGCGGACCAAACGCTGACGCCCGCCGACATTCGCGTGCACGCGCCGGCAATCGCCGATTACGCGCCTTACATCGCCGCCGTTTTCGGACGCCGCGACCAAGCCGGTTATATTCCTTTCACCATCAGCGGCGGCGCCGACGGCGACGAAACAAGCGCGGAGCAAACGTTTTTATCCCTGCTCGCCGCCGCGACGGGACGTTTTCACGCCTCGGAAATTTTGGACTTATTGCGCCGCGCTCCGGTGGCGCGCCGCTTTAATTTTTCGGCGGCGGATTTGGAAATTTTGCCGCCGCTGTTGCGGCAGGCGGGTCTCGCGTGGGGCTTGGACGCGGACGCGCGCGACCGCGCCGGCGCGGGAGCGGTCTATGCCAACACGTGGCGCTTCGCCCTCGACCGCCTGCTCCTCGGCGCGGCGATGTTCGACCCGACCGGCGACGCGGAACCGCTGATGATTAGGGAAGAGGGAAGAGGGAAGAGGGATACCGCGGTTCTTCCCTTTCCCCTTTTCCCTAACACCTCTTCCCTATCTCTTCTCGGCAACCTCGCGACCTTCATCGAGACGTTGGAAAAATGGCGCGGACAAATCGGCGACGCGCCGCAGTCCGCCGCCGCGTGGCAACGGATTTTAACCGCCGGCATTGATTATTTTTTCCCGCCGGACGCGGACGGCGTGCCGGTTTTGCGCGACACGCTCGACCGTTGGTCGCATTGCGCGCGCGACGCCGGCGCGGTGCCGTTCGCCGTCGTGCAAACGTGGTTGCGGGAACAATTTTCCGCGCCGCCGGACGGCGGACGGTTCGCTTACGGCAAGATGTTGTTTGCGGGGTTTTCGCCGGCGCGCGCCGCGCCGGCGCGCGTGGTGTGCCTGCTGGGAATGAACGACGGCGCGTTGCCGCGCCCTTCGACGGAACTCAGTTTTGATTTAATGGACGCCCGTTTTCACCGGCGCGTCGGCGACCGACCGGCGCGGGACGAAGACCGTTACGCCTTTTTGGAGACGTTGCTCGCGGCGACGGAACATCTCGTCATCGTCTATACCGGACAAAGCGCGCAGGATAATCAGCCCCTGCCGCCGGCGGTTTTGGTCGGCGAATTGTTGGACGCGCTCCCCGCCGCCGAAAAATTGACGGTCAAACATCCGTTGCAACCGTTCAGCCCGACCTATTTCCGCGCGGACAAAGACCGCCGCCTCGCGGCGTTTTCGGCGGAAAATTTTGCGGCGGCGAAGCAACTGCAAAGTTTAGAGTTAAAAGTTGAGAGTTTAGATAACCCGCTCCACTCTCTCAACTCTCAACTCTCAACTCTCAACTCTCGCTACTCTCTTGAATCTCTCTTCGATTTCCTCCGCTCGCCGACGCGCTATTTTTACCGGCGGACGGTCGGGGCGCGGTTGGAGATTGACGCGGAAGACGCGCCGGACGACGAGGAGCCGCTCGAAATTTCCGCGGGGTTGGAGCGTTATCAATTCGACGAAACGGTGTTAAATTATTTTCTGAAAAACCCCGATGCGGACGCCGAAAAATTATGGCGGCGCTTGCAGGCGGACGGCGTTTTACCGCCGAACGCCCGCCAATTATTCGCGGCAACGACGGCGCAAATTCGCCTAATGCTCGCGCGGGTCGCGGACTTAAATTTGGGCGCGGCGGCGGCGCGAACGCCGCGCGAAATTCAGTTGCCGAACGGGACGCTGACTTTCACGCCGCCGAATTTATACGCCAACGGGCAACTGTTCCTGCGCCCGACGGCGGAAAAAGGCAAAGACGCGCTTCGCGCCGGACTGTATCACCTCGCGCTCGGCGCGTCCGGCGCGGAGGTTGCCGCGCACGGCGTCTATTTCGCGTCCGGCAAAATTTCGACCGTCACTTATCCACCATTTTCAGCGGCGGCGGCGCAAGAATTTTTGGCGAAATTGTTGGACCTCTTTAACGATTATCACGCGCGTCCGCGCCCGCGATGTTTTGAAGTCGAGTCCGGCTGGGAACTTTTCACGGCGGGCGAGAACCAAGCGCGAGCGTGTTGGGAAAGCAAGCACCACGCGCCGGCGATTGACGCTTACACGACGCGGATTTTCGGCGCGGAATTTCCCGCCCCCGCCTCGCCGGAATTCGCCGAAATGCGCCAACTCGCCGCGACGGTCTTCGCGGGCATCGGCGCGGCGCGAGCAATTCACAATTAAAAATTCACAATTAACAATTGTGGAGTAATTGTAAAAATGGCGCGAAGCGATTTTTAACCGTCAAACTCCACAATTGTTAATTTTTAATTGTGAATTGTAAATTGTTCTCACCGCGCGAACGTCGCCACGAAAACGCGCGTCGCGCCGGCGCGGCGCAAGGCGCGCGCGCATTCGTTCGCCGTCGTGCCGGTGGTCAGCACGTCGTCAATCAGCAGAATTTTTTTGCCGGTCAACGGCGCGACGGCGGCGAAAGCGTCGCGTAAATTTTGCCGCCGCGCCTCGACGGATAAATTGGCTTGCGCCGGCGTGTCGCGCACGCGCCGCAGAACCGCCGCCGCCGGTAGCGGCAGTCGCGCCGCCAATTCTTCGGCGAGCAACCACGACTGGTTATAGCCGCGCCACGCATAGCGGTCGGGGTGTAGCGGCACGGCGGTCAGCAAATCAATTTTGTCCAACGACCAGCACCGGCGAATTCGCGCCGCCAACAATTCGGCGAGCGGCTTCGCCAAACGGCGGTTGCCGTGATATTTGAAGTCCTTGACGAGCGCGTCCGTGGCGCCTTCGCGATACGGCGCCACGGCAATCGCGCGAGTGAACGCCGGCTTTTTCGTCCGGCAACGTTGGCACACGCCGGCGGCGTATCGACCGAGCGGCTCGCCGCAACGCCGGCAACCATTGTCATTTAACAACGACCAGTTATTTTCACATTCGGCGCACAAAAAGGCGTCGCGCCAAAGCCACAAACTGCGCCCGCACGCCAAACACGCCGGCGGATAAAAACCGTCGGCGAACGCCGACCACGCGGCGCGAAAAAATGAGAAAGGGCGGTTGGGCATCGTGAAACGCAATTAACAATTAAAAATTAACAATTAACAACTCGTGTTACGCGGTCAACCAAAAGACGCGAATTTTTACGCATAAAAAAGAGAGATTTTTTTGTCCACGAATTACACGAATTACACGAAATAAAGAGCCGGAAAACTGACAAAAAATTTGGAAAGGACACTAACCTTCGCTTCGCTCGGTTTCGTGAAAATTCGGGTTAAGTTCTTTTCGTGTCCATTCGTGGCTTCTCTTTTTTTTTGCGCGTAACGCGAGTTAACAATTTTGGAATAATTATCAAAATAGCGCGAAGCGGATTAAAAAATAAAACTCCGCAATTGTTAATTGTCAATTTTTAATTGTTAATTGTGCTATGACTGAAACGCCAAAAAAATTCCTCATTCTCGCCGCCGACGATTTGGGCGGGCAATACGCCAATAACGCGGGGATTCTCGACGCCGCGCAAAACGGCGCGCTGACTTCGGCGTCGATAATGGCGAACGGCGCGGCGTTTGCCGACGCCGTTGAGCGCGTTCTGCCGGCGTGTCCGCGTTTGGGCGTCGGCGCGCATCTGACGCTCAACGAAGGCAACTGCGTCGCGCCGCCGGCGCAAATTCCGGCGCTCGCCGACGCCGGCGGGCATTTCCGCTTTATCGAAGCGCGCGGTTTCGTCCGCTTGGCGCTGTCCGGTTTCAACGGCGCGTGGCGCGAACAAGCCGCGATTGAAATGCGAGCGCAAATCGAAAAAGTCAAAACCGGCGTGGAAAAAATCGGACGCGCGCTCGACCACCTTGACGGGCATATGCACTGCCACGCGATTCCGTGGCTCTGGCAATTGACGCTGAAATTGGCGGCGGAATACGCCATTCCGTTTGTCCGCCTGCCGCGCGAGCCGTTCCGTTATGCGCCGCTCCGCGCGCACCTGCCGCGTCCGCTTAACTTCGCGCATTACGCCAACTTACAGACCTACGCTTGGCGCGACCGCCGCGCCGGTCGCCGCAGTCCGGTTCGCACCAACGATTATTTTTACGGTTTGTTGCACAGCGGCGCGATGACCGAGACCGTCGCCGTCGAACTGCTCCGCGCTCATCGAAAAAACGCCGGCATTACGGAAATGGCGTTTCATCCGTGCGTGGCGACCGCGGAAACGTATTATTTAGAGCCGTATGTTAAGGACTTGTGCAACGGCGAAAATCGCGCGGCGGAACTGTCCGCGTTGAAATCGCCGCGACTCCGCGCCGTCATCGAGCAATGCGGCTACCGGTTGACGAATTACCGCGAAAGAGCAATTAAAAATTAACAATTAACAATTAACAATGGTGGTTGTCGCTTCGCTCCATCATCAATTTCGCTTCGCGAATTCTAAAATCAAACTCCGCCATTTTTAATTTTGAATTTTTAATTGAATGACCTTTCCGTCTCTCAATCAGGAGGAAGATTTATGAGCCGACTACTTTTCATTGCCGCGCATCCGCTGACCGCCGCCGCCTCGAAAACGCTGGCGGTCGCCGAGGTGTTTTTGGACGCCTATCGCGAGCGGCACGGCGCCGCCGCCGTAACCACGCTCAACTTGTTCGCCGAAACGATTCCGGCGCTGACCGGCGCGACTTTCGACGCTTGGAAAAAAATCAAAACCGGCGCGGCGCTGACCGATTTGCCGCCCGCCGAACAACAGGAAATGGCGCGGCACCACGAATTGCTGACGCAATTTTTGGCGCACGACAAATACGTGTTCGCCAATCCGCTGTGGAATTTTTTCCTGCCGCCGGTGGCGAAGCAATACATCGATTTACTCTGCGTGTCCGGCAAAACGTTTCGCTACACGCCGAACGGTCCGGTCGGTTTGTTGCCGGAAAAAAAGGTCTTGCACATTCAATCGGCGGGGGGCGTCTATGACCGCGGCGCGGGCGCGGCGAACGCGGATTTCGCCGACGCTTATTTGCGCCACCTGATGAAATTTTTCGGCATCGCCGATTTTAGCGGCATTTACATCGACGGCGGCGACGCCTTCCCGCAACGCCGCGATGCCATCGTCGCCGAAGCCAAAGAAGCGGCGCGGGAATTGGCGGCGAAATTTTAGGTGATTTTGATAAATCCTTCCGACCGTCGCGCCGTAGGCGCGACTATGTCGGTAGAAAGCCGCCGTCATAAATCGCGTCCCGTAGGGACGATATATTGGTCGCGCGGCGTAAAAGATGATTAACCAACATTCCGTCCCTATGGGACGTTGCGTATTTTTACATTCATTTTCTACCGACATTTCGCGCCCACGGCGCGACTATGTGGAATAATTATCAAAATTGCGTTCACTCTTTTCTCCATTGGACTTCCCTATGCCTCCCATCATTTTTTCTCTCAACGACGTTCACAAGGAATACGGCGAGCGGGTGATTCTCGACGGCATTTCACTGTCGTTTTATTACGGCGCGAAAATCGGCATCGTCGGTTTCAACGGCTCCGGCAAGTCAACCCTGCTCAAAATTATGGCGGGCATTGACAAGGATTTTCACGGCGAAGTGGAACTCAAAGACGGCACGTCGGTCTTGCTCATCGCGCAGGAGCCGCAACTCGATTTCACCAAAACCGTCCGCGAAAACCTCGAACTCGCCGTCGCGCCGCTGCGCGCGATGCTCGCCCGCTACGAACAAATCGGCGTCGAAATGGGCGAACAGCCGGACAAAATCGACGAACTCTCCGCCGAGATGGACGCGCTCCAAACCAAAATCGACGCGACCGATGCGTGGGAAATCGACCACACGCTCGACCTCGCCGCCGACGCGCTGGTGTTGCCGCCCGACGACACCGACATCAAAACGCTCTCCGGCGGCGAGCGGCGCCGCGTGGCGCTTTGTCAGGCGCTTCTGCAAAAACCGGATATTTTATTGCTCGACGAGCCGACGAACCACCTCGACGCCGAAACGATTAAGTGGCTTGAAGACCAACTCCGCGCCTACCCCGGCACGGTCATCATCGTTACCCACGACCGCTATTTTCTCGACAACGTAACCCAATGGATTCTCGAACTTGAAAACGGCAAGGGCTTGCCGTTCGCGGGCAATTATTCGTCGTGGTTGGCGCAAAAAGCCGAGCGTCTGCGTTTGCAGGAAAAGAAAGAGTCGGAGCGCCAGCGCATTCTGCGCCGCGAATTGCAGTGGATTAACACCGCCGCGCGCGGACGCAATCAAAAAAATTCGGCGCGTCTCGACCGCTATGAAAAACTCGCCGGACAGAGTTTTGAGGTAACCGCGTCCGACTGCGTCATTCAAATTCCGCCGGGTCCGAAACTCGGCGACCAAGTGGTCGAACTGACCGAAGTCAACAAAGGATTTCGCGGCGTGGAGTTGATTAAGGGGCTGTCGTTCAACGTGCCGCGCGGCGCGATTGTCGGCGTCGTCGGACCGAACGGCGCGGGCAAAACGACGCTGTTTCGGCTGATTGTCGGCGAAGAGCCACCGGACGCCGGCACCGTCGCGGTCGGCAAATCGGTGCAAATCGCCCACGTTGACCAACACCGCGACGCGCTGTCCGACGACAAAACGATTTACGAGGAAATTTCCGGCGGGGCGGACGAGTTGGAACTCGGCGGCAAAAAAGTCAACGCGCGGGCGTATGTGGCGCGGTTTAATTTTCGCGGCACCGAACAGCAAAAACTCGTCGGCAAACTTTCCGGCGGCGAGCGCAACCGCGTGCATTTGGCGAAACTGCTCCGCACCGGCGGCAATTTATTACTGCTCGACGAGCCGACGAACGACTTGGACGTGAACACGCTCCGCGTGCTGGAAGAGGCGTTGGAGGACTTTCCGGCGTGCGCGCTCATCATCAGCCACGACCGTTTTTTCCTCGACCGCATCTGCACGCATTTATTGGTGTTCAACGGCGACGGCGAAATCAAATGGTTCAACGGCAATTTCGCCGATTACGAAGCGACGCTCGGCGACCGCGTCGCCGCCGGTCGGCGCGGCAAATACAAAAGGATGCCGGGGAAGTGAGAGCAATTAACAATTTACAATTTACAATTTACAATTATGGATTCGGAGTTTGATTTTCAGATTTCGCGAAGCGATTTTGACTATCAAACTCCACAATTGTTAATTGTAAATTGTTAATTGTTAATTCGTCGCGCGCAAACGCGCAATTGCGTGAAGGATACGTTATGGGACTCAACGACACCCCCGCCGGCGAGCGGTTGGCGATTGTTTTTTTCGGGCGGCGCAACGCGGGGAAATCGAGCGTCGTCAACGCGGTTACCGGTCAGGATTTGGCGGTGGTGTCCGAAGTGCGCGGCACGACGACCGACCCGGTGCGCAAAGCGATGGAATTATTGCCGCTCGGTCCCGTCCTGATTATCGACACGCCCGGCATCGACGACGACGGCGCGCTCGGCGAACTGCGCGTCCGCAAAACGCGGCAAGTCCTCCGCCAAACCGATGTCGCCGTTCTCGTCGTGGACGCCACGCTCGGACTGACCGCGCCCGACGAGGAACTCCTCGCCATCTTCCGCGACCAAAACATCCCGTATTTGCTCGCCTACAATAAAGCCGATTTACTCGGCGAAAAACCGCCGCGCGACGTCGAGCCGTGCAACGGCAAGCCGCGCAACGGCGAGCCGCGCGACAATGAAATTTTTCCCGCGGCGCGTAGCGACGCGCTTTTTATCAGCGCGACGACCGGCGAAAATATCGACGCGCTGAAAAAACGGTTGGCAACGCTCGTCCCCGCGCCGGAAATTAAATTGCGGTTAATCGGCGACTTGCTCCACGGCGGCGATTTCGTGGTTTTGGTTACGCCGATTGACGCCTCCGCGCCGCGCGGGCGGCTTATTCTGCCGCAACAGCAAACGATTCGCGATATTTTGGAAAGCGATGCGACGGCGATTGTGGTCAAGGAATTTGAGTTGCGCGACACGCTGGCGCATCTCGGCAAAAAGCCGCGCTTCGTGATTACCGACAGTCAGGTCTTCGCCAAAGTCGCCGCCGACGTGCCGCCCGACGTGCCTTTGACCTCATTTTCGATTTTGTTCGCGCGTTACAAAGGCGATTTGCGGCAGGCGGTCGCCGGCGCGGCGGCGACGGAAAATTTGCGGGACGGCGATGCGGTGTTAATCGCCGAGGGTTGCACGCACCACCGGCAGTGCGACGACATCGGCACGGTGAAACTGCCGCGCTGGCTGAAAAATTACACGCGCCAAGATTTGCGTTTTACCTTCACTGCCGGCGGCGAATTTCCCGACGATTTATCGCCGTTCAAATTGGTCGCGCATTGCGGCGGCTGTATGTTGAACGCGCGGGAAATGCACTATCGCCGCCGCCGCGCCGCCGCCCAAAACGTGCCGCTGACCAATTACGGCGTGCTGATTGCGTATCTGCAAGGCATCCTGCCGCGCTGTGTTGAAAGTTTGGAATTGAGAGTTTAGAGTTAAGAGTTTAGAGTTGAGCAGAGGTTGCGCTTCGCGCATTTATAAAAATTTCACTCTCTCAACTCTCAACTCTCAACTCTCAACTCTCAACTCTAAACTCTAAACTCTAAACTCTTAACTCTAAACTCTGCTCTTCACTCCACGCTAATCACCCGGCATTTTGCCGCCGGCACGTATTTTTCGACGAGGTCGTTGAGTTTGGCGATTTCAATCGGCTTCGGGAGGAAGTCGGTGAAACCGTTTTCTAAAAACATAGTTTTCATACCGGCAATGGCGTTGGCGGTCAGCGCGATAATCGGCGTCTTGGGGTAGCCCGCGAGCGCCCGTATCCGTTTGGTCGTTTCGATGCCGTCCATTTCCGGCATCATATGGTCCATAAAAATCAAATCGTAGGCGTTTTGCCGCGCCGACTCGACCGCTTCGGCGCCGCTTAAACATTTCGTGATTTGCATTTCGTAGGGTTCGAGCAAGCCCTCGCACACGTCGAGATTGATTTCCACGTCATCGACAATCAACACGCGGCAATCCGGCGCCGTGAACCGCGCCGCGCCGGACGCCGGCAACGCCGTCGATTCCTGCAAATCGCGGTCGCCGAAATGTTGGGCGCCGGAAAAACGTTGCGTGATAGTCGCGGTGAACACCGACCCCTTGCCGTATTCGCTGGCAACGGTGATGTCGCCGTCCATCGCGCGGCACAACGCCCGCGTGATGGACATTCCCAAACCGGCGCCTTCGATGGAGCGGTGGCGGTCGAGGTCGAAGCGCGAGAAGTCCTCGAACAATTTCGGCAGGTCTTCTTCTTTGATGCCGACGCCGCTGTCGGCGACGGTGAAAATGAGGCGCACCGTGTCGGGGGCGAGGCGCTCGGCGTTGGCGCTGAACGCGATGAAGCCGGCGGGCGTGTATTTCACGGCGTTGGTGAGCAGGTTCAGCAAAATTTGGCGCACGCGGCTTTCGTCGCCGATGAGCGTCGCCGGAATGTCGAGCGCGAACTCCTCGGTGAATTCGATTTTTTTGTTACCCAAACGATTGCGGACTATCGTGTTGATGTCGCGAAACAGCGCCACGGCGGCGTAGGGCGCGGGGGTGATTTGCATCGTGCCGGCTTCGATGCGCGAGAAGTCGAGAATGTCGTTGATGATGGCGAGCAAATTGACGCCGGCGCGTTTGATTTCCCGCAGACGCTCCACCGCGCCCGGCTTGCCCTGCTCGCGCTCGGCGAGTTCGCTCATCCCGATAATCGCGTTCATCGGCGTGCGGATTTCGTGGCTCATCCGCGCCAAAAACGAACTCTTGCTTTGATTTTCGTGGTCGGCGCGCAACTTTTCGGCGGTCAGGCGCAACATCACCTCGCTGGTCGGGCGAAAGATAAAAGCGTGCAGGCATAAATACAACACAAACGCCAACATCAAGCCCGAACACCCCATCATCAACAAGCAAACATTGCGCACAGAATTTAGCTCGCCGTAGTATTCCGCCGCGGGCAAAAACGCGAGCAAAACGTCTTGCCCGACGCGGTGAAAGGCGGCGAGATATTCCCGCCCGCCGGTCGTCAGCCAGACAAAACCGGTCGGCGCCGCGGTTACTTGTTTATACCACGCCTCGGAGCGCACGATACTGCCGATGGCGGCGGGGTCGCGGTGCGCGCGATACGCGCCGTCGCGCAGAATCGCCGCGAAGCCGGTTTTGCCGACGCCGACGACCGCGACGCGCGGTTGGATGTCTTGCAGACGCGCCAACTTCTCGACGACGGCGGCGCTTAAACTGATTTGCACGTAGCCCGGCGAGCGCGGCGACGCCACGCCGATAAACTGCATCAACTGTCCGGCGTAGCCGTTGGGCATCGGCTCCTGCGCGATTTCCAACCGGCGGTCGGTCAGAATTTCGTTGAACGGCGCGGACTGCGGCGAACTGCCCATATCGTAGCCGAGAAAGTCGGGGAAACTGGTCCACTTGATAATGTGGTCGGTGTCAATCACGCAAGCGGTTTCGACATCGAGCAATTTTTGGAAGCGTTGCAACGTTTCGACGGTCAGTTGTTCGCGCGGGACTAAATCCACCATTTCGGCGAGCGCGCGAGTGAGCGCGAGATTTTTTTGCTCGACCGTGGCGAAGACCAGCGCGGTCAGCCGTTCGGACAATTCGATTTCCGCCGCGAGCGTGCGCAGGGTCGCCGACATTTGCGAGCGATAGAAAAAGTCGATGTTCTTTTTCATCTCGGCATACATCAAAAAGCCCAGCATCAACAACGGCAGGAGCGTGATGACAATCGCCAAAATCAGTTTTTTTTGCATCGCGTTCATAAGCGGTCGGGTGGAGATTTGTAGGTGTAGAAATTACGAATTAAAAATTACGAATGGTGGAGTTTGATTAGCAATTTCGCGAAGCGCAATTTTGATAATTAGACCTGTTCAACAATCTCCGTCAGTCGCCCCGCAGGGGCGGAGCGTAACAGCCCAGCGCAACGCGCTGGGTAAAAAATCGCCCATAAATTACGCGCCCTGTAAGGGCAAGGCAAAAAATTTCCACTGCCCTTACAGGGCGGATTTTCCGGCAATGCTAACCCAGCCCGCCGGAAAATCATAGAGCCGATTTTCCTTTGGGCTGGGCTGTTACGCCTTGCCGCCACGCGGCGTTTGGCAGGTCTAATTATTGCCAAAATTCGTAATTTTTAATCCGTCTTTGTTCTTAAAAACTTTTCCGCGGCGCGGAGCCCGTCGATTGCCGAACTGACGATGCCGCCGGCGTAGCCCGCGCCTTCGCCGAGCGGGTATAAGCCGCGGCAGTTGACGCTTTCGCCGTTTTCGCCGCGTTCGACGCGCGTCGGCGAAGTGCTTCGCGTTTCCGCGCCGTAAATCAACGCCGGCGCATTTTCACACCGGCACCGACTGACCACGCTCGGCAAATAAGCGCATAAATCGTCAATAAGCCGCTCCGGTAAAATTTGCCGGAAATCGGCGGGACGCGCGCGCTGAACCGACCCCGCCGGCAAATCCCGCGGCGCGCGGGGAAAAGCGGACAGCGTCGTCGCGGGCAACGAATAATCGCCGCCGCCCGCCTGAAACGCGCTTTCTTCGATGGTCGTGATGGTCGTCCGCGCGGCGGCGTCCGGCGCTTGCGGAAACAGCACCGCGGCGTTCGCCCATTGTCCGTTGCGCGTCGAAGAACTCATCCCGTTGGTCGCGAGCCGTCCCGCGCCGGTCGCGCCCGCTATGACCCGCCCGCCGGGGCACATACAAAAAGTGTAGCCGTTCCCGTTTTTTTGCGTAAAGAAAAAACTCGCCGCGCCGACCGTCCGCGTCAGCCGGTCGGCGGCGGCGCCCCATTGGGAGCGATTGACACATTCCTGCGGCATTTCGACGCGCACACCGAGCGCGTAGCCCTTTACTTTTAGCGCGACGCCGCGCCGGCGCAACATCTCATAGACATCGTCGGCGCTATGACCGGCGGCGAGAAAAACCGCCGCGGCGTTCAACGTTTCGCCGCCGGCGCGCGCGCCGCGACATTCGCCGGCGTCGATTAAGAGGTCGTCCGCCCGCGCGCCGAAACGAAATTCGCCGCCGAGTTTTTCAATCAATGCACGCCAACGCGGAATGATTTGCGCCAGCCGGTCGCTACCGAGGTGCGGTTGCGCTTCGTAAAGAATTTCCGGCGCCGCGCCGCATCGGACTAATAATTCCAGAAAATAATCTTTCGCCGCGAGGTCTTTCGTCCGCGAAGTCAACTTGCCGTCGGAAAACGCGCCCGCGCCGCCTTCACCGAAAAAGACGTTGCTTTCGGGATTGAACACGCCGCGCCCCAAAAAATCGCCGACGGCGCGCCGGCGCTCGCGGAGCGGCTGTCCGCGCTCCAAAATCAGCGGGCGCGCTCCGGCTTGCGCCAAAACATAAGCGGCGGTCAAACCCGCCGGTCCGGCGCCAATCACTAACGGACGCCTCGTTAAATTGACCGCGGGAAAACGCAAGGCGGGCGCGGGCGCGTAAGGCGTAACTTTGAGTTTGAGGAATGAGGATTCATCGAGCGACGGCGCAACGTCCCAGACGGCGTTGACGACGTAACAAACGGCGCCGCGCCGTGGACGGGCGTCGAGCGAGCGGCGCAAAATTCTGACTAACGTTACCGCCGTTTTTTTCACGCCGAGGCGCTTTGCCGCCGCCGCCGCGAGTTCGTCCGCCGCGGCGCCGACCGGAACGGTCAGTTCGTTGATGATGATTTGCATTTTTATTAGAGTTGAAAGTTTAGAGTTGAGAGTTGAGAGTGTGGAGTTTTCATATCAATGCGCGAAGCGCAACCTCTGCTCAACTCTTAACTCTCAACTCTCCTCTGCTCACCCGTTTTTCTTCTCGAAGTCCCGCATAAATTGCGTCAGCGCCAACACGCCTGTTTTTTCGCAGGCGTTGTAAATGCTGGCGCGCAAGCCGCCGACCGAGCGGTGTCCTTTCAGCATCGCCAAGCCCGCCGCCGTCGCTTCTTTGACGAATTTCGCTTCCAAGTCCTCGCTCGCCAAACGCCACGTTACGTTCATTTTCGACCGCGCCGGTTTTTCCGCGCACGGTTTCCAGAACGCGCTCGCGTCCAAAGCATCATACAGAATCGCCGCCTTTTCGTCGTTCCGTTTTTCTAGCGCTTCCAAGCCGCCCAAACCCTCGACCCAGTCGCAAATCAGTTTGACGATATACACCGCCCAGGTGTTCGGCGTGTTATACATACTGCCTTCGGCGGCGTGCGTGCGGTAGCGGAAAAATTTGCTCACGGTGTCCGGACAAATTTCCAGCAGGTCTTGGCGGATGATGACCAGCCCCAAGCCGGACGGTCCGATATTTTTTTGCGCGCCGGCGTAAATCAAACCGAAGTCGGCGACGTTGAGGCGGCGGCTCATAATATCGGACGACATATCGGCGACGAGCGGCGCCTGCGTTTGCGGAAATTCGTGAAATTGCACCCCGCCGATGGTTTCGTTGGAGGTGAGATGCACATAGGCGGCGGCGCGCGTTTCGCGCCAGTCCGCCGGTTGCGGCACGGTCATATAGTTGCTGTCTTTGCCGTCCCAAATGACGCGCGCGCGCCCGACGATTTTCGCTTCGGTCAGCGCTTTTTCCGCCCACGCGCCGGTGTGAATAATGTTGACGACTTGTCCGGGACCGAGCAAATTCAGCGGCACCATCGCGAATTGCTGACTCGCGCCGCCCGCCAAAAACAACACCGCGTAATTGTCCGGCACGCCCAAAATCCGGCGAATACCGGCTTCGGCGGCGTCGATGACGGCTTGATAGGTCTTGCTCCGGTGCGACATTTCCATAATCGACATACCCGTGCCGCCGAAATCCAACATCTCCGCCTGGGCTTTTTCCAACACGGGCAACGGCAACGCCGCCGGTCCCGCGCCAAAGTTATACACGCGCATCGTGGTTCTCCTTGTTTCGACGACCGCTAAAAAAAGAGCAATTAAAAATTACGAATTGTGAAGTTGTTTCCCCAAACGCAGTGGCTCTATTCAATTGCCACGCCCTTTAGGGCGTGGTTAGCGTTTAGAAAATGACCGGCTTTAGCCGAATTATTTATTTGGGCTAAAGCCCTTCTTTTTTTGACCGCCGACCACGCCTTAAAAGGCGTGGCAATTGAATAGAGCCACCGGAAACAACTCCAACTTTATTCCACAATTTTTAATTTGTAATTTTTAATTTTTAATCGCGTTCAACTGCTTTCGCAACATCGAGGCGCGGAGCGCGTCGCGTTCGGGCGCGGGCATTTCGGCGCGTCCGGCGTTGACTTGCAGGTGCGCCGGCTGGCACAGCAACAGCCAGCAATTCAGCGCCGCCGGACTGATGGGCGGAATAATCCGCATCGCCGCGCCGAGCCGCAAACTCGACAGATGAAACATCGCCTCTTCCGCCTTAATCAGCCGCGCCTCGCGCAACACCGCCCACGACCGCCAGACGCGGTCTTCCAATTCCAAGCGCCGCTCCTGCCAGAGAAAATCCCGCGCTTTCAATTCAAAATCCGTCAACTGATTTATCATCGCCGCGAGGTCGTCAATCAACTCCGACTCCTGCCGCCCCAACGTAATTTGATTGGACACCTGAAACAAATCGCCGTCGGCTTTCGTGCCTTCGCCGTAGTAGCCGCGCACCGCCAAGTGCAATTCCGTGACCAAGCGGAATACTTTTTCGATGTGCTTGGTAATCGTCAGCGCCGGCAGATGCAACATCGCCGAGACGCGCATTCCCGTCCCGACGTTGCTCGGACACGCCGTCAGATAGCCGAGGTCCGGCGTCCACGCGAAGTCGAGAAAATTCGACAAATCGTCGTCGATTTTGCTTAAAAAATCGTAGGTCTCGCGCAACTGCTCGCCGCCGCCGAGCGCCTGCAAACGCAGGTGGTCTTCCTCGTTAATCATCAGCGACAATTTTTCCTGCCGGTCGAAAATGACGCCGCGCGCGCCGGGTTTGTCGGTCAGTTCGCGGCTGATGAGATGGCGTTCGAGCAAAAAAACGCGCTCCAAATCCGAGAGTTGTTCGAGGTCGAAATAGGCGAGTTCCGTGGCGGGAAAGTTGATGGTCGCCACCGCTTCCCGCACCGTTTTGAGAACGGCGAGCCGCCCCGCGTCGTCCGCCCGCGCCACGAAATTAAACGCCGACAAATTCCGCGCCAAGCGCACGCGGCACGACAACACGACGCCGGCGTGGTCGTTTTTGCCGCCGCGCAACCACTCGCCGCAATTTTGGGACAGTTCGGTGATTTTCATTTTTTCGTCGAGAGAGTTCGGCGCAGTATATTCGGCGGCGGCGCCACGCGCAATTCGGCTTGGTGGAACAGAGTTTAGAGTTGAGAGTTGAGAGAGCGGAATTTTATTTTTTAAGACGCGCGAAGCGCATCCGTCGCTCAACTCTAATCTCTCAACTCTCAACTCTAAAAATCAAACCGGTTGGAAGTCAATTCGCGCCGGCAGTTTTTTCAAGGTTTCGGCGATGAGTTTGACCGCGTTTTCCACATCGTCCAAATTGACGGTTTCCACCGGCGAGTGCATATAGCGATTGGGGATGCTGACGAGCGCCGCCGCCGTCCGGTTGCTCGCCATCTGCATCGCGTTGGCGTCGGTGCCGCTCCCGCGCGGAATCGGTTGCAACTGGGTCGGAATTTTTTGCCGCTTCGCCGTTTGCTCAATCAAAGTGAAAAGTCGGTGGTTGAAATTCGCGCCGCGGTGGATGATGGGTCCGCCGCCGAGTTTCGCCTCGCCGACTTTTTTCGCCTCCATATTCGGCGCGTCGGTGGCGAAGCCGACATCGACCGCAATCCCCACGTCCGGCTTCAGCGCGTTCGCCGCCGTGGTGGCGCCGCGCAAGCCGATTTCCTCCTGCACCGTGCTGACCGCGTGAATGGCGAGATGCGGCAATTTCACGCCGCGCAAGACGCGCAAAACCTCGGCGACGACGAACACGCCAATCCGGTTGTCGAAACCGCGGCTGGCGACGTTGCGGTTGCGGAGCGGCAACCAGCCCTTGTTGACGGTCGCGATGTCGCCGAGTTTGACGACTTTTTCCGCGTCTTTTTTATCCGTCGCGCCGATGTCAATCCACAGCGTTTCGATTTTTTTCGTGCCTTCGGTGCGCTCTTTTTCGTCCATCAAATGAATCGGCTTGACGCCGATGACGCCCGGAATCGCGCCTGTCGCCGTGTGAATCAGGACGCTTTCGCCTTGCAACAATTGTAAATTCACGCCGCCGACCGCCGAGAAATACAGAAAGCCCTTGTCGTCAACGTGCATAATCATCAGCCCGATTTCGTCGCAATGACCGGCGAGCATCACTTTGACCGCGGCGTCGGGATTCTGCGCGCCCCAGACGTTGCCGTGCGTGTCGGTGCGCACTTCGTCGGCGTATTTTTGCAGATAGTCGCGCACGACCGCTTGTCCGGGCATTTCATAGCCCGACGGCGTGGGACAGGCGAGCAAATTTTTGAGAAAATCTAACGCATTTTTCGGCATAGCCATTGGCGGAGTCCTTTCTTGAATAGTGGGCAATGGGCAGTAAAAGAACAATTAGAAATTAAAAATTAAAAATTAAAAATAGAGGAATAATTAGCAAAAATTGCGCGAAGCGATTTTGACCATCAAACTCCACAATTTTTAATTCTTAATTGCTCTTCCACCGCTCACTTGTTCTTTTTTTCCAACTGCGCGATGCTGCTCAGCGCGTCGGCGGCGATTTTGTTGCGCGGCTCGTATTTGAGCGATTGCTGATAAGCGTTTTTGGCGTCTTCGTATTTGCCCAAACTGGTGAACGAAAAGCCCTGCCCGCGCCACGCCGCCGCCGTGTTGTGCCGCTCGTTGGCAAAATTGTTCGCCAATTCCAACGCCTGCGCGTAACTGCCGAGCGCCTCTTCGGGACGCCGCAACATATTCAGCAAATAGCCGCGCTCGCAATAGCCGTCGCTACTGTAAGGCGCGAGTTGCAACAATTCGTCAACGGCGTTGAGGGCGGGCTGAATTTCGCCTTTTTCCGCCAGCAAAAACGCGCGCAGGAAATACAACTTTTGCAACGCCCACGCGCCGCGCCGCACTTTTTCGCGCGGATGTTTTTCGATGAAGTCGGCAAACTCGGCGTCGGCGGCGACGCTGACGACCGGCTCGCCGGCGTCGGCGATGAGTTTTTTCGCTTGTTCCATCAGCGCGGCGATTTCCTGCTCGCTCGCGGCGAGGTCGTTTAACGTGACGGCTTTTTTGCCGGCTTCCTCGACGGCGGGCGTCAATTCTTCGCCGACGCCGGCGGTCTCGACCAAAATTTGCTTGCCGGTGGTTTCGGTAAATCCTTGCGGCAAAGATTCGGCGGCGCTCATCGGCGCCGCGCCGGCGAGCGCGACGGCGATTAAACAGATTATTTTTTTCATCGTTGACGGCCTTTCGTTCGGGAGAGATAGAGGATAATGAAAATTATGAATTACTGAATTACGAAACCGTAGCGAAGCGAAGGTTAGCGCGCTTTCCAAATTGTGGAATAATTCGCTTCGCGCAATTTGAGAATCAAACTCCGCAATTTTTAATTTTTAATTCTTAATTTTTAATTGCTCTTCGGTTCGTTGTCCGCGAGCGCCATAAACAGCGGATAATCGCGCCGTTCGCCGCGGCGCGGACAACTAAGCGTGTAAGGGTGATGAAGCGCGATATTGAAAAATCCGGCTTCGGCAAGCGTCGCGGCGAAATTTTGCGGGTCGAAACCTTGATGCGGAACGCCGATATTTGACGAATGAAACGAACCGTCCTCGGCGAGCAAATCCACGACCGCCAGCGTCCCGTCGGGTTTCAGCAACGTTTTCAGACCGGCGATTAACGCGGCAATATCGGCAAAATGATGAAACGTCAAAACGCTGACGATTAAATCGAAACGCGCGCCGAACAATTGGCGCGGCGCGGTCGGCAAGTCCAAGCCCAAAACGCGAATGTTTTTTTGCCGCGAGCGGGCGAGAGCGTTTTGCAGGTCGGTTAAAAGTTCCGACGGCGCATCGACGGCGGTAACGCGGCGCGCGCGCGGCGCGAGGGCAAACGTCAATTCACCGGAGCCGCAACCGAAATCCAAGACCTCCGCGTCGCCGGCGAAAAACAACCGCGCGCGCAACTGCTCGGCGACGGCGGTCGCGCAGTTGTCGGTCGGCAAAATAACCGGACGCGGGGACGGGCGACGACGCATAGGGAGAACCAATTAAAAATTAACAATTAACAATTGAGGAATTACCCTCAAAATTTCGCGAAGCGATTTTTAATCATCAAACTCCACAATTGTTAATTGTTAATTGTGAATTGTGAATTGCCCGCTACATCTTTTCCGGCGCCGCGATGCCCAATACCGCCAAGCCCCGCCGCAAGGTGTTGCGCACCGCCGCCACCAAATCAATCCGCGCCGCCGTTCTCGCCGCATCCGCCGTGATAATTTGATGCTCTTTTTTATCGGCGTAAAGCCGGTTAAACACCGCGCACAATTCGAGCAAGTATTCCGCCACGCGGCTCGGTTCGTTCTCGGCGGTCGCGCCGAGCAACACGCGCGGAAATTCGGCGAGCGTCAACAACACCGCTCGCGACAAGGCGCTTGTCAATAATTGCGCGTCGCCGCCGCCGACCGCGACGCCGCTTTTGGCAATCAGCGACGACAGCCGCGCGTGCGTGTATTGCAAATACGGTCCCGAATCGCCCTGCATATTCAGCGCTTTGTCCCAACTGAAAAGCACGTCCTTTTGCCGCCGTTGCATAAATTCGCTGAAAATCACCGCGCCGACGCCGACTTGTTCCGCCAACCGCCCCGCGTTATTTTTGACTTCGTCATCGCGCCCGTTCGCGTCGATAATTTCCCGCGCTTTTTCGACCGCCCGCGCCAACACATCGTCAAGAAAAATAATTTGCCCTTTGCGCGTTGACCCCGTAGCCCGCTCCTCGCCGAAGACGCCCGCCGCGAACGACAACATTCCAAATTTGACGTGTTCGCAACCGTCCGCCCACGCATAACCCATTTTTTTGAGGATGGCGAAAATTTGCCGGAAATGCAGTTCCTGCTGATTGGCGACGACGTAAAGGCATTTGTCAAAGTTATATTCACGCCGGCGGTATTCGGCGGCGGCGAGGTCGCGCGTGGCGTAAGTCGTCGCGCCGTCGGTTTTCTGAATCAAACACGGCGCGTCGATGCCGACATCTTGCAATTCGACGACGAGGGCGCCGTCGCTTTTGACCAATAAACCAGATTCTTGCAATCGCCGTTGCGTCGCCGCCATTTTGTCGTTGAAAAAACTTTCGCCCGTGTAATGGTCGAATTTCACGTTGAGGCGGTCATACAATTTTTGCAAACCCTTGACGCTTTCATCGACAAAAATTTTCCACATTTTCACCGTCTCGGCGTCGCCGTCTTCGAGTTTCTTAAACCACGCCCGCGCCTCTTCTTCAAGCACAGAATTAGTTTCCGCCGCTTGGTGAAATTCAAGGTAGAGTTTCAGTTGCGCGCCCAAATCGGTCGCCGGCGTTTCGCCGGAATTTTTGGCGCGAGTGTAAGCAACCATCAATTGCCCGAAGTTAGTTCCCCAATCGCCGAGGTGATTGATGGTAACGACGCGCCAACCGGTCGTGGCGTAAAGCCGCGCCAACGCCGCGCCGAGCATCGTCGAGCGGATATGATGCACCGCGAGGGGTTTCGCGATATTCGGGCTGGAAAAATCAATGACGACGGTTTTGCCGTTGCCGGCGGACGATGCGCCCCAGTCGGCGGCAAGCGCGGCTTTGACCGCGATTTCGCCGAGCGCGGCGGGCGAGATGGTGAAATTCACGTAACCGCCGACCGCCGCGATTTTCGCAAACAGTTCGCTCGCCGAAATTTGCGCGGCTAAATCGGCGGCGATTTTCGGCGGCGCGGCGCGGAGTTTTTTCGCCAAGGTAAAACACGGGAAGCCGAGGTCGCCCATTTCCGGTTGCGGCGGTTGCACGAGCGCGGCGCGGATTTCGGCGGCGGGCAAATCAATTTTCGCCGCCAGTAAATCGGCGGCGGCGGCGTAAAGGTCGTTAAGATTCATCGCGCGTCCTTCTCAATGAGCAATTAACAATTAACAATTAAAAATTAACAATTTTTGTATTCTAATTTTTAACTTCTCTTTTTCCCAATTAAAAACTATAAATTCGTTCGCCGACCGCCGCGTTAAAAACGCGATGGCTGAATTTTTAATTGTGAATTGTTCATTGTAAATTGAAACAGGATTTCCCTTATGGCAAAAGCCCCGCCGCCCGCGCCCGTCGAGCGCGAAAACTCGTTGAACAGTATTTTCTACACCATAATGAGCATTATGGCGTTGAATTTTCTCGGCGGCGCCACGTTCGTCGCCGTTTCGACGCTTCTCGGTTTTTGCACGACCGACGACCTGTTCAATATGGCGCAGGTGCTTATCGGCAACAATAAATACGTGATGTCCAACCAGCAAATCGCCGAATACGAAAAACTTCTCGCCGACCGCGCCGAAGAAGAAAAGCGTCTCGACGAGACCCTCGGCTCCCGCGCCACCCGCGAAGCCGCCGCCGCCGCGACGATGGACTTGCAACGCGAACTCGAAGAACGCATCCGCGTCCTGCAAATTCTCCGCGCGCAACAGGAAAATCAGTTGGTCGAAATCCGCCAGCAAATCGAAGCCACCAAACGCGACGCGCAACGCGAATATGAAAAATTGCAAGCCGCGCGCAAAAACGCCACCGTCGTCGAATTGTCCCAAAACAGCGAGAAAATGAAAAAAACGCTCCTCGCGATGGAGCCGGAACAAATCTCCGCCTATTTCGCGCAAATTTTGCCCTCGGCGGGACCGTCGGAAATCGCGCGGATGATTCACGCCTATCTGACGCCGGAAATTACCGCCGAAGTGCTGGCGGCGTTGCCCGCCCTCGCCGTGCGGAAAATTTTGCCGGTCGTCGAAAACCGCTACGCCGATGTCGATGCCGCCGCCGTCGTCCGCGCCTGGACCACGCCCGGCACCGACGACTATAAAAACGTCGAACAAATGGCGGAATACCTCAAACGGATGAGTATTCCGCAGGCGTTCGGCGTCTTCAACCAACTCGACCCCAAAACCCGCAGTTCGCTGGTCCAATTATTGCAAGCACCCTGAAGTCCAATTAACAATTAACAATTTACAATTAACAATTGAGGAACGATTATCAAAATGGCGCGAAGCGATTTTGACAACCAAACTCCGAAATTGTTAATTGTAAATTGTTAATTGTTAATTTTTTCGGGGGCTTGACCGCAATGCGCCGCATCCTGCTTGTCTTACTAATTTTCACGCCCTGCGTTTTCGCGCAAGACGACCAGTGGATGGTCGAAATCGGCGAAATCGTCGCCGTCGCCGGCAACGTCAAAATCACGCGCGCCGCCGCCACCGAAGACCATCACGCGGTCGGCGAAAAAATCTACGCCGGCGACGCGATTGTTACCGCCGCCAATTCCGCCGTCGAAATCACCTTCGGACTGAACGTCCGCCTCCGCCTCGAAAGCCACGGCGAAATCCGCATCCAACCGCTGACCGCGACGGCAAAGACGGTCGATGAAGTCCCGACGACGCAACAGACCTATTCGTTGTTGTTGTTGCAGGGCGCGTTGCGGACGCGCGTCAAACAAAACGTCGTAACGGCGCAACAAGTAATCATTCGGGTCGCCGACCTCGGCTTTCTTCTGCCGCGCTCGGACTTTTTAATCGTCCGCGCGCCCGGCGCGACGAACGCGGGCAAAATGTTGAATTGCGCTTTGGCGTGGGGAAGAGTGGAACTGCAATTGTATAACGGCGTCATCGCGGCGCCGGCGGTCGCGACCGGCGCCGCGTCCGGCGGCAAAAATGTCGCGGAGAATTTCGTCAACGCCGCGCCGGGCAAACTGCAAATTTCCGAGCGTCCCGCGGACAACCGCTTGCCGGCGTGGCAACCGTTGCCGGCGGACGAGGCGAAAAAGTTTCTCGATAGCGTGGCAAAATTTTCCGTTGACGTGCCGCTAAATCTGCCGCGCGAAGCGCCCGCCGACGACCCCGAAACGCAAGGGGCGTGAGATTCAATTAAAAATTACGAATTACGAACGGTTGATTTGAAATTGTAGGGGGCGCGTTGAATCGCCGCGAAGCGGCAGAGCGTAACAGCCCAGCCCAAAGGAAAATCGGCGGTATCGATTTTCCGGCGGGCTGGGTTTGCGTTACCGGAAAATCTCGGCGCCCTGTTAAGGGCAGTGGAATTTTTTGCCTTGCCCTTACAGGGCGCGCGTTTTATGGGCGACTTTCTTACCCAGCGCGTTGCGCTGGGCTGTTACGCGCCGCCCCTGCGGGGCGCGACGGTCGGAATAATTTATCAAAATTGCGCGAAGCGATTTTTACCCACTATTTTTAATTCGTAATTCGTAATTGTTCATTGTTAATTGCTCACGGAGTCCTTTATGTCCGCCACCTTGGAACTTTCCGCCGGCACCGCAACGAAGGCGGGCGCCGCCAAACAGAATCAGGCGCGCTCGGCGCTGTTGGAAATCGGCGCGCCGGCAAAATCGCGCTCTCAATCACGAGCATCGCAGTTGCGGACAACGCAATCGCGCTCGTCGCAATCGCCGACATCGCCGGAACAAACTCGTCGCCGCGACCAAACATCTGCCAACCGGCAGTCCGTCGAACGACAATCTGCCAACCGACAGTCCGTCGAGCGGCGCGAAAGTCGCCAACCGGCGCAACCGGAAACGCGCGGCGCGCCCGACTCCGCGCCGCGCGAAGAGCGCATTTCGCGCGAACCGGCTGGACGCGCGGCGTCAAGACGCGAACTGTCGGGACGCGCGGCGTCGGAACGCGAAACGTTGACCGCCGACAATAATGGCGTTGATGCCCGCGATTTCGCCGCCAACGATGCTTTCGCCGATGACGCCGCGTCGTTTCAGGATTTATTGCAAAATGCGGTCGAGGCGGCGGTATCGGAAACTGCCGAAGTCGTTACCGCCGAAATCGACCCGACGATGCTCGACGAATTGGAGAAAATTTTAGAAAGCGGCTTGCTCGAACAATTGCCGGTCGTCGCCAAGCCGGAGGAAGTTCTACAAAAAATCGCGGTGCTCGCCGCCGACGGCGGGTTGGACTTGCCGATGTTGGCGGCGCTCTCGTCCGACGAACTCGCCGAATTTGCCGAATGGCTGACCGCGGACGCGGCGGGTTTATTTCAGAATTTCGCTTTCCCCGCCGCCGAAGCCGCGCCGAAAATTCCCGCGTTTTTCGCGGCGGCGGACACACTGACGCAACTCGACCGCCTGCAAAAAACCGTTGCCGCCACGCCGATTAAAGACACGGCGCTCATCGGCGAATTGGCGCAATTAAGCGATTTGTCGCCGCTCGAAACCGACCGCTTGGCGCAGGAAATTTTACGCGCCGTCGCCGCCGCCGCGGACGGCGACGAAGCCGCCGACTTGCGGCAACGGCTGACGCCGGTTGACGCCGCCGAGTTGACGAAAACCCTCAACGCGGCGTTGCAAAAAATTGCCGAAACGCGGGGGCAAGATTTGCCGCCGTTGCCGGACGCCTTGCCGGAAATCGTGGTGAAATCGCTCGCCGTGGAAATCATCAACGTCAACAACGCCGCGCTCGACGCCGCCGACCAACAGTTGTCGTTGCTCGACGGGCTTAACCGCAACGCCGCGCTACGCGCCGCGCTTTTACAACAAGTCGCGTCCGACGAGAAATTAACCGCCGCCGTCAGCGGCGAAAAATTAGCGGCAAATTTGGCGCAAAAACCGGAACTGACCGCCGCTTTAACCGCGGAGGTCGCGTTGCCGGAAGCGGACTTGACCGGTGAAGCGGACGACGCGGACGAAGCGGCGGAAAACCCCGAAACGGCGGCATTGACGGAAGAAGAATTGCCGGTCGCGGAAAAACCGAGAATTGGCACGCCGGTTGATAAACAGTCGCCGTCCGCGACGGAAAATAAATTACCGGCGGCAAAAAATGCCCCGACGGTGGCGGCGAACGCCGAACAATTGGCTGACGCCGCGACCGCTCTTTCGACCGAACCGTCGGCGAAAAACAGCACGCCGCCGCAAGCGGCGCAACCGGCGAAAAAGACGGCGTTAGATTTAGAAACCGAAGCGGAAGTTTTTGCGGGCGAAGCCGAATTGACCGGCGCGACGGACGAGATTCCATCATTTGAAAATCGTCCCGCCGCGCCGACTTTGACGGTCGCCAATGTCGCCGCCAACGCCGCGCCGACCGCGACCGCGCCGGCGAACGAGCCGGCGACGCGACAGGCGGTTTTGCAGGAGAACGTCAACCGGCTGGCGGAGTTGATGGAAAGCGCGCGTTCGACGGGGCAGACCTTGAAGAGTTTGACCTTGGCGCTGAATCCGCCGGAACTCGGCAAAGTAACGGTGGAATTGGAATTGACGCCGAGCGGCGGCGTCAGCGCGACGGTGCGCGCCGAAAACGACACGGCGCGGAATTTGTTGCTGAGCGGTTTGGACGCGCTACGGAAATCGCTCGAAGCCAAAGGCGTGTCGCTCGAACAATTTAACGTTGAACTCGGCGGCAAAGACGCCGGTCAACAAAACGCGCCATCGCAAGGCGGCGATTGGTTCGGCGCGATGTCCGACGAGCGCGACCGGCGAGCGCGGCAAAATGCCAACCAACTCCGCTACGGCAATCGCGGTCATCTCGCCGAACCGGAGCCGGCATCCGCCCCGCGCGTGCGGGCGGGAAGCAGTTTTGAGTTAATCGCCTAAACACAATTAACAATTAACAATTTTTTAGAGGAGTTAATTATCAAAGTTGCGCGAAGCGATTTTGACCATCAAACTCCACTAAAACGCCGATAGGCGTTTAATGTGAATAACCCCGAGTGGAGCGGCGATGTTCTTTCGCCGCGTAACTCGGGGACAGCGCGTAAGGCGAGCGAACTCCGAAGGAGTTCAACGTCGCCACGCGGTTGAACTCCTACGGAGTTCGGTTTTCCGCGCGCCAGCCCCCGAGTTTCGCGGCGGCAAACCGCGCCGCCGCTTCACTCGGGGTTATTCATATTTAACCCCTGACGGGGTAGTTTAAGGAGTTTTATTCCTCGAATCGCCCCGCTGAATAGTTACTAAAAAACAAGTCCGTTCTTAATTGTTAATTGTTAATTGTAAATTTTTAATTGTTAATTGAACCCCAAGGGGAGGGAACCGCTATGTCAACCA
The DNA here is from genome assembly GCA_031261425.1 of Planctomycetota bacterium. Lineage (GTDB taxonomy): Bacteria > Planctomycetota > SZUA-567 > SZUA-567 > SZUA-567 > MS499-59. The sequence goes on from JAISJR010000059.1 coordinate 29,631, forward strand.
TCTTGGAAGATTTTTTCACCAGTAGCGCCCAGCAGAAAATCGAAGAGGCGAAATACAAGAAAACCGGCACCGGCGGTATGCAGGTGTCGAGCGACCAATTCTTGCAATTGCTGGTTACGCAGATGAGCAATCAAGACCCGCTCCAACCGATGCAGGACACGGAAATGATGGCGCAATACGCGCAGTTGCAACAGTTGGACAACCAGCAAACGATGACCAGCGCGATGACCGATATGCGCAAAGAATACGCCATTCAGGGCGCGAGTTCGCTGATTGGCAAAAGCGTTACCGCCACCGACAGTAGCGGCAAAACCACGACCGGCGTCGCGGTCAGCATCCTCTATGCCAAAAACGACAACAACGTCGAAATCAAACTCGACGACGGCACGAGCGTCAATTACAGCGACATCACGAGCGTCGAGGCGATGGCGACCGGCGCGAACGTCAACGCGGCGTCGCAGATGATTGGCAAATACATCATCGGCATCGACGAAAACGCGAGAGCGTATCAAGGCGTGGTCAAAAACGCGACGACCAACGGCAACGCCATTTTCTTGGAAACCTACGACGGCGTGTATGTGCCGCTCGACGGCGTGGCGCAAGTCCGCGACTTGACGCCGAGCGAATCGGCGAAACTCATCGAAGCGTTGGACCTCGTCGGGAAATATGTCGAAGCGCCGCAAAACGGTAGCAGCAATCCGCTGACCGGCGTGGTCAAAGGGATTTACAGCCGAGACAATCAGTATTGGGTGGAAACGTGGGGCGGCACGGATATCTACGTCGGCAACATTATGAATAGCGGCGCCGGCGGCAAAGTCCGCGAACTCACCACCGGCGAATTGGAAGATATGGAATTGGCGAAAAAATACGTCGGCAAATTCGTCAAAGCCAACGACGGCAAAATGACGGGCGGCATCAGCGAGGGCTTTTTCTATCGCGACGGCGCGGTCGAAGACGGCAAACAAGCCGCCGGACAGTTCTATATTTACACGGCGCGCGGCGAAGTGTTCGCCCTCGACAGTTTGTATTACAGCCGCGACTACACGGCGGCGGACCAGGTGCAATACGGTAGCACGACCGGTCTCAGCGCCGAATTGCAGACGAATTTGAGCAAAGCCGTCGCCGAGGTGTTGGGGAAGCCGTTCGTCGGTTACGATGCGACGGGTAACGAAGTCGCCGGCGTGGTGGACAGCGTGTATCTCAAAAACGGGTTGCTGATGTTCGGGTTGGTTGACCGGTCGGTTGACGCCGAAACGGGCAAAACGACCGTCATCCGCAACGAAGCGGTGTCGCCGTATTCGCTCTTCACCAACGGCGGCGCGGCGGCGGCGTGAGACAATTAACAATGCACAATTAACAATTAACAATTTCGGGGTATTTTTAATTCGTCGCGAAGCGACCACCGCAATTGTTAATTTTTAACTGTGAATTGTTAATTAAATTTTAGGCGGAGGGTTAGGTGATTGCGCGGCGCGGTTCGCGACGCGAGGAAAGTCCGGTCACCACCGAGCGGAGATGCGGGTAACGCCCGCCGGGGGCAACCTCAGGGGCAGGCAACAGAAAACAAACCGCCGCGGCGTGTGAGCAAAGTTGAAAGTTAAAAGTTGAGAGGTTAAGTCGCGGTTATCTCAACTCTCAACTCTAAACTCTCAACTTTGCTCTCATAGCGCGGTAAGGGTGAAACGGCGGGGTAAGAGCCCACCGCGCCGGCGGTAACGCCGGCGGCACGGCGACTGCTCTCTCGGTGCAAACGCAAATAGGAACGGAAAAATTTTCGTCGGGCGACCGATGATAAATTTGCGCGGCGGCTCGTCGCGTTGGGACGTTCGGGTAGCGCGCAAGAGACGACCGGCGACGGTCGTTCCAGTCAAATAATCACCCTCGACAGAAACCGGCTTATCGACCCTCCGCCTTTTTCTTTATGGGGAATCATCGAGGGCGCCCTTGACGGGCGCCCTCGATGGCGTAATGCGGTTCCAACGCTTAATTCGCCGTGAACTCTTCTTTGCCCGCGCCGCAGATTGGACAAACGAAATCGTCGGGCAATTCGTTGAACGGCGTGCCGGGTTTGACCCCGTCCGGCGGATTTTTCGCGTCATAGACCCAGCCGCAGAGATTACAGGTGGCGTTCATTGGGGTTCCTTTCTTAAAAGAGAGAGTTTAGAGTTTAGAGTTCAGAGTTGAGAGAGGGAAGAGGGAAGAGGGAAACGGGAAAAGGGAAAAGGGGAAAGCGTGGTCATTTTTTCAACTCTCAACTCTTAACTCTCAACTCTAACTTCTCCGCCGCTTCGTCGCGGTCGAGACATTCCTCGGCGGTTTGGCGGTAGAGCGGGTCGCGGACGGCGAACATTGCCGCCAACGCCGCCGCGTCGCGGGACAGCGGACGACCGGCGGTCGCGAGCGCGGCGAGCGGCGCCAGCAGATAAACGACGCGCGAATTTTGCCGCAAATTGTCGCGATTTTCGGCGCGCAAAACGGCGCCGCCGCCGGTGGCGATAATTTTCCCCGACAACTTGCCGACCTCGGCGATGACCGCGCTTTCAAGTTGCCGGAATTTTTCTTCGCCCTCGTCCGCGAAAATCGCCGGAATCGGTTTGCCGCCGCGCTCCGCCACTAAAACGTCGGTGTCGATAAATTCGCGGTTCAGCCGCGCCGCCAACCGTTTGCCGACCGTCGTTTTGCCGCACCCCGGCATTCCGATAAGCGCGATATTGCGCATCGCGTCGCGCATCCGGCGCGTTACCGCCGCGCTTTTTTCCGCGCCGATTTTGCCGCCCGTCCAAATTTCCGCCGCGCGCGCCGCCTGCTCCACCAACATCGGCAAACCGCCGACCGCCGGTATCGCCAACGCTTCGGCGTCCAACATCAGCCGCGTCCGGTCGGGATGGTAAATCATTTCCGCGACGCCGCGCAAACGCGGGAATTTCGTCAAGTCCAGCAAGCGCTCGCCGTTATGCGGATACATCCCGACCGGCGTGGCGTTGACCACGATTTCGGCGTCGGCGCGGGCATAGACATTTTCATAATTCACGGCGCCGGAACGCGACACGGCGACGACCTCGCGCGCGGCAGCGTCCGTCAAAAAAGTTCGCGCCATTTTCGCCGCGCCGCCGGAGCCGAGCAACAACACCACGCGGTCGCGCAGGTCAAGCCCGCGCATCATTTGCGCGAAGCCGTAATAGTCGGTGTTGTCGCCCCGCCAGCGACCGTCGGGTAGGCGCGACAAAGTGTTGACCGCGCCGATGCGCCGCGCGAGCGGCGTCAGTTCGCCGCAGAGCGGAATGACGGTTTCTTTGTAGGGAATGGTAACGTTCAAACCGGCGGCATCGGTCGTCGCCAAAAAATCGGCGACCGCGGCGGGCGTGGCGAGTTCGACTAATTCATAGTCGTAGCCCGCGAGTTGCTGATGAATGGGCGGCGAATAACTGTGCGCCAATTTTTTGCCGAGCAGTCCGTAGCGCATCAAAATAGGGAAAAGGGAAAAGGACAAAATTTACAATTAACAATTTACAATTAACAATTGCGGAATTGGATTAGCAAAATCGCTTCGCGGAATTTTGATAATTGCCCCATAATTGTTCATTGTTAATTGTGAATTGTAAATTGTTCTTCGCCTAACGCGGCGAGGTTGTCGCGTAGGCGCGCCGCGGTGCGGTAGTCCTCTTTCGCAATCGCTTCTTTCAGCAGGCGCTGATGTTCAAGGCGTTGTTGTTGCCGCAAAGTGCGCGGGTTGGGATGCGGCGATTTGCCGACGTAGCGCCCCGGCGAGCCGTGCATTTCATAGAGCAACGGGCGCAGACGGTCGGCGAAAATTTCGTAGTCGCGATAACAGCCGAGCCGTCCGTTTTCGCGATAACCGCTCCACGTCAAGCCGCAGTGCGGACACGCCGCCTCGTCGGTTTCTTTTTTCTCGACCGTCGCCCCCGCCGCCGAAAACATTTGCAACAATTTTTCGCCGAACAGTTGTTGCAGGGAAATGGAATTTTTGACCTGCACGCCTTTTTGCGCCGCGCACGCCGCGCACAGATGCATCTCGCTTTTGACGTTGTTTTTGATGTCGGTGAGATGCACCGACGCCGGGGCTTTTTTGCAACTTTCGCAGATTTTTTTCATCGTCGATTCCTAAAAATAATTACGAATTACTCTTTCTTCTTGCCCAACACCCAGTCGCTAAATTTGCGCGCGGCGACGATTGAAAATTTTTCAATCGGCAAAAACAACACCGCCGCGAGAAACGACAATAAAACCGTCGCCGCGCCAATCGCCGCTTTGACCGTCCATTCGGTTTGATATTCGGGATAAACCAACAGCAAATAACTTTGGAATGAACAGATGAGCGACCAATGCACAAGATAAAGCGGGAATGAGATTTTGCCTAACCACACCGAAAACCGGTTTTGTAAAAACCGATTAAATCGCCCGACGCTCACCGCCGTAAATACGATTGCCGCCGCTAATAACACGGTTTTTGTATCACTAAAATTCACTCGCCAAGAATACATCACCAACACCGTCAGCGGAATACCGATTTGCGCCCAGCGATTTTGCCGGATTTTTACCAGAGTCGACGACGACGCTTCCACCCAAAATTTGGCGATAAACAAGCCCAAGACAAACGCCGCCATTAGCGGCGATTTTTCCAACAAAAGCAATGCAAATAACCCGATGAACAACGTCGCGAGTCGCACGCGCCAATGCCACGATTTACCGCGAAACGCAAGCACGAGGTTTCGCTTCGCCGCCGCCGAATGTTGCGCAAGCAACAAAATGATGACTAAATACGAACCGAGAATTTCCGGCGTCATCGTCCACAGCACGGCATTGTAACGAGCATCATTCCAACCCAACACACCGATTATGGAATCAAGCGCGTCGGATAATGACGGCGGAAAATTATAATAAAGTTGTAGTACTTTTCCGGCTTCAAGATTGCACATCAAGCCGCCGAGCAACATCTCGTAAATAAATATCGTCGAGAAGAAAATCGGAATACCGAGCCGCAACGGTCGCCGCCACGCCAAGCCGGCAAGAGTGTCAAGATTTCGCCGCCGCCAATAACTTAGCGATAACACCACGCCGGATAACACGAAAAAAATCCGCACCGCCAAACCGCCGTCAAAAAATAAACGCAACGGATACAATGCCGTAGGAATATCGAGTCCACCGTCATATGCGCCAATTATATGAGAAAACAAAACCGCTACCGCCGCCCAGCCGCGCAAGCCGTCGAAAAAATCAACCCGCTCGCGGGTATCTGGCGAAACGGACGAAGCGGATAAAAAGTTGCCCCCCCCCCCCCCCGCAAATAGCATTTCCTATACTGTTATGCATATCTTGGCGTTTCCTTTCCGGTCAGCGTTTTTATTGGCAAATTCGCAAGCGTACACGAAGCGAACTGAAAAACAAATTCCACAAATTATGGAGTTTATTTTCTCGTAATTATTTTCACCGCTCGCGTTTTATCAACGCCCCCGAAATTTTCAATCCCCTACCGCCGTAAAACGCCCCGTAGGACGGCGCGATAAATTGACGCGCCGAGACCATCGTTGTCGAAACGACCAATCGGCTTAAAATCCGACGTGAGAAACAAGAGCGGTTATGTCATAAACTTTTCACCTCGCCAAAAACAGAAAGATTTCGCTATGAAAAAATTACGCCTTTATTTGGAAACGACCATTCCGAATTACCTGTTTGACGACGACAAACCGGAGAAACAATGCGACACTTGGCGGTTGTGGAATGAAATAAAATCGGGCGAATACGAGGTGGTTGTCGGTAGCGCGGTGTTCGATGAAATAGACAGTTTCATTGAACAAAAGGCGCCTAAAAAGTTATTGATGGCGAATGAATTGAAATTGATAAACTATGAATTTTTTGCCGTGAACGACGACGTAATCCGCCTCGCGAATGAATACATAAATATCGGCGGCTTGAAACCGAGTAGCGAAACGGACGCCATTCACATCGCTTCCGCCACCCTCGCGAATTGCGACTTTATTTTGTCGTGGAATTTTGCTCACATTGTCAATATGCGGGCAATGGTGGCGGTGGACGCCGTGAACACTCGCGAAGTGTTGAAACAGGTGAAAATTTTATCGCCGACCATCTTTTTGGGGGAGGAATAATTATGGACGAAACCGTTGCTTATATTCATCAGGTGCGTTTGGAAATCGCCGCGCGCCGCGCCAAAATGACGCCGGAAGAAGCCGCCGAAGACCATCGGCAAAGCGTCAATTCGGTGTTACGCTTAATGGGCAGACCGGAAATCCCGCCGCGAACGCGCGAAACGGCGTTAAACGCCTAATCCAATTCCGCGAAAATTATTTGCCATTAGAAAAAACAAGCCCGCCGGCGGTTGCCGGCGGGCGGTTTCGTTGCCGTTAAAACAAATCCACCACCCAATAAATCCCCATCGCCATCAGCGCGCTGACCGGAATCGTCAACAGCCACGCGACCAGCAAGTCCTTGGTGATGCCCCAGCGCACGGCGGAAATTCGTTTGACCGCGCCGGTGCCGATGATGGAGCCGGTAATCGTGTGCGTCGTGCTGACCGGCACTTTCACGATTTCCGTCATAAACAGCGTCAGCGAGCCGGACGCCTCCGCGACCACGCCTTCCAACGTGGTGATTTTCGTGATGCGCGTGCCCATCGTTTTGACAATCCGCCAACCGCCCGACATCGTGCCGAGCGAGATAGCGGTGAAACACGCCAGCGGCACCCACGTCGGCAAATCTTTGATGGTCGCGATATGTCCCGACGCGACCAGCGCGGCGGCGATAATGCCCATCACTTTTTGCGCGTCGTTCATTCCGTGTCCGACGCAAAACAGCGCCGAGGTTCCCAATTGCAAAGCGTGTAAAGATTTTTCGACTTTGTGATATTTGAAATTGCGGCAGATGTGCAACGTAATAAACATCAAACTCATCGCGACGAACATCCCGATTAGCGGCGCCAAAAAGATGAACGCCGCGATAATCAAAACAGTCGAGGCGTGTATCGCGCCCCAGCCGCCGCAAGCGACGGCGGCGCCGGCGAAGCCGCCGATGAGCGTGTGCGACGACGATGACGGAATCCCGAACCACCACGTCGCGAGATTCCAGACAATCGCCGCGATGACGCCCGCCAAAATCACCGGCAACGTTACGAACTCTATCTCGACGGTTTTCGCCACCGTGTTGGCGATGCCGAATTCGCCGATGACGTATTTGGCGATAAAAAAGGCGACGAAATTGAACCACGCCGCCCACACGACCGCCTGAAACGGCGTCAGAACTTTCGTGCTGACAATCGGCGAGATGGCGTTGGCGGCGTCGTGAAAGCCGTTGATGTAGTCAAAAATTAGCGCCAGCAGAATGACGGTGATGAGCAGAGCCATAATTTTTCTAATGGGTGTAGTTTTCAATCGGTTGCGGCGAGTGGGCAGTGAGCAGTGGACAGTAGTCAGTCAACTGCCCACTGAAAACTGTCCACTGCCCACTGTAACCACTCAACTATACTTCACCACAATCGTGCGAATGATGCGCCCGACGGCGCGCGCCGCGTCGGTGGCGCGTTCCAATTCTTTCAGCGTTTCTTTGAGTTTCAACAATTCAATCGCGTCTTTTTCATTTTCAAACAAGTCAATGACGAACGCTTCGTAGGTCTCGTCGGACCTGCGTTCGATGTCGGCGAGTTTTTCCACGTAACCGTTGATCACGGCGGGGTGTTTTTTGAAAGTGTCCAACTCCTCGACGGCTTGCGTCAGACATTGCGCCGCGGCGCCGACGAGCCGCGCCAACTCAGTCGCCGCCGCCGGAATCCGTTTCGGTTTGTAAATCGTGATGCGCTTGACGCACTTGTTAATCAGGTCTTCCACGTCGTCGAGGGTCGAGGCGAGATGGCTGATGTCTTCGCGGTCGAACGGTGTGATAAACGAAGTGTTCAGTTCTTCGTAAATTTTGTCGCGCGTTACGGCGGAGTGATGTTTTTGCTCTTTTATCGCGCCGAACAATTCCGCCACCTGTTCGATGTTTTGCGTTTTCACGCACTCCATCAGCACGTTCGCGGTGGACTCGATAATGGCGGTCATTTCTTTGAGCAACAAAAAAAAGCGGTTCTCTTTCGGTTTCAATTTGTCGAATAAACGGTTCATCGGTTTTCCTTTTTGTTAATCGTCAGAATTTTCTTTGTAGAGGGAAAAGGGAAGAGGGAAAAGCAAACACGCCTGAATCTTTTTTCCCTTTTCCCTCTTACCTTTTCCCTTTTCCCTTTTACTCGCTCGGCTTATCCAACACCCGATACTGAATCGCTTCCGCGAGATGCGCCGGCGCGATTGCCGCCGCGCCCGCCAAATCCGCAATCGTCCGCGCCACTTTTAAGACCCGCGTTCCGGCGCGCGCCGACAAGCCGAGGCGGTTTATCGCGTTTTTCAGCAACGCCTCGCCCTCCGCCGTCAGCGGGCAAAATTTTTCGATTTCCGCCGCCGTCATTCGCGCGTTTATCGGCGTCGCTTTTTGCGGAAACCGCGCCTGCTGGACGGCGCGCGCCGCCGTTACCCGCCCGCGAACGACCGCCGATTTTTCGCCGGAGCGCCGCCCGCGCAATTCTTCGTATTTCACCACCGGCGCGTCGATGTGAATATCCACGCGGTCGAGCAACGGCGCCGATAATTTACCGGCATAGCGTTCGATTTCAAACGGCGAACAGCGGCAAATTTGCCGCGTCCCGCGTTTGCCGCACGGACACAAATTCATCGACAGCACGAGCATAATGTTTGCCGGATAGCGCGACGAACCGGCGGCGCGGCTGATGGTGATTTCACCGTCTTCGAGCGGTTGCCGCAACGTCTCCAACAACGGGCGCGGAAATTCCGGCGCTTCGTCGAGAAACAACACGCCGTTGTGCGCCAGCGAAATCTCCCCCGGACGCGGCGTCGCGCCGCCGCCAATCAAACCGGCGGCGCTGGCGCTGTGGTGCGGCGAGCGGAACGGACGCCGTTGAAGCAAGCCCTGCCCCGGACGCAACTCGCCCGCGACCGAATGAATCTTCGTCGCTTCGAGCGCTTCGACGTAAGTCAAATCCGGTAAAATCGTCGGCAGGCGTTGCGCGCACATCGTCTTGCCGCTACCGGGCGGTCCCATCATTAAAATGTTATGCCCGCCCGCCGCCGCGATTTCGAGCGCCCGCTTGACCGCTTCCTGCCCGCGCACGTCGGAAAAACAGAGCGGCGACGATTCCGCCATCGCCGCCGTTTGGGCAAAATCCGGCAACGGCGGCGGCGGCACGGCGCCGCTGATAAAACCGACGGCTTCGGTTAAATTTTCGACCGGCGCAATCGTGATTTTGTCGCGCATAAAAGCGGCTTCGGCGGCGTTGGCGGCGGGAATAATCAGTCCGGCGAAGCCGCGCTGTTCGGCGATAATCGCGGCGGCGATGACGCCGCGCGCGGGGCGGACTTCGCCGCCGAGCGACAATTCGCCCAGCACCAAATAGCGGTCGAGGAGGTCGGATTGCAGGTTGCCGGTTTGCAAAATCATCGCCAGCGCCAGCGGCAAATCGTAGAGCGCGCCTTCTTTGCGGATTTCGGCGGGCGCGAGATTGGCGACGACGCGCCCGCGCGGATAATCGTAGCCGCAGTTGCGAATTGCCGATTGCACGCGCTCCATCGCTTCGCGGACGCCGCTGTCCGGCAAGCCGATGATTTTGTAGGAGAGCGTCCCCGCCGGTTTGGCGTCGAGTTCGACTTCGATAATTTCGGCGTCGATGCCGGTGATGGCGACGGAATAAAGTTTGGCGACCATTTTTTGCTTTTTTGCGGCGGGGAGAGAGGGAGGGCAATTAAAAATTAAGAATTAAAAATTAAAAATTGTGGAGTTCAATTATCAAAATCGCTACGCGAAATATGACAATCAAACTCCGAAATTGTTAATTGTGAATTTTCAATTGTGAATTGTTTCAAGTTACTCGATTTTCAGAATCTCCATCTTCATTATGCCGCCGGGAAGTTGCGCTTCGACGACATCGCCGACGGCGTGTCCGACCAACGCTTTGCCGAGCGGACTGCCGACGAGAATTTTGCCGGTTTTCGGGTCTTCTTCGCCCTCGCCGACCAGCGTCCGCGTCATCGTTACTTTGTCTTTCACGCGCTTGAAAGTTACTTTGCGGAATAGGCAAACCTTACCGTCCGGCAAGTCCTCCGGCTTGACAATCACCGCGTCCGCCAATTTGCCGCTCAACATTCCGACGCGGGCTTCCAACAACGACAACTCTTCGCGCGCGGCGTGATAGTCGGCGTTTTCTTTGAGGTCGCCCTTTTCGCGCGCCTCGGCAATCGCTTTTTGAATGGTCGGACGGCGCGCTTCCAATTCTTTCAGTTCCGCTTTGAGTTTATCGTAACCCTCCGGCGTCATTGGTGTTTGGGACATAATTTTCTCCCTATGAAAGCGAAAATTACGAATTAAAAATTACAAAGAGAGTTTGTAGTTGATAGTCGGTAGTTTTTAGTGGTGGAGTTTGACGGTCAAAGATTCGCTTCGCGCGCGCTTGCGGATTTGCCGATAAAAACTCCACCGCTACCAACTAAAAACTACCGACTACCAACTCGCTCTCCGCCATTCGTAATTTTTAATTCGTAATTGTTCTTTCTTTTAATGGCTGTCAAACAGGTCTATTGGTTTCGCTCACGCTTGGTTTTCAACCATCTCTTTCAGGCGGATACAGCCCTTTTCGATTTGCGCCGGACTGGTGGCGTAACTCAACCGGATATGGCGGTCGGTGCCGAACGCCTCGCCCGGCACGCACGCCACTTCAAACGCTTCGAGCGCCAACTGGCAAAAATCGGTGGGCGTGTTGATTTGCCGCCGGACCATCGTCCGTCCGAACACCGCCGAAATATCCGGCAACACATAAAACGCGCCGCCGGGCGTGTGGCAATGCACGCCGTCAATATCGTTGAGCAACCGCACAATCAAATCGCGCCGCTCCTGAAATTGTTGGCGCATCGCCGCCACGCAGGTCTGGTCGCCGGTCAACGCCGCGACGGCGGCGGCTTGGGCAATCGCGCAGGCGTTGCTGGTCGATTGACTTTGGATATTGCCCATCGCGTCGATAATCAGCGCGTCGCCGACCGCGTAGCCGATACGCCAGCCGGTCATCGAGTAGGTCTTGGAACAGCCGTTAATCACGACCGTGTGGGCGCGCGCGTAATCGCTGACCGACGCCACCGAAATATGCCGCGCGTCGCCGAAGACCAGTTGCGAATAAATTTCGTCGGAAATGCAGAAGATGCCGTGCCGTTCGAGGAACGCGGCGATTTTGCGAACCTCCTCCGGCGGAATGACCGCGCCGGTCGGATTCGACGGACTGTTCAACACCAACACTTTGACTTTCGGCGTAATTTTGGCTTCCAACATTTCCGCCGTCAGCGTGAAATTCGGCGCGGTCGGCACGTCGATGACGTTGACGCCGAAAATGTTCGCGATTTCCGGGTAACTCACCCAGAACGGCGACGGCAATAAAATTTCGTCGCCCGGGTCGAGCAAGGCGGCGAACGCGAGAAACAGCGAGAATTTCGCGCCGGGGCTGACAATCACCTGGTCGGTGTCGTAATTGACGCCGATGTCCTGCCGCATCCGCTCGCAGACGGCTTTTTTCAGCGCCGGCGTGCCGGAACTGGCGGTGTAAAAATGCGCGCCGTCGTTAATGGCTTTAATCGCCGCGTCGCAGATGTGCGGCGGCGTGCGAAAATCCGGCTCGCCGGCGGCGAAACTGACGACATCCGCGCCCTCGGCTTTCATTTTTTTCGCGCGCGCGGAAATCGCCAAAGTGGCGCTCGGTTTGCCGCCCGCCGCCCGTTCGCTTAAAATCCGATGCCTGACCATAAATTACCCTGCCGTGAAGTCGAAAAAAAAAGCCGACGGGAATACTCCCGCCGAAATCCTATATGATGATAAATTCAACGACGGAGATTTTCGTTAGCCGCCGACACCGAGTCAAGAAGGAGAAAATTAGGGAATAGTTGAAAGTTGCGGTTCTTGAAAATCCTTAAAACCCTTAACTTTCCTTAATCCGCTTACCCCGCTCGTTTTCCTTAAAAGCCCCGCCGCATAGTTAATGCGTGCGGATTTTCCGGTTTTCAAAGATTTTTATGTTGCCCATAAATTTCCTCGGTGACGATAGTTTTAGACGGCGGCAAACATTTTCAGTCGGTTACAATTTGTAACCGACTGTTTGTTCGCCGGTTTCACCCGTTTCACTCCTGCCCTTTCGCGTTGGCGTTGGCGTTCAGCAGTTGTTTGTATTCGACCGGGAAAACCTTGACGAAGCGGTAGCGCTCTTCGACCCAGTTCGTCAAAATCGCCTGCGCTTTCGCGCTGTCGGTGTGCGCGAGGTGTTCGCGAATCAAGTCCAACAATTCGCTTTCGTCGGCAGAGTCGGGGTGGACGATTTCCAAGTCCACCGTGTCGCAGTTGCACTTCAAATCGAAGTCGCCGTTTTCGTCATAGACATACGCCAGACCGCCGGACATTCCCGCCGCGAAGTTCACGCCGACCGCGCCCAAAATCACCACGCGCCCGCCGGTCATATATTCGCAACCGTGGTCGCCCGCGCCCTCGGCGACGAACGTCGCGCCGCTGTTGCGAATCGCGAATCGCTCGCCGACCTGTCCGCCGAAAAACGCTTTGCCGCTGGTCGCGCCGTAGCCAATCACGTTGCCGGCAATCGAATTTTTACTCGGCGTCAATTGCGCGCGCGGGTCAACTTTGATGACGATTTTCCCGCCCGACAAACCCTTGCCGACGTAATCGTTGGCTTCGCCGACGAGGTTGAGCGTTACGCCCGGCGCGAGAAACGCGCCGAAACTCTGCCCCGCCGTGCCGGTCAAATTGATTTTTATCGTGTCCGCCGGCAAGCCCGCCGCGCCGAATTTTCGCGCCACCAAACACGACAACATCGTTCCGCAAGTGCGGTGGATATTTTTGATGGCGAGATTTAATTCCGCCGGTTTGCCGGTCGCGACGCTCTCTTGCAGACGTGGCAACAATGCGGTTTGGTCGAAACTGACCTCCGTCGGCGCGCGGGTTTGGAAGCGCACCGCGTCGCCGGTCGCCGGCTGGAAAATCGCCGAGAAATCGAGATTTTTCGTTTTGTAGAAATCGAGCGCGCGGTCGAATTTCAGCAAGTCGCTCCGCCCAATCGCTTCGTCCAACGACCGCAAGCCGAGTCCCGCCAAAATTTCGCGCACTTCGCCCGCGAGCAGACGGAGATAATTTTCGATGTATTCCGGCTTGCCCTTGAAGTATTTCCGCATTTCGGGGTCTTGCGTCGCCACGCCGACCGGACAGGTGTTTTCGTGGCATTTGCGCATCATCACGCACCCCAAACACACCAACACCGTCGTCGCGAAACCGAACTCTTCCGCGCCGAGCAACGCGCCGATAACCACGTCGCGACCGGTTTTCATTTGCCCGTCAACTTGCAAGCGCACCCGCCCGCGCAGGTGATTTAGCACCAGCGTTTGTTGCGCTTCCGCCAATCCCAATTCCCACGGCAGTCCCGCGTGTTTGATGCTGGTCAGCGGCGAGGCGCCCGTGCCGCCGTCGTGTCCGCTGATGAGAATCACGTCGGCGTTGCCTTTCGCCACGCCCGCCGCCACCGTGCCGACGCCGACTTCCGACACCAATTTCACCGACACCCGCGCTTCGGGGTTGGAGTTGCGCAAGTCGTAAATCAACTGCGCCAAGTCCTCAATCGAATAAATGTCGTGGTGCGGCGGCGGCGAAATCAGCGTTACGCCGGGCATCGAATGGCGGACGCGCGCGATGTCCTGATTGACCTTATGCCCCGGCAATTGTCCGCCCTCGCCGGGCTTCGCGCCCTGCGCCATTTTGATTTGCAATTCCTTCGCGCCGGCGAGATACGCAATCGTTACGCCGAAGCGTCCGCTCGCGACTTGCCGAATCGCGCTCCGCCGGTCGGCGCCTTGGTATTCGCCCGCGGCGCGCGGTGTCTCGCGCAACGGGTCTTCGCCGCCTTCGCCGGAATTGCTCATTCCGCCCAAGCGGTTCATCGCAATCGCAATCGCTTCGTGCGCTTCGGGACTAATCGAGCCGAGCGACATCGCGCCGGAAACAAACCGTTTGACAATCGCCGCGACCGGCTCCACTTGTTCCAGCGGAATCGGCGCGGTCGCGGCAAAAGCAAACAGCCCGCGCAACGTGCAACGCCGCTCGCCCTGTTCGTTAATCAGCCGCGCGTAGGTCGCGTATTGCGCCGCGTCGTTGGTTTGCACCGCCGTCCGAAACGCGGCAAGCGCGTCCGGCGTCCAGAGATGCCGCTCGCCGTCGCGCCGGAAAGCGTATTCGCCGCCGGACTTCAACATCTCCGCCGGACGCCGCGCCGCGTCGCACCGCTCGCGGGTTTCGCGCGCGAGACCGGCGATATTGACGCCGCCGACGCGCGACACCGTGCCGGGGAAATACTTGTCGATGACGCTTTGGTCCAAACCGACCGCCTCGAAAATTTGCGCCGAGCGGTAACTGCGCAAGGTCGAAATGCCCATCTTCGACATAATTTTCAGCAACCCCTTGCCGACCGCGCGAATGTAGTTCGCCGCCGCTTGGGCGGGGTCGGGCTTGATGGCGTCGCTCGCCGCCAAATCCGTAACCGTTTGCAACGCCAAATACGGGTTAATCGCCGTCGCGCCGAAACCGAGCAACACCGCGTAATGCATCACTTCGCGGACTTCGCCGGACTGCACGATAATGCCGACCGGCGCCCGCAAACCGGCGGCGACGAGCGCGCGGTTGACCGCCGACAACGCCAGCAACGCCGGCAACGGATAGACCTCCGCCGACAAGCCGCGGTCGGACAAAATCAAAATCCGCGTGCCGCTCCGCACCGCCGCCAGCGCGTCCCGCGCCAGCGCGTCCAACGCCAATTCCAAATCGTGCGTCCACGCCATCGGCAACACGCCGGCGCGGAAATTCGGGTCTTTCGCCTGACAGAGCCGCGTAATGTCTTCGTCGGTGAGAAGCGGGCGATTGAGTTTGATGACCCGCGCCTGCTCGGCGCCGTCCGCCAAAATGTTCGCCGGATTGCCGATATACGTCGTCAGCGACATCACCAATTCCTCCCTAATCGGGTCAATCGGCGGATTGGTCACCTGCGCGAACAGTTGCTTAAAATAGTTGTAAAGCAACGGACGCTCGGTCGATAAAATCGCGAGCGCGGAGTCGTTGCCCATCGAGCCGGTCGGCTCGTAGCCGGTCGCCGCCATCGGCTTGACCAACACCGAAACGTCTTCGCGACTCCAACCGAAGAGGCGTTGTTGCGCGAGCAAATCGTGGCTCGGCTCGGCGGGCGCGACCTCGCCGAACAAACCGCTGACGTTGAGGCGGTTGTCCGCCACCCAGCGGCGATACGGTTTTTCGCGGGCGAGTTGACTCTTGATTTCGGCGTCGAAAATCAGGCGCTTTTTTTCGAGGTCGCAGTAAATCATTTCGCCCGGTTTGATGCGCCCCTTGTGCCGCGCTTTTTCCGGCGGCACGGTCAGCACGCCGGTCTCGGACGCAAGAATAAACGTCTGGTCGGTGGTCAGCGTCCAACGCAACGGACGCAGACCGTTGCGGTCGAGCAACGCGCCGACGTTAATGCCGTCGGAAAACGCGACGGCGGCGGGACCGTCCCACGGTTCCATTAAAATCGAGTGATACTCAAAAAAGCCGCGCACGTCTTTGCCGAGCGCGTAGCGCGTCCCCCACGGTTGCGGAATCAACATCGCCATCGCGTGCGGCAACGAGCGACCGGCGAGAACCAATAATTCCAGCATATTGTCGAGACACGCCGAGTCGCTTTGTTGCGGGTCGATGAGCGGGAAGCACGCCTGCAAATCGGCGTCCGCAAACAGTTCGCTCCGATACGACGCCTCGCGCGCGCGCTCGGAATTGAGGTTGCCGCGTAGCGCGTTGATTTCGCCGTTGTGGGCGAGGTAGCGGAACGGATGCGCGAGTTTCCACGTCGGGAAAGTGTTGGTGCTGTAACGCTGGTGGACGAGCGCGAGCGGCGAGACGAACGCCGCGTCGCTTAAATCGGGATAAAAGTCGGTGATTTGTTTGGCGAGAAGCAGACCTTTATAGACGATGCTCCGACCGGAAAAACTGCACACGGCGATTTCGGGAAAACGTTGTTCAATGGCGCGGCGGACGACAAACAGCAGGCGCTCCCAACCGGCGCTCGCGAACTCGTATTTGTCGGCTTGGGCGGCGGCGTTTTCGTCGCGCGCGACAAACAGTTGGCGGATTTTCGGCAGGACGGCGCGGGCGGCGCGACCGCAGGCGGCGGGGTCAACCGGCACCTCGCGCCAAGTCAGAATTTTCAAGCGGCGGGCGGCGAGAATTTCTTCGATTTCTTTTTCCTTGCCCTCGCCGCCGAAGAGCATCGCGACGGCGTATTTGCCGCGTTCGGGCAAGCGGACGCCCAAAACCTTGCGGAAAAAAGCGTCGGGAATGGCGGTGAGAATGCCCGCGCCGTCGCCGGTTTCCGGGTCGCCGCCGGCGGCGCCGCGATGCATTAAGTTTTCGAGAATCGCGATGCCTTGACGGACGATTTCGTGGCTCGGTTCGTTGTCAAGGTTCGCGACAAAACCGACGCCGCAAGCGTCGTGTTCGTTTTGCGGGTCGTAAAGTCCCGACGGGGCGGGCAGTCCGGTGCGCGTAGGCATAAGCAGTCCTTTTTTCTGCGGTGTTAGCGACGGGCGCGGGCGCGAAAAACGCAACGCGACGCGCGTCATAAAAAAACGCGGCAATTGTTGAATTGACGGGGGGTTTTGCAAGAGCGGGGAGCGGGGCGGAAAGGCGAATTTTACGCCTATCGGTCTTGAATTTACGGTGCCATAAAACGAAAATGGTTTTTCACCCAAATCAAACAAGGGCGCGATGCGTATGACCGGCATCATTGATTTACAGGAATTGTCCGCAAACCATTGGCAGGCGAAATACCAGGGGAATTACGGCATTTACACCATCCAAATCACGACCGGCGGGCGGCGCGAGTGTTCTTGCCCTAATCCCGCATCGCCCTGCAAGCATATCGGGATGGTGGAAGCCGCGATTGCCGAGCGCGCCGCGGCGGAGCCCCAACCTGCCGGCAAAGGCGGTGTAACGCGAGTGCTGAAAGACCTGACGCGCGACGAATTGTATCAATTTATTGTGCGGGAAGCGAAACATAATCCGACCTTAACGAATGCGATTTGGTTGGAGTTTGCCAAGCGAACGCCGGAGAAAGGCGGCAATAAATACATCGCCATTTTGCGCGACGTGTTGAAACGGATTCGTTTTAATGTGAACCGTCTTGCCGAAAGGGAAGAACTCGTCGAACTTGAACCGCTTAATCGCTGGCTTAAGAAAGCCGCCGCCCACATCGATGAAGGCAACGCGGCGGAAGCGGCGCTAATCTGCAAGGCGGCGATTGAAGAATTTGCCGCGTGGTTGCACGCCGCCGGCGACGACGTTATTTACTATGTTGACGGCTACTATCAAGACCAACCGTTGGAAATTTTAGGGAAAACGGTCGGACGCGACGGCGTGAACGCCAAAGAAATTTTTGCCTATTGCATAACCGAAATGAAAAAGCCCAAATATGCCGATGCGGGTTTTCAGAACGGCTTTCACCGTCTTTTGGCGCAGGTCGCGCCGGAAGCGAATCCGGACGGCTTTATCGCGTTGCAGGACGCCTTGCTGGCGGAAATTCAGGATAAAACTTCCGACGAAGCGCAACAAGTATTACAGCGGAAAATTGATTTTTACCGGTCAATCGGGCAAGAAGCCGCGGCAATCGCCGTGCTGGAAGATAACCTCCAAATTGATGATTTTCGTCAAATCCTTGCCGAAAAGATGTTCGCGGAAAAGCAGTTCGCGGCGGCAAAAGCGCTTATTTATGACTTGCTGAATAAACGCGCGGCGGCGAAAGTCCCGCCTCGCGACGATAAGCACACGATGTTCTGCGTCGAAATTGACGAGGCGAACGCCCCGTATTACAACCGAGAATGGCAGGTTTTATTGTTAAACATTGCCCGCGAAGAAAATGACGTGCCGGAGATGCGCCGCCTTGCCTTTTTGTTGATTGAGCATTCTTTTGACGAGGAATACTTTCGTCGCTATAAAGCCACTTTTAGCGCGGAAGAATGGGGCAAAGAGTTGGAAAAATTGCTCCGTCATTACCGGCGGCAAGCGAATTTCCACCACGACCCCGTCGCGGAACTATTCGCCGCCGAAAGCGCCGCCGCGCGCTTATTGGAACATCTCGAAAAGCATCCGGCGCTCAAGATGATTGAAAAATATTATCGCGTTTTCGCGCCCGATTTTCCCGAACGAACGCTGGCGCTGTTTCGACGCGCGCTTGATGCTTACGCGGAAAAGAACGTCGGTCGCAACTATTATGATTACCTTGCGAAACTGTTGCGGAAAATGGGCAAAATCCACGGCGGCACCGCGGTTGTTGCCGAGATAGTGGCGGATTATGGCGTTCGCTACAAAAACCGCCGCGCGCTGATGGAGGTGTTGGGGCGAATTTGAAACGTTATCCGGCGTGGCGGCGAGCAGTTGCGGCTCTTTTTTGTTCAATCACTTTGGGGCGGATAATTTTTTCAAATGCCGAATTGTCGGCACACGCGGCGCCGGGTCAGTTGCTTTTGGATGTCGAACATATTCGCTTCGGCGGCACCGCTTTTGCGGTTAGGCTATAGTTGCTTTTGGTTTTATTTACCCCAATATCCGTTCCAATCAGCGGCAACAAATCTTCCGCTAACAAAAACATCGCGGTTGAAAATAAAGTCGGGATGCCGTTGCCATCTTCTTCATAAACGGTGCGAGCGTTTTTGTTGGCAGTTTTTATACTATTAATGGCTTTGCGCGAATCAATGCCGCCCTCAATTCTCTCTCCCAGATACGTTTTGAAACTTTTACTGATTTTTTTCGCATCCGTTGGAATATCGAAATCGTGCGGTGGTTTTTCGACACATTTCCCATAATACAGCCATATTTCAAAACACGGATTGCTGACTATCAACTTAAAATGTTCGGCTTCACATTTGGGTTTAATTTCTAACAATTGCGACATAAATTCGTCAACATCGCTTACCAAATAAAATCGGTCGCGGTCGTCGGCAAGCGCGCTGTCGCGCAGTTCTTCTTTTTTCGCGGTCGCCACGTCGTAAAGTCGTTTCGGCGGCAAGCCGCTTTCTCGAGGGCGCTTCGGGTCTTCATAAATGACCTCGACTTTTATTCGCGGAAACTTTTTCAACGGATTAAAATATAACAGTTCCCTTTTCGTGCCGCCGACCACAATAACAAACAGCGCGGGACTTCTTTCTCCCGCTTCTTTGCTATAACCGACCGGAGCGGTAATGGCAACCGGATTGGTTACCAACGCCGGTTCTTTTGATTTAGCGATGGGTGGTAATTCTTTACGATTACAGCCGTCTTTTTGATAGCGATTACTACTCATCACTCGCTCCTAAATCACCAATAAACGGAATCGCACCATAGCGCCCTGCTAAATAGCCGTTTTTGATATTGATATCGTTATTCAGTTTAAAGTCATTTAGCGAATACATTTTAGTGGCACCGTAGGATTTTTCGGTGAACCACACTTCATCGGGGCGTAATATTTCCTGCACGTTAAGCAACTCCGTTTCGTGCGTGGTGTAAATGAGTTGCCCTTGCGTTGGCGTCATCGAAAAATGTTTGATTAAACTGACGATTAAATTCGGATGGATACTGTTTTCAATTTCGTCAATCACATAAACGAGTTGGTGACTTTTTAGGTTAAACAGCGCAGGCAAAAGATGGATCACTCGCGTAGTGCCATCGGACTGGATTTCAGATTCTAAATCCGCCGAAAAACCATCCATTCCGACCATATTGAAAAGTAATCTTTTTAATACCTTTTGTTTATGTTCATTTTCCTCTATGCAAGAAACGATTTTATTATTTTGGAACTGCACCGCCGATACTTTCTCCCCTATCCGATTTAAGATGTTTTCTGGCGGAAACGGACGAAACTTATCAAGTCCTGCGTCAACAACTTCTTGAAACGTCTTTTCATCGACGCGGATTTGATTAACGCCCAATCCAATTTCTTCGATAACTTGACTGACATAGTGCAAAAAGTTTTTGTCGCGCGACAGGCGGCTAATCAAACTCGAATCAACAAAATGAAGCGATAAAATAACCAGATGCTTATGAAACCATTCATATGCCACCCCAGCGTCGTCATCGCATAAAAATGGGAACTGATGATTCAGCGAAAGCGATGAAGATAGCGGACTATTTCTTAATAATTTAGCCGTCATTTGCTGAACTTGTTTATCAACTCCACATTCCATTGTCAATTGTTCGCCTTCGCGCTTAAATATCCGCTTATTCTTTCCCTGTCCCATCTCCGAGCGCCATAATTCTTCATTAACAATTTTTCCATCATCGACAGCGATGCGGTAAATAAAACCCTTACCTTGCTGGAAAAATTCAATTTCCCAACTAATCGGCTCCTGATTGTTTTCACTGGCTAAACGAAATTTATTCGGCGTAATGGGGAAGTTTTTCAGTGCGTCGCTCCGTACCGCCACATTACGCAATACGCCCAACGCCGCAACAAAATTTGATTTTCCCGACCCGTTGGCGCCGTAAATCGCGGCTTGTTTCAATACCGGCGCCGCCATATCCGCATAGATATGGTTGGAGAAACGCTCCCATTTAACATTGGGAAACATATTAAATTCGGTTTCTTCGTAAAACGAGAGAAAGTTTTTTACCTTTAATCGTAGTAGCATTGCTTGCCTTTCATCATTGAACTTACTTGCCAATAAAAAAATTCACTTCACCTCCACCTTGTTTTGACTTTGACCGTCAGCGCCGCCAATTCGTAAAATTTGATGTCGCCTGATTTGACCGCTTTTTCTCCAACACTTCGCGCAGAATTTTTTAAAGCCGTGTGGACTTTATTCGCCGCGAGAAATTGCGCGGCGATTTCGTTCACGTTGAAAGCGAAATCCCAGCCCAAAAAGTCGATGCCGTTTTTTTGCGCGTTTTTTCTGCCGACTAACTGCCAAAATTCGAGCGCCGCCACAACGCCATTCGGTCATAAAGGTTCCTTTTTAATCACCGCTTGCGCGATTATATCGCGCGATTGCATTGCGGCAACGTGCGGAATAAGCAGCGGCAAATAGCGCGCGACAAGCATTTTATATTGCTACACTTTTTCATACATATTCACACCACCCGCGCCAAATACTTCCCGGTAAAACTTCCCGCCGTTTGCGCGACGGTTTCCGGCGTTCCCGCCGCGAGAATTTGTCCGCCGCGCGCGCCGCCTTCCGGTCCCAAATCAATCAGCCAATCCGCGCTTTTAATCACGTCCAAATTATGTTCGATGATGATTGCCGTATTGCCGCGGTCGATTAAACGGTTCAGCACGTCCAGCAGTTTACGGATGTCGGCGAAATGCAAGCCCGTCGTCGGCTCGTCGAGAATATAGACCGTGCGTCCGGTCGCGCGTTTCGCCAATTCCGCCGAGAGTTTCATTCGTTGCGCCTCGCCGCCGGAGAGCGTCGTCGTGCTTTGACCGAGCGCGATGTAGTCCAGCCCGACGGCGACGAGCGTGCTTAATTTTTGCCTAATCATCGGCACCGGCGCGAAAAATTCGCCGGCTTCGGCAATCGTCATCGCGAGAACCTCGGCAATGTTTTTGCCTTTGTATTTCACTTCCAGCGTTTCGCGATTGTAGCGCGTCCCGCCGCAATGCTCGCACGGCACGAACACGTCGGGCAAAAAATGCATTTCGATTTTCATCTCGCCCGCGCCCTGACAGTGTTCGCAACGCCCGCCGCCGCCGAGCGCGTTGAACGAAAACCGCCCCGCGTCGTAGCCGCGCAATTGCGCCTCCGGCGTTTTCGCGAACAGGTCGCGAATGTCGCCGAACGCGCCGGTGTAAGTCGCCGGATTAGACCGCGAGGTTTTGCCCACCGGCGACTGGTCGATGATGATGACTTTGTCCACGTTTTTCAGTCCGGCGATTTTGTCGTAGGGCGCGGGTTGGTCGCGTCCGCGATTGATTTCCCGCTGTAAAATTTTGCTCAACGTTTGCGTGACCAACGTGCTTTTGCCGCTACCGGACACGCCGGTTACGCAGGTCAAAACGCCGAGCGGAAAAACCGCGTCGATGTGGCGCAGATTGTTGCCGCTCGCGCCGCATAATTTGAGGCAATTATTTTTCAAATCGACTGGGCGCCGCGCCGCGGGCGGCGCGATTTTTTCCGCGCCGCATAAAAATCTGCCGGTAACGCTCGCCGGATTCGCCGCGACTTCCGCCACCGTCCCCGCCGCGACGATTTCCCCGCCTTGCGCGCCCGCGCCCGGTCCGACATCGACCAAATAATCGGCGGCGCGAATCACGTCCTCGTCGTGTTCGACCACAATCACGGAATTGCCGAGTCGCTGCATTTTGCGGAGCGTCGCGAGCAACCGGTCGTTGTCGCGCTGATGCAAGCCAATCGTCGGCTCGTCCAAAACGTAGCACACGCCGACGAGTCCCGAACCGACCTGACTCGCCAGCCGAATCCGTTGCGCTTCGCCGCCGGACAAACTGCCCGCCATCCGGTCGAGCGTCAAATAGTCCAGCCCGACATCGACGAGAAAATTCAGCCGGTTGCGGACTTCGGTTTTAATCGGCGCGGCGATGATTTCGCGCTCGGCGTCGAAGCGCAGTTTTTCGATGAAGTCGAGCGCGTGGACGACGGTGCGCCGCGAAAATTGCGCGATGTTTTCGCCGCCGATTTTCACCGCCAACGCTTCCGGTTTCAGCCGCTCGCCGCCGCATTGCGGACACGGTTGGCTCGACATAAAAGTATTGAGGTATTCCTTGACGCCGTCGCTTTCGGTTTTGTGAAACCGCCCGTGCAAATCGGGAATCACGCCCTCCCAATCGCGCGCTTCGTCGCCATAAATCAGCGCGTGGCGAATTTTCGCCGGCAAATCCGCAAACGGCGTTTCCAGGTCGATGCGATAGGCGCGGGCAAACGCGCGCAGACGGTCGTTGTAATACATCGCCATCATTCCCTTGCGCCACGGCGCGATGGCGGCGCCGGTTTTCTTCGTCGGGTCGGGAACGATTAAGCCGGGGTCGAGTTCCAGTTTATGCCCCAGTCCGTCGCAGACCGGACAGGCGCCGTAGGGCGTGTTGAACGAAAACATTCGCGGCTCTAAATCGGGAAAAGAAAAGTTGCAGTCGAGACAGCCGTAGCGCGCCGAGTAAAGCGTGTCGGCGAATTTTTGCGGCGCGGTTTCAATGGCGGCGACGACCAAACCGCCGCTCATCGCCAACGCTTTTTCGACGGCTTCGGCGAGGCGCAAACGGTCGTCGCGTTTGAGAGTCAACCGGTCGATGACGACATCGAGATGGTGCTTGTTGTTTTTGCCGGGGACGGCTTCAAGTCCGGCGATTTCGCGCAGTTCGCCGTCGAGGCGAATCCGCAAATAGCCGTCGCGTTTGAGTTTTTTCAATTCTTCGCGATATTCGCCTTTGCGCCCGCGGACGAGCGGCGAATAAACGACGGCGCGTTTGCCGTCGCCGAGCGCGAGCAAATTATCGACGATTTGTTGCGGCGTTTGTTTGGCAATCGGCTTGCCGCAACGCGGGCAATGGGCGTCGCCGGCGCGCGCGTAAAGCAGGCGCATATAATCGTAAATTTCGGTAATCGTGGCGACGGTCGAGCGCGGATTGCTTTGCCCTTTGCGCTGTTCTATCGCAATCGTCGGCGGCAGTCCGGTGATTTGCTCGACGTTCGGCTTTTGCAAATTATGCAAAAATTGGCGGGCGTAGGCGGAGAGCGATTCGATGTAGCGCCGCTGACCTTCGGCGAAAATCGTGTCGAACGCGAGCGACGATTTGCCGGAGCCGGAGAGACCGGTGATGACGCACAGACAGTCGCGGGGAATTTTCAGGTTGACGCGGCGCAAGTTATGCTCGCCCGCGCCGATGATTTCAATAAATTCGGCAGACATTTTTGCGCCTCTTCAAAAGAGAGAGTTGAGAGTTGAGAGTTGAGAGAGTGGAGTTTTATTTTTAAGATGCGCGGAGCGCAACCTCTGCTCAACTCTCAACTCTAAACTCTCAACTCTAAACAAAAAGGACTCCCATAATGTTCGACCTAAAATTGCCCGACCTTGCCGAGACCGACGCGCAAGTGGTGGCGGATTTTTTTGACCGCGTGTTTAATCATCCGTTGCCGGTCGCCGAAATCGGCGACGTTGACCGGTGGATTCCGATTTTCACCCGCGCCTATCAATTGTTGGAAAAATGGGCGCGTCCCGACCCCGTCGCCGCCGTGCGCCGAGGGTGGAACGAATTTCTGAATCTCCGCGCCTATAAGTTGGCGTATTTCGCCGCGTCGGCGCCGGTGTTGCCGATGCTCGCCGCGCGCGCCCGCGCCGCCGCCGCGCTGTGCGCCGCTTACAATCCCACCGCCGCGAATTGGCGCCCCGCCCCGTTTCGCGGGCGCGGCAAAATCAAACTCGCCGTCGAATTAAAATCGTTCGTCGCCTCGCCGGAAACGCTCGCCACCTTGCCGTTCTTTATGAATCTCTCGCCGAAAAAATTTGCCGTGACGGCGTTTCTCAGTATGCCGGAGCGCACGCCGCTAATGGACGAATTTGTCGCCAAATACGGCGCGGAAAATTTAATTATCTCGCCGCCGGAAGAGGGCTGGAAAAATCTCGACCGCTGGCGCGCCGGCGACTACGACCTGTTTTTAATGGTTACCAACACGTCGAGCGTGGTGAACAATGCTTGCTTGGCGGGAATGTATCGCGTGGCGCGGAAACAATTGGTGATGTTTTGTCAGCCGCACACGACGGCGTTGCCGGCGGTGGACGGCTTTATCGTCGGGCGCGATTTGCATCTCGACCCGAACGATTTCACCGAAAAATTATACTACCTCGACGGCTCCGGCATCTGTTTTCGTCCCGCGCCGGTGGAGCCGCCGTCGCCGAATATCGCGTTCACGCGCGAAAATTTCGGTTTGCCGCCGGAGGGAGAAATTTTGGTCAGCGGCGCGAACTATTACAAACTCCGCGCCGAGTTGCTGGACTTTTGGGCGCGTCTGCTCGCGGCGCGTCCGCGCGCGACGATGCTGTTGTTTCCGTTCAATCCGTTTTGGTCGATGAACTACGCCAAAGAGGATTTTGTCCGGCGCGTCGCGGCGGCGTGCGCCAAACACGGCATCGCGCCGTCGCGGTTTCAGGTGTTGATGCAACCGTTGCCGCGCCGCGCCGACGTGCGCCAATTGATGGCGCTCGGCGATATTTACCTCGACAGTTTTCCATATTCCGGCGCGACTTCGTTGCTCGACCCGTTGGCTTTAGGAATGCCCATCGTGGCGATGGGGACGCGGACGGTTTGCGGCGGACAAGGCGCGGCGCTGTTGCGCGAGGACGGTCTGGACGAATTGGTGGCGAACAACGAAGACGAGTATCTGGCGATTTGCCGCCGGTTGCTCGACGACCGCGACTACCGCGCGTCAATCGCGGCGCGCATCAAACAAGTGATGAGCGACCGTCCGGCGATTCACGACCTCGAAAAATTCAACGAAAAAATCGAGCGCGTGTATAAAAAAGTGTATGGGGAAATAAAGTGAAACAGAGTTGAGAGTTGAGAGTTGAGAGTTAAGCAAAGGTTGCGCTTCGCGCGTTTTTGAAATAAC
Organism: Planctomycetota bacterium; assembly: GCA_031261425.1. Lineage (GTDB taxonomy): Bacteria > Planctomycetota > SZUA-567 > SZUA-567 > SZUA-567 > MS499-59. The sequence goes on from JAISJR010000059.1 coordinate 55,364, forward strand.
TCCACTGCTTAACTCTAAACTCTTAACTCTCAACTCTCCTTTTAGAAGGGAGAACCAAATGCTTCATTACGCGCGCGAAGTGATTGACGTGGAAATTGCCGCCTTGCGGCAACTGCGCGATTTATTGGACGAGCGTTTCGTCGCGGCGCTCGATTTAATTTGCGCCGCGAAGGGGCGGTTGGTGTTGAGCGGAATGGGCAAAGCCGGCTTAATCGCGCGGAAAATTTCGGCGACGCTCGCCAGCACCGGCACGCCGTCGTTCACGCTTCATCCGGCGGAAGCCGCGCACGGCGATTTGGGAATGCTCGACGCCGACGACGTTTGCCTCGTGCTTAGCAACTCCGGCGAAAGCGACGAAATCGCGCGGATGTTGCTGGGGATTCGGCAAATCGGCGCGAAAATTATCGCCATCACCGGCAACGCGCGCTCGACGCTGGCGACGCAAGCCGACATCACGCTGTGGCTCGGCGACATCAAAGAGGCGTGTCCGTTAGGACTGGCGCCGACCGCCAGCACGACGGCGATGTTGGCGCTCGGCGACGCGCTGGCGATGGGTTTGATGCGGCGGAAAAATTTTCAATTGCGGGACTACGCGGTGTTTCACCCCGGCGGCGCGCTCGGCAAAAAAGCCGCGCCCATTCGCAACTTTATGCGGCGCGGCGCCAATCACGCCGTCGTCGCGCCGGCGACCACCGTGGCGGCGACGTTGCTCGCCATTACCAACGCGCACAGCGGCGCGGCGACGGTCGTCAACGAGAGCGACGGAACCTTGGCGGGCATTTTTTGCGACGGCGATTTGCGGCGGAGTTTCCAACACCCGACCGGCGACGTGTTGTCGCAACCGGTGGAAAAATTTATGACCGCGCCCTGCGCCTCCGCCCACGAAGCGACCCCCGCCGGCGAAATTTTAGCCGTGATGCGGCAAAAACGCATCGCCGAAATACCGATTGTCGATGACGACGGCAAAGTCGTCGGGATGGCGGATATGAAATCATTGCTGAACGGACTGTAGAGAGAGAGTTCAGAGTTGAGAGTTAAGAGTTGAGCAGTGGTTGCGCTTCGCGCATACTTAAAAATAAAAACTCCACTCTCTCAGCTCTCAACTCTAAACTCTAAACTTTAATTTTGAAAGGGTATTGCGGCGGCGGGTAAATTCTTTATAGTGCGCCGCCTTATTGTGCCGATAAGGAGAACGCGATGTATGCCATTGCCTTTGATATGACCATTGCGGATTTGCGCAACAACTACGGCGACCCTTACAACAACGCTTATTTTGAAATTTCCACCGAATTGCGTAAAAGCGGGTTTGAGGCGGCGCAAGGGAGCGTTTATCTTTACCAAGGCGGCGAAAATGGCATCGCGGCGGCGTATCGGGCGATAAGCGCCTTGTCGGGAATCGAATGGTTTCGGAAATCGGTGCGGGATATTCGGGTGTTTAAGGTCGAGGACTGGTCGGATTTCACCGATATTGTCAAGGGCGGCGGTGAGAAGAGCAGAGTTTAGAGTTTAGAGTTGAGAGTTAAAAGATTGCGCCCTTGCGTTTCTTAATTTTCTTAAAATCCTTAAACCGCTTAAAGCCCTTAAAAATTCTTAAAAGGAAAAATTCTATCAGCCACAGAATTTAGCGTCAGACAAACAGCCGTTTATAGCGGCTAACAAAATGGGACAGACCAAAACCTTCCAGTTTCTACCTTTCCCATACTCGCGACTGTGCCCCGCCGGGGCGCTGTTTATTAGCGTTGTGAGTATGGGGCTCTGGAAGGTCCTTGGTCTGGACGCGGTAATGGCGTCCTTTTTTTATTGCCATTAGTTCGCGTCAATTTGATTTTTTTGGAAACGCCCGAATCCATTTTGGATTCGGGCGTTTTTTTGTTTTTTTCGGTCACTTTTTTCTTTTTTAGAGGAGGATGGGTTATGAAAAGTTTCAAGAGTTTGCGGAGGCAACGCGCCACGGCGCGGGGGTGGAAGTTGCTGTCGGCGGTCGCGCTCACGGCGGGGATGATGTTTGCGGCGCCCGTTCACGCCGCGTCGATTCAAGATGTCCTTGAAGGCGCTGTCAACAACGTAAATAACACCATTTTTATGGATACGGATGTTCAATCTACGACGACGACGTTAACCAACGCCGTCACCGGTTTGGTTAACGACGCCGTTACCGGCGCCGCCACCGATGCCGCCGCCATGGTGCTGGCGCTCGGTTACACCAATGAAGCCGCTTTTGACCTCGCCAACGGCACAGGTAGCGCCACCGTGCTCTTCACTACCCTTACCACAGGGACACAGGATGAAATAGATGCCGCCAAAGCCGCGCTTGCCGCCGCAATTGTCAAGGGCGAAATGGTTGCCGACGAAACCGCCGGTAACGTAAAAAGCGGGATTGAAAGCAAGATCGACGCTGTTAATGACGCCATCGC
>JAISJR010000061.1 GCA_031261425.1 Planctomycetota bacterium
CGCATTTTCGTCAAGATGTTGTTCATCTCGTTGAGCGCGCCTTCGGCGATGCCGAGAACGTTGTTCGCTTCTTGGGTGTTTTGCACCGCGCGGGCGATGCCGTTGGTTTGCGAGCGCAACAATTCGCTGATAACCAAGCCGGACGGGTCGTCGGAACCCTTGTTGATTTTGTAGCCGGTCGAAAGTTTTTCGAGCGAGCCGGACAGCGAAGAATTGCTCTGATTCAAAGTCCGTTGAATCCCCACCGCGTTGAGATTGTGCGCAATAGCCATAGCCATAGTGATACCCTCCTTGAGTTTGGCGTCCCATCATGGTTCGCCGGTTTAGAAAAGCCGCCGACATCGTGTCAACAGCGTTTAACGCTTAAAAGCAACCGCAGAACTTAACCGTAACCTTCCCACCGCAAACCGCTTGCGCCATACGCCCCTCCTTTTCGTTTGGTTTATCGAATGTCCGTCCGAGTAAATTTCTTTGGTTAGATGTTCGCGAAAAATTATGACGTGATTAACGACGGACGGGCGCCGTTCTTGAGAGAAATCGCAAAAAAAAAATCTTGCAAAAAAAATGGGAAAAATTTGAGGGGGGATAAATCATTCCGACCGTCGCCGCGTAGCGGCAAGGTATAACAGCCCAGCCCAAAGCGAAAAATCAGCGGTATTGATTTTTCGCGGCGGGCTGGGTTAGCGTTGCCGTAAAATGCGCCCTGTAAGGGCAGTGGAGTTTTTTGCATTGCCCTTGCAGGGCGCGTAATTAGTCGGAAATGTTTTTACCCAGCGCGTTGCGCTGGGCTGTTACGCGCCGCCCCTGCGGGGCGACCGTCGGAATAATTTATCAAATCACCACCCCGTCATCGCGACAAAGGGCGCGTCGCGATGCCACCCCTCCATAGAGGGGAATAAAAACCAAGGCGCACTCCCAAAGCGGTCGCTCTATTCAATTGCCACGCCTTTTAAGGCGTGGTGCGCGGTCGGAAGAATAAAGGGCTTTAGCCCAAAATAAAAAACGTGGTCTAAATCCACCGGCTTTAGCCGAATTATTGTTTGGGCTAAAGCCCTTTTTATTAGCGAGAACGCTATCCACGCGCTAAAGCGCGGGGCAATTGAATAGAGCATTTCATAAAGACAAAGGCGCGAACCATCGCTTCGTTCGGTTTGAATAGAGCCGCAAAAAAATAACGGGCGCCGCAAATGTTCGCGACACCCGCCCTTGCAGAAAAAGGTTCATTGTTCGATGACGCCGGTCAGCGTTAGCGCGCCGACCATCTTGCGCAATTGCGCGCCGCGCTGTTCCAAGACCTCGCCCCAGCGCGAAAATTCACCGAGGTCGTCAGCGCCGGCATCGCTCCCCCCCGTTTCGTCGGTTTCCACATTCTCTTCCCCAAGAAAAGTCCCCCGCTCTAAAAAATCGCTGTCAGGATTGTCCCCCCGCCGAGCCAAATGTTGTGCCGGCGCAATCCTGACAGTTTTTTCGATGAAAATCTAAATAATTTATCCGTTAATTAAAAATAAAGAACTTTTTTTGTCCACGAATTACACGAATTACACGAATTAAAAAAAATAAAGAACTTTTTGTCCACGAATTACACGAAATTCTAAAAATAAAGAACTTTTTTTGTCCACGAATTACACGAATTACACGAATTAAAAAAAAATAAAGAACTTTTTTTGTCCACGAATTACACTAATTACACGAAATTAGATTTTTAACCGATAAAACAATTCGTGCAATTCGTGCAATTCGTGTAATTCGTGTAATTCGTGGACAATCCTCTTGCTCTTTAATGATTATCTTAAATCCCAAAGATATTCAGCGCTTGTTGCCGGCGTTGCGCCTCGTATTCGTCGTCGCGCGTCATTGCCGCCCGCACCGCCGGACTCCAGACCTCTATCCGCGTGTCCATTCCGATAAACAAAATATCCTGCCCGTCAATGCCCGCCCACTCGCGCAATTCTTTGCTTAACACAAAGCGGTTTTGCGTGTCCAACTCCAACTGCCCGACCTGTTCCATAAACCGCCGGAAAAATTCGGGGTTGCCGGCGCGCGCGGCGTATTCTTTCGCGCGGTCGCGCGCTTCGACAAAATGTTGATAAGTATAGATATACAAGCACCGCGCCGCGCCGGGCAATATCAACAAACCGCGCGCGCCGTCCGTCAACACTTCGCGAAACCGTTTCGGCAAAGCGACCTGCCCTTTCGGTCCGATACGGCTTTGACTGCCGCCATAAAAATAGACCAAATCGTCCGCCACCGCCCCGCCTTTTTTTTCTTTTTGCTTCTTATGAACTCTTTTTCTTGCGAAACGGCGCTACTTATATCTTTTGCCAAACGCGACGCAAACAATTTCTTACCTTAAAAATAAATTTTTTTGCCCGCCGCGCGCCGCGAAAAGAATGGACTTTTGCGCTTATTTTGACGTTAAATTACGGGAGGAAAACGCGATGAAATTCTCAAAATGGCAGTGGTTAAACGCGGTGAGTATCGCGTTATGCGCGGGCGGAAGCGCGACGGCGGACGACGGCAAGCCGCCGCCGCTGACCGCCGAGGCGTTTATCGCGGAAAATCACGCGCTGTTACCCGAACCGGTGCGTATGCCCAGAATGAGCATTAAGCCGGTCGCGACGCCACGCGACACGTCGCCACGAGACGCGTCGCCGCGCAACACGTCCCGCGCCCGCCCCGCGAAAAATACGCCGGCTGACGCGCCCGCGCCGCGTCCGGCGGAAAAGGTTCCATCGCCGAATAATCGTCCGTTGGTAACTCTGCCGGACAATTTGACGGTGGAAATCGGCAAGGAAAACCGGCTGTCCGCTTCGGCGACCGATTTGGACGCGGACGAATTGACGTATCGCTGGCGACAACTTTCCGGCGCGGCGTTGCCGATGCGCGGCGACGACAAGGATTTGCTGATTATGCCGATGACGGAGGGCGTGTATATTTTGGAATTGATTGCGAGCGACGGCAAAAGCGACAGCGAACCGGCGGTCTGCGCCGTTACCGCGCTGGCGGAGGATTTTTGATTAGAGTTTAGAGTTAAGAGTTTAGAGTTGAGCAGAGGTTGCGCTTCGCGCATCTTAAAAATAAAACTCCACTCTCTCAACTCTCAACTCTCAACTCTCAACTCTCAACTCTCAACTCTTAACTCTCAACTCTGCACTCTCAACTTGCCGTCCGACGCGCGCGCCAATCGCCGTCGCCACGCAATAGGGAATCATATCGTGGTGGTGGCGCGCCAATTCTTCCAACGTAATCCGCTCCGTGCCTTCCGCGCCGACCAGCGTCGCGACCGCGCCGACGGTTAGCGGCGGCAAATCCGTGATGTCAACGAGCGTGTAATCCATACTCACCCGCCCGACTACCGGCGCGCGCCGCCCGCCGATTAACACGTCCGCGCGATTGCTGTAATACCGCGCGTAGCCGTCGGCGTAACCGACCGGCAACACGGCGATTTTTTTCGTTTGGCGCGACGTGAAAGCCGTCCGTCCGTAACCGAGCGACACGCCCGCCGGATAATCCTTAATTTGCGCCACGCGACAGCGCCAACTCAACACCGGCGTCAGCGGAAATTTTTCGCGCAACGTTTCGTCGTCGTAAAAACCATAGACCGCCGCGCCGGGGCGAATCATTTCGTAATGCGCTTCGGGATAGCGAAAAATCGCCGTGCTGTTCGCGGCGTGCCGCAAAGAAATTTTTACGCCCGCGGCGGCGATTGCCGCCAGCGTTTCGTCGAAAATCACGATTTGCCGGCGGCTATATTCGGCGGCGGCGGCGACGGCAAAATGCATAAACGCGCCCTCTAAAAAAAGCGCCGGCAAACGGCTGACCGCCACCGCCGTCGCGACGGCGGCGTCCGGCAACACGCCGAGCCGCCCCATCCCGCTGTCGATTTTCAGATGCGCGACAACGCGCTTCCCTTGGCGCGTCGCCTCGGCGTTCAGCCGTTCCGCCGACGCGACATCGTGGATGCTAAAAATTAAATCGCGCGCGACGCCGGCGGGGATTTCTTCCGGCAACACGGCGCCGAGAATTTGTAGCGGAATGCCGATACCGGCGCGGCGCAATTCTTCGCCCTCGGCGGCGGTGGCAATCGCCAAGCGCTCGCAACCCGCTTCGACGGCGGCGCGCGCCACCGCGACCGCGCCGTGATTGTAGGCGTTGGCTTTCACCGCCGGCATCACCAGCACCGAATTGCCGCGCGCCGCGCAGTGGGCGCGAAGCCGGCGCAAATTTTCCTTGACCGCCGGCAAGTCGATGGTTAGCCACGAGCGGGCGGCGGATATGTCGTTTTCCATATTTTTCGTAATTACTCCGTTCTTATTCCCCTCTATGGAGGGGTGGCAGTCCGGCGCGGTTTGCCGGACTGACGGGGTGGTTGCTCGCGTTACCACAATTAAAATCACCACCCCGTCATCGCGACAAAGAAACAGAGCGTCGCGATGCCACCCCTCCGTAGAGGGGAATTTGCATTGCCGCGCTTCGCGCTCATTCTCTCAACTCTAAACTCTCAACTTTCAACTCTATCTTCTCGCCGCCGCCGGCGCCGGACGCCGAGCGGGCGGCGCCGGCGGTCGCATCGGCGGGACGCCGCCGCCGCGATTTAATTCCGCCGCGAGTTCGACCAACTGTTTTTCGGTCTTGGGGAAGTCCGCTTTCTCGTCCATTCCCTGTTGCAAAAATTCCAACAGCGGCGGCATAATTTTTATCGCCTTGTCGATTTCGGGATTCGTCCCCGCCGCGTAGCCGCCGATATTTATCATATCTTCGTTTTCCGCGAACACCGCGAGCGCGTTGCGCAAGCCGCCCGCCGCCGCGCGAAATTCTTTGCCGACAATCTGCGACTGCAAGCGCGAGAGCGACGCCGACACGTCAATCGCCGGATAGCGGTTTTTCTGCGCGATGTCGCGGCTCAAAATGATATGCCCGTCCAAAATGCCGCGCGCCGCGTCGGCAATCGGCTCGTTCATATCGTCGCCCTCGACCAACACCGTGTAAAAACCGGTAATCGACCCCGCCGGCGAAATGCCGGAACGTTCCATCAGGCGCGGCATCAAATTAAACACGCTCGCCGGATAGCCCTTGCCCGCCGACGGCACTTCGCCAATCGACGAGCCGATGTCCCGTTGCGACATCGCCATTCGCGTAACCGAGTCCATCAACAGCGCCACGTCTTTGCCGCGGTCGCGAAAATACTCGGCAATCGCCGTCGCCACAAACGGACAGCGCACGCGCACCGGCGCCGGCTGGTCGCTGGTCGCGACGACGACGACGGATTTTTTCATTCCCTCCTCGCCCAATTCTTTTTCGATAAATTCGCGCACTTCGCGCCCGCGTTCGCCGACCAACGACACGACCGCGACTTCGGCTTTCGAGAAGCGGGCAATCATTCCCATCAACGTTGACTTGCCGACGCCGGTGCCGGCGAAAATGCCGATGCGCTGACCGCGTCCAATCGTCATAAAAGCGTCAATCGCGCGGACGCCAATCGGCAACGGCTCGGTGATGCGCGGGCGCGAAACGGGGTCGGGCGGGTCGCAATACAGCGGGCGGGTTTGCGTGGCGGCGAGGTCGCCTTTGCCGTCGATAGGTTGCGCGAGACCGTTGATGACGCGCCCCAACAGGTGGTCGCCGACGGGCACGGTTTGCGCGGTTTGCGCGCTTTCGACGAGGTCGCCGGGGGAAACGCCGCGCATTTCGCCGAGCGCCATCATCAGCGAAGCGTCCTCGCGAAAACCGACGATTTCAACGGTGATGCGCTGTTTCGACAAACGGGCGTGAATGACGCAGACGCTCCCGACCGGCAACAGCAACGGCGTGGCTTCGACCAACAAACCGACGACGCGCTTCACCCGACCGGTCAGCCGTCCGGGCAAAATGTGCGGCAACTCGGCGATTTTGTCGGCGAAAAGGGACATCGGGAAACCAATTAGAAATTACGAATTACGAAAGAGGTTCTTTGTCCACGAATTACACGAATTAACCCGAATTTTTTTCTCACAGAGACACAGAGGCACGGAGATAGAAAAGAGAAAAATAACTCACGTTACGTGCAAAAAAAAAGAACCACGAATGAACACGAAAAGAACTTAACACGAATTTTCACGAATTAGACGAATTAACACGAAACCGAGCGAAGCGAAGGTTAGTGTGCTTGCCAAATTTTTTTTGTCCGTTTTCCGGCTTTTTAATTCGTGTAATTCGTGTAATTCGTGGACAAAAAAATCTCTCTTTTTTATTCGTGAAAATTCGTGTTAAGTTCTTACGGTCTATCAAAAATTTAGGTTCAAGCGTAGAATAGGTCGCCGGACTAACATCTTTCGCGCTTTCCACGGTTGTCGTCAAGATTACGCTTCGCCGCATAAAACTCCACTACCGTCCACTCGTCAAACCACTCAAAACAGGAGACCAACTAATGGACCGACGCGATTTTCTCAAAGCCACGTCGCTCGTCGCGGCGCTTACGGCGGGCAAATTGACCGGTATTTTCGGACGCGAGACCTTCGCGGCGGAGTCCGCGCCGGCGCCCGATGACGCCAATAAAGTTGTCGCGGTGCGCGGCAACGACCCGGCGGCGATGTTTCGGCAGGGCATCGCGGCGCTCGGCGGCATCGCCGCGTTCGTCAAACCGCGGCAAAAAGTTATCGTCAAGCCGAATATCGGCTGGGACAAAACGCCGGAACTCGCCGCCAACACCAACCCGAATTTAATCGGGGAAATCGTCCGGCAGGCGCTCGCGGCGGGCGCGAGCGAAGTCGGCGTGCTTGACCACACCTGCGACCACTGGCAGGGGTGCTACAAAAACAGCGGCATCGCCCAAGCCGTCGAAGCCGCCGGCGGGAAAATGCTTTTGGCGCACGAAGAGTCGGCGTATGTCGAGCGGCAATGCGCGAGCGCAAAAATTCTGAAATCGGCGAAAATTCATCGCGCCGTGTTGGACTGCGACGTGCTGATTAACGCGCCGGTGCTGAAAAATCACGGCGGGGCGAAAATGACGGGCGCGCTGAAAAATTATATGGGCGTGATTTGGGACCGCGGCTTTATGCACAGCCATAATTTGCACCAGACGATTGCCGACCTGCCGTTTTACCGCCCCGCCGATTTGACCGTCGTCGATGCTTACCGCGTGGTAACTTCCCGCGGTCCGAAAGGCGGTAGCGCCAACGACGTGAAGTTGCTCGGCTATCAGTTGCTGTCGCGCGATATGGTGGCGGCGGACGCGCTGGCGGTCAAATTAATCGGCTACCGGCTCGCCGACGTGCCGCACATCGAAATCGCAAGCAGTATGGGCTTGGGCAGTATCGCCAACGCGGAAAATATCACGCGGATTGGTTGAGAGTTCAGCGTTGAGAGTTTAGAGTTTAGAGTTCAGTAGAGGTTGCGCTTCGCGCATTTTTAAGATACTCCACTGCTAAACTCTTAACTATAAACTCTTAACTCTCAACTCTAAACTCTAACGAACCCGCCGCGCGGTAATCCACAACGAACCGGAAAATTCCCGCGCGACGGGACAATTTTCGATAAATTTTTCGCCGAATTTTACGGCGGGAATTAACGCGGCGGGAACGCGCGGGTGGAGCCAATCGAACGGCGTGATTTGAATGTCGGTGAAACCGGCGGCGGCGAGCGCGCGGCGCATTTCCCAGCGCTTAAACGCCGTTTCGTCCGGCGACATCCACGGGAAAAACCGGCGAAAACGCAACGTTACCCAAATTTGCGGGTTTAGCATATTCGGTTCGCAAAAACTAAAATACCCCCCCCCCCCCCCGCACTTTCAGGTTTTAATAACGAGAAAATTTTCGGCAACGCGACGGCGCAGTCCAAGTGATGCAAAATCGACGAGCCGATAATCGCGTCGAACGGTCCGCGTTCCGCACATTCCTCAAACGGCGCTTCCCAAAAAGTTACTTGTTCCGGCGGCAAATTTCGTTGCCGCGCGAGGTCCAACAATTCCGGCGACAAATCGACGGCGAGAATGTTCGCGCCGGATTGCGCGAATTTTTCGGTGAACAAACCGGTGCCGCAACCGATTTCCAACACGCGCATCCCCGGCGCCAAATGTCCGCCGCGGCTAATCAAATCGGCGCGGCGCGCGGCGCGAAGTTTGCCCGCCGGCGTGCCCCAGCCCCAAGTCAACACCGGGTCGCCGGCGCTCAATTTTTTCCCATGCTCGCGCTCGGCGGCAAAAATTTTTTCGCGTTCGGTCATCGTGAGGACTCCATTGTAAGAGAAATAAAAAAACGCCGCCCTGCGCTACCGCCGCCGCACGGTAATCATCGCGAATAATCCGCAATTTGGCAGTATTCTTTCGACGGCGCGAATGGGACGGAACAGAAATTCCGGCATTAAATTACGCATACTGACGCCGCCGGACAGCAGGTAACTGAACGGATAATCGACGGCGATTTGGGCGATTTCCAATGCGGGAAAACGGCGCGAAAATTGCTCGCGGTCGCGGTCGAAAATAATCCACGGGAGCGCGGAATTGGCGCGGGAAAGCGGTCCGGCGGCGGCGACGTTATTGAGATTCCATTCCGCCGTCGCCGGTAAAAACGGCTCGTGATGAAAATGCGTCCACACGAATCGCGCCCACCGATTATTCCACGGTTCCACCATCGCGAGTGTTGCCCCCCCCCTCAAACAGCGTGCCACTTCGGACAAAAATTTTTCGGCATTGGGAATATGATGCAAAACATCGACCATCACGATACCGCGCAATGATTGGTCGGCGAAAGGCAACGCTTGCGCGTCAATCACGCGGTTCACGCCGGCGCAAGGAAAACATTCGGACGTGATAACTTCGGGATGGACTTCTTGTAAGAAACCGCCGCCGGAACCGATTTCCAACACTTCGCCCGCGACGGCATCGGACGGCGGGAGCGCCGCCCACAAGCGGTCATACCATTCGCGATACAGCCGGCGCAAAAACGGTTTTTCGACAATGATGCGGCGCCGCAATTCGGTGGTGCGCGGGTCG
>JAISJR010000079.1 GCA_031261425.1 Planctomycetota bacterium
TAGGGGCAATCTGTCGGTAGAAACGCCGCCGCCATAAAGTCGCGTCCCGTTAGGGACGCAATGTCGGTCTAATTATCACTAACCAACATTCCGTCCCTACGGGACGGATTTTTTTCGGGCGGCTTTTTCTACCGACATTTCGTCCTACGGGACTGCGTCCCCTATCGGGACGACGCTCGTTGATAACAGGATAGGTTCTAAAAATAACTCCACCGCTAAACTCTACACTCTAAACTCTGAACTCTAAATTGATGGATTCTTCGCAAAACTTCCTCGCCCCGCCAACACCAATCCGGCGCGAGGAGTTGGTCGCGCCGGCGCGGCGCGGCGCATAAACGCTGTTCGGTTACCGTGTCCGGCAATGCGGCGAGCATTCGCGCCACCGTCGCCGCGTATTCGTCCAACGTCGGCAACGGGAACGGGTCGCGTAAAAACCGCTCGGCGAGCGCCGTGTTTTTGACCAGATGCAAGTTGTGAATTTTCACGCCGTCGATTTTTTCCGCCGCCAAAAACGCGGCGGCGCGGACGCTGTCGGCGAGCGCGTCGCCCGGCAAGCCGACAATCAAATGCGCGACGAGATAAATACCGCGCGCGCGGGTCAGCCGCATCGCGGCGGAAAAATCGCCGACGGTGTGTCCGCGCCCCAACGCGGCAAGCGTCGCGTCGTTGACGCTTTGCAAGCCGTATTCGACTTGCACAAACGTCCGGCGCGCCAACGCCGCCAACAGCGCGATTTTTTCGGCGTCAACGCAATCGGGGCGCGTGCCGATTGCCAAGCCGACCACGCCTTCGACGGTCAGCGCTTCTTCGTAAAGCGCGCGCAATTTTTCGACCGGCGCGAACGTGTTGCTACCGGGCTGAAAATAAACTAAAAAATTCCGCGCCGCCGGTTGCCGGCGTTGAACGCGGGCGACGCCGGCTAATACTTGCTCGCGGATGGATTGGCGGGGCGAAACGGCGGCGGAAAAGGCGTCGTTGTCGCACCACGCGCACCCTCGCCCCGCCGCGCGATTAGGGCAGGACAAGCCGGCGTTCACCGCGATTTTCACGGTTTTGCCGCCGAATTTTTGACGGAGGAAGTCGGCGAAATTCATTGGACGGTCGTTTCGTTCAGAAGCATTTGCCGGTTTGGGGGCGGGGACATTCGCTCGCGCCGCATTTGTAGCAGATTTCGTTCGGCAAGGCGCCGTCCGCGAGAAATTGCCGGATATTTTCCAACGTCGTTTGCGCGATGGCGCTCAACGCCTCGGCGGTGAAAAACGCCTGATGACCGGTGATAATCACGTTCGGAAAAGTCAATAACCGCGCCAGCACGTCGTCCTTAATCGCCTGCAAAGAATTGTCCTCAAAAAAATAATCCTCCTCCTCTTCATAAACGTCAAGTCCGGCGCCGCCGAGCCGCTGATTTTTCAGCGCCTCGACCAGCGCCGCGGCGTCGATGAGCGCCCCGCGTCCGGTGTTGATAAGCACCACGTCTTTTTTCATCAGCGCCAATTTTTCGGCGTTGACGAGGTGATACGTTTCCGGGGTCAGCGGCGAATGGAGCGTAATCACGTCGCTTTGCCGGCACAAATCGTCGATGCCGACGTAGGCGGCGCCGCTCGCCGCCGCCCATTTTTCGTCGGGGAATTTATCGAAAGCGATAATTTTCATCCCGAAGCCGCGAAAAATATCCGCCGCGATTTTGCCGATTTTGCCGGTGCCGACGACGCCGAGCGTTTTACCGTGCAGGTCGCGTCCGGTCAAACCGTTGAGCAGAAAATTTCCCTCGCGCGCGCGGTTATACGCCTGCGGCAGATGGCGGGTCAACGCTAACAACAGCGCGGCGGCGTGCTCGGCAATCGCATACGGCGAATAGGCGGGAACGCGCGCGACGCGAATTTTTTGCCAGACCGCTTTCAGGTCGATGTTGTTGTAACCGGCGCAACGCAAGGCAATCAGCCGAAGGTGTTTTTTCTCCAACGCGGCGATAACTTCGCCGTCGATTTTATCGTTGACGAACGCGCACAGCACGGCGGCGTTTGCCGCCAAGCCGACGGTGGCGGCGCTTAGGCGGGTCTCAAAGTAATTGATATTAAAGCCGAATTTTTCATTCGCCGCGTCGAAATAAATCCGGTCATACGGCTTGGCGTCGAAAAAGGCGACGGTCGTTTGGGGTTTCATCATTTGCTCCGGCGTTTTTGTCCACGAAAAACACGAAATTAACACGAATTAAACCAATTTTCACGAATTAAAAAGAGAGATTTTTTTGTCCACGAATTACACGAATTACACGAATTAAAGAGCCGGAAAACGGACAAAAAAATTGGGAAAGCACACTAACCTTCGCTTCGCTCGGTTTCGTGAAAATTCGGGTTAAGTTCTTTTCGTGTTCATTCGCGGCTTCTCTTTTTTTTTCGCGCGTAACGTGAGTTCGTAAAAAATAGGTTACCGGTTTTAACCGATAACCTACCGTTTTTTTACCGTCGGTTCGACCGTCAATTACCGGCTATACACCGGACGTTTTTGATAGTGGCGGTGGAGCAATTCGTGCGCTTTGTGCGAGTTTGGCTCGCCGAGGAATTCTTTATACGCCGCCTGCACGTCCGGGTTGTCGTGCGAACAACGGAGGCGGGAAATTTCGTCGTCCTTATACAAACCGGCGGTGCGTTGCGCGCGGATTTCGTCGGTGGCGCCCTGCGGCTGACCGCCGCCGCCGATACAGCCGCCGCGGCACGCCATCACTTCGACGAAATGATACGGCAATTCTTTGCCCTCTTTTTTCGCCGCGCGAATTTCGTTCAGCACGTTTTCGATGTTCACCATTCCGTGCGCCACCGCGATGCGGACTTCGTTGCCGCCGACGTTTAACTTCGCCGTTTTCACGCCGTCCATGCCGCGGGTTTCGGTAAATTCGACTTTCGGCAATTTCTCGCCGGTGATTTTGCTGACCGCCGTCCGCAACGCCGCCTCCATCACGCCGCCGGTTACGCCGAAAATCGTCCCCGCGCCGGAATACGTGCCGAGCAACGGGTCAACGTCCTCGTCCGGCAGAGCGTTGAAGTCAATGCCGGCTTGTTTAATCATCCGCGCCAGTTCCCGCGTCGTAATCGCCACGTCCACGTCCGGCAAGCCGCCGCGCCGCATATCGTCTTCCGTCACCTCAAACTTTTTCGCCGTGCAAGGCATCACCGACAGCACGAAAATATCCGCGGCGCGAATGTCCGACTTTTCGGCGTAATAGGTCTTAATCATCGCGCCTTCCATCTGTTGCGGCGATTTGCAGGTCGAGAAATGCGCCATCAAATCGTTGGTGTATTTTCCCATATAGTCCACCCACGCCGGACAACACGAGGTAATCAGCGGCAACTCCTGCGGCGCCTTGGTGAAGCGGTGAATGAACTCCGTGCCTTCTTCCATAATCGTCAGGTCGGCGGCGAAATTCGTGTCGAAGACCTTGTCGAAACCGAGGCGGCGCAACGCGGCGTAAAGTTTGCCGGTTTGCAGTTCGCCGGGCTTGAAGCCGAACGCTTCGCCAATCGCCACGCGCACCGCCGGCGCGATTTGCACAACTTTGTGTTTTTTCGGATTGGAGAGCGCGGCGAAGACCTTTTCCGTTTCGTCTTTTTCGTAAATCGCGCCGACCGGACAGTGCGCCGAGCATTGCCCGCATTTGATGCACGGCGATTCGTTCAGCGACACGCCCGCCGCCGGCGCGAGGCGCGTCGTTTCGCCGCGCCCGATAAATTCCAGCGCATAGACGCCCTGCAATTTTTGGCACACCAACGCGCACCGCCCGCATTTCACGCATTTCTCCGGGTTCAGGACAATCGAGGTCGTCGATTCGTCCTTCGGCAAATGCTGGAAATTTTCCTCAAACGGCTGTTCGCGAATGCCGAAGTCCGCCGCCAGCGTTTGCAGTTCGCAATTGCCGGAGCGGGCGCAACGCAGACAGTCGTTCGGGTGGTTGGACAGAATCAATTCCAAGACCGCGCGGCGGGTGGTGATAAGTTCGGCGTCGCGGGTGATGTAGTTGTTCGCCGCGCCGCCGCGACCGGCTTCGACCGGCGTGGCGCAGGCGCGCACGATTTTCGGCGAACCCTGAATTTTCACCACGCAAATACCGCACGCCGCCCACGCCGGCAAATCGGGGTGGTAACACAGCGTCGGAATTTTCACGCCGACTTTTTTCGCGGCGTCCAACACGGAAGTTCCTTCCGGGACGGTTACTTCGATGCCGTCAATTTTACAAGTGATGTTCTGGGGCATAGTTGTTCTCCTTGCTGATTACAGGTAAAAAAAAAGACAAAATTGACAATCATTTGCGCAGTGTTATAGTCGATTAACTTTTAATTTGAACTCGATATTACACCAACAAAAAATTATTTCCGTAATTTACGAGAGCATTTTCGTCGGTAGTTATTCCGTCAGTTCATTTTTTTAATCAATCGACTGTAAATCCCCGCCGCACAGTAAAATAATCCTTTCGACTAAATTTCGTAGTTCCGAGCATTGTTTAATTGAAATCGCAAGGTCGCTGTCTCGCAAGATTCGTCCCGCATCTCGCGGTTTAACATAACTATCCCGACATTTGCCGCGTTCAAATAGTTCGCTAATTATATGCGCTGGCGGCTTACCGTGATTAACTTTTTCCGGATCGCCTTTTGTCGGCGGTTTTCCATCACATTTTGCCAGATTTACCAACTTGTCCCAATACGGAAGTAACCACGCCTCGAAATCGTGTTGCGCCACGTGCGGATAAAAACGTTGCTCTTTGCCAACCCATTTGCGCATTTTGGCTTTAGCGTCGGCGGCGTCCTCAAATTCCGGCGGATTGCTACCGGTATAAACGTCGGTCAGCGCAATCACCGCATCTACCGCATCTTTGCCTGATAGCAAACCCTCCACTACCCGCTTCAACTTGTCGCAAGTGGGAATTCTCCCATCATAAGGCAACGGTTTTAACTTCGGCATTTTTCCAGCCAACTTGGTTTTTAAATATTCTCGCAAACGCTGGATAAATGCTTTTTCTGTTTTGCCCTCGACAATAATGGCAATTTTCATATCCGCCCTCCTAATACGCCCATTTGCCACAACTCGTCCAAACCGTAATCTCGCAACCAATGCTTCAAATCCATTTGGTCGCCTTTGGTAATCGTGGCATAGCCATCGTCATTGGTGTCCACCACGGCTATTTCGTCCGGGCGCAAGCAACGAACCAACCGGTCGGAATGAGTGGCGACGAGCAATCGAGTGCGTTGCGCCGCTTCTCGAAACAAATCGGCTAACAATCTCAGCGCCTCAGGGTGTAAACTTACTTCCGGCTCGTCAATGAGTGTAACCGGCGGCAATGTCGGGCTTTGCAATAACGAAACCAACCACAAAAAACGCAAAGTGCCTTCCGATAATTCGTGCGCATAAAACGGCAATTCGTAATTGCGGTCTTTCCACGCAATACTCAACATCCCCGCCGCCACCGGCGGAAAACTCAAGTCTTCAAGATTTGGGAAAATTACACGCATTGCATCCACAACACACTCAAAACGTTGCTTATCGGTCTCGCGCAAATAATAGAGAAACGGCACTAAATTTTCACCGTTATGTCCCGGATTTTGTGCTGGACGCATCGCCTGCGGTAATTTCACAGGCGAGTTGTTTTCGACAGCAAGCGTGTGGTAATGAACTACAGACGATAAAATTCGCCTTAACGCCTCCGATTCCCGGTACAAATTTGGAACTTGTGCCAACGATGTTTCGTGAACGTTATGCTCCCACGATGGAGGCAACAATTTTTTCTTTCCAGCATCGTAGTAAGCAATTTGACCATCGCGAGATTTAATGTGAAATAATGGCTCTGCGTGCCCCTTGTGCTTTTGCGACAAGGTCTCTTCCTCAATCCGATAGTCCGCACCATTCGCGGCAATTTGCAGGTGATAGTCGAGCGGCTGATGCCCGTCAACATTTAGAGCCACTGTCAAAGAAAAACTGCGGGTTTTGCCGCGAGTCACCAAATTTGCAACTCCCCCCAATTCCATCGCGGTGTCATTCAATTTGTTGGCGGCGGATGCCGCCAACAAATCCCACGCTTCCAAAATCGAAGTTTTGCCGACTCCATTTGCGCCAATAAGCACCGTCAATGGTCCAACAGGCAAATCGACATCCAACAAACGACGAAATCCTTTAATGCTTATACGGCTAACCAAATAGTTCATATGGACATCCTTTCTATGCGGCACTCCACGCCGGTCAATCAACAACTAGATCTCGCCGCCGTTAATGCCAGTTTATCGTCCTATCCGCTACCCTTTCACCACCGCCTTGAATTTGCACGCACTGAAACATTCGCCGCACTTCAAGCAGTCGCTCGCGCTGATGACATACGGCGACCGTTTTTTGCCTTCCGCCGGCGGCTCGCTGCTCGGCGCGATGCAACCCGCCGGACATTTTTTCGCGCACAGCCCGCAACCGATGCATTTGGTTTTGTCGATGGCGAACGACAGCAACTTTTTGCATTTGCCCGCCGGACATTTTTTGTCCCGGATATGCACTAGCAACTCGTCGTTGAAATAGCGGATAATCGACAGCGCCGGATTCGGCGTGGTTTGTCCGAGCGCGCAGAGCGACGCTTTGCGCATCGCGTCGGCGATGGTTTTGATTTGCTCCACGTCGGCGTCTTCGCCCTTGCCCTCGGCGATTTTGTTGAGAATGTTCAGCAGTTTGCGCCCGCCGATGCGGCACGGCGCGCATTTGCCGCAGGATTCGTCCACCGAGAAATCCAAATAGAAGCGGACAATATCGACGATGCAGTCGTCCTCGTCCATCACAATCATCCCGCCCGACCCCATCATCGAGCCGACGGCGATTAAGTTGTCGTAGTCAATCGGCGTGTCGAGGTGGGCTTCGGTCAGGACGCCGCCGGACGGACCGCCGGTCTGCACGGCTTTGAATTTCTTGCCGTGTTTGCACCCGCCGCCGATGTCGAAAATAATTTCGCGCAACGTCGTCCCCATCGGCACTTCGACCAAACCGGAGTTGGCGATTTTGCCGGTGAGCGCGAAGACCTTCGTCCCTTTCGATTTTTCCGTGCCGACTTTGGCGAATTCTTCGCCGCCGTTGAGCAGGATATACGGAATGGACGCGAGCGACTCGACGTTGTTGACGCACGTCGGCTTGCCCCAGAGACCTTTAATCGCCGGAAACGGCGGACGCGGACGCGGCATCCCGCGCTCGCCTTCAATCGACGCGAGCAACGCCGTTTCTTCGCCGCAGACGAACGCGCCGGCGCCGAGACGAATTTCAATGTCAAAATTAAAGCCCGTGCCGAGAATGTCGTCGCCCAAGACGCCGTATTCGCGGGCTTGTTGCATCGCGATTTCAAGGCGCTCAATGGCGAGCGGATATTCGGCGCGGATGTAGATGAAGCCCTTGTTCGCGCCAATCGCGAAGCCGGCAATCATCAATCCTTCCAAAACGGCGTGCGGGTCGCCTTCGATGGTGGAGCGGTCCATATAGGCGCCGGGGTCGCCTTCGTCGGCGTTGCAAACCATATACTTTTGGTCGGCGATTTGCATTTTACAGAAGTTCCATTTCATCCACGTCGGGAAGCCCGCGCCGCCGCGTCCGCGCAAACCGGATTTTTTCATTTCTTCAATCACGTCGTCGGGCTTCATCGTGGCGATGACTTTGGCGATGGCGGCGTAGCCGTCGCGCCCGATGTATTCGGCGATGTCTTCCGGCGCGATGAAGCCGCAGTTGCGCAACACGACGCGGCGCTGTTTTTTGTAGAACTTCATATCGTCGATTTTGCCGGCGACGGCTTGACCGGGCTCTTTGTAGAGGAGGCGCTCGATTACGCGCCCGCCAACGATGTCTTCGCGAATGATTTCGGCGGCGTCGGACACTTTGACGTGAACGTAAAACGCTTCGTGGGGCAGGACTTTGACAATCGGACCTTGTTCGCAGAAACCGAAACAGCCGGTCATAATGACTTTGACTTTGCCGGCGGCGCCTTGTTTTTCGACTTCTTTTTGCAACTCGTCGTAAATTTCTTTGCCGGTGTTGGCGTGACAACCCGTGCCGCCGCACACGAGAACATATTTCGGCAACGCCTGATGGTTGGCGTCGGCGCGTTTCTCGTCGGCAAGTTGTTTGAGCGTTTCCTGAGTTAGTTTTTTCATTGTAATGCTCCTGATTATGTTGACCGTAAATTTTGATAGTTGGCGGGTATCGCCGAACGCTGAAAAATTAACAATTAAAAATTAAAAATTAAAAATGGCGGAGTTTGACCGTCAAAATCGCTTCGCGAAATTTCAATAATTAACTCCGAAATTTTTAATTTCTAATTTGTAATTTTTAATTTGCTCTTAACTCTCA
This sequence comes from Planctomycetota bacterium, assembly GCA_031261425.1. Classification (GTDB taxonomy): domain Bacteria; phylum Planctomycetota; class SZUA-567; order SZUA-567; family SZUA-567; genus MS499-59. The sequence continues at coordinate 8,353 of JAISJR010000079.1, forward strand.
ACTCTCGTTTTGGAACGGCGCGATAAGTCCGGCGATTTTCGCGGGCGTGAGGTCGCCATAGACCTTGCCGTCAATCGTCAGCACCGGCGCCAAGCCGCAACAGCCGATACAGCGCACCGAGTCCACCGAAAACTTGCCGTCTTCGGAGACCTCGCCGGCGCGGCATTGCAGGATGGAGGCGATTTCGTCGAGCAGGGCTTGCCCGCCTTTGAGGTAGCACGCGGTTCCCATGCAGACGGCGATTTTGTGCTTGCCCGGTTTTTTCAGCGAGAAAAAATGGTAGAACGTAACGACGCCGTAAATTTTCGCGAGCGGAATTTCCAACAGGCGGGAAACTTCGACGACGACCTCGTGCGGAATGTAACCGTAGGTCTCCTGCACGCGGTGCAACACCATCACCAGATTGCCGGGTTTCGGTTTCCATTCAGTAATGAATGCCACCAAATCACCGGGCAACGGCAGTAAATTCTCACTCATTGCTCAGCCCTCCAAAAAAGAAAAGAAAAACGAAAAACCGTTCGGTTGATAATTGCGGGACTTAAGCCGCGACTAGCCGCGGCGGTTCGCGCGATTAAGCGCGAAATTGGCGGCGCCCCGCGCGGGGGCGCGCCGCGTCCGTCCCAACGCCGTAAATTGGCGTGGAAGTTTGGGACGAATCGCCGCAATAGCAATAATCCCGCCGGCAACAACCGGCAGAAAAAAGAAAATTTTCCGGTAAAAATTATTGGGGGCTGGGGCGGCGGAAAATCATCATTACGATAAATCTTCACGTTTCAGCCGACAATCACGCAGAATGGCGGCGAGGGCTCCCGGACGGACAATTTCACCGCGATGAACCGGAACCGTGGTGCGCCGTCCGTCAGGATGGCGCAAGATGTGATGACTACCGGCAATACGAACGACCGTAAATCCGTATTTGCCGAGCGCTTTGATGACGGCTTCGCCGCTTAACGCCGGAAAAATACTCACACCGCCACCGCTAATTTTTCGACGCCGACGAAATGGACGCCGTCAGGATTGCCGTTTTCGGCATCGTCCGCCAAACACGCGCCAATCGCTTCCCGTAACCGGCTTTTTAATTCGACGAGCGTCGCCGCCTGCGTATGGCAACCGCGCAACGCCGGCACGTGCGCGATAAACCACCCCTCGTCGTCCTGTTCGATTATCACGTCAAATTCGCGCATCGGAAATTCTCCTATTAAAAAAACGGTTTGCCGCCGACCGTTGATTGTAAGCAGGCGCGGTATTTTGCGTAGTCCCTTGAAAATCGTAATATCAATAAACAGTGATTTAGCGGGCAGTCGGCGGTAACCGCCGCTTGCCTGCGCTTGCCCACTACCCACTGCAACAATGCCGACCGCGCTTTCCGCCCCGCTGATTAAGACGTTGCTCGCCGACCCGGATTGCGAAATTTTCGTTTATCCGACGCTCGACTCGACGATGGACGAAGCCAAGCGACGGCTCGCCGCCGGCGCGCCGAGCAAAACGGTAATCCTCGCCGAAACCCAAACCGCCGGACGCGGACGGCGCGGCAAAAGTTTTTTTTCGCCGCCGCAAACGGGCATTTATTTAAGCGTGATTTGGCGCCCGCCCGCGCCCGAAAAACCGGCGCCGACGACGACGATAACGGCGCTCGCCGCGGTCGCGGTCTGCCGCGCGATTGAAAAACACTGCCCCGTCGCGCCGCAAATAAAATGGGTGAACGACGTTTTAGTCGGCGGCAAAAAGGTCTGCGGAATTTTGACCGAAGCGGAAATCCGCCGCGGCGCGATTAGCGGTTTAATTGTCGGCATCGGCTTGAATGTCGCGACCGCCGATTTTCCGCCGGAATTGCGCGACCGCGCCGGTTCGCTTGCGGTCGGCGCCGAGACGCGCAGCGTCGGTTCGCGCAACCAATTGACCGCCGATTTATTGCGCCATTTTTTCGCGCTCGCCGCCGACCGCGCCGCGACGCTCGACGAATATCGCGCCCGCTCCGCCGTCCTTGGCAAAGAAATAACCTACGCCCAAGACGGCGCGACCGTCGCCGCCGTCGCCGTCGGCATCAACGACGCCGGCAATTTATTGGTCCGCCGCCGCGACGGTAATATCGTCGCGCTAAATTCCGGCGAAATTTCGTTGACGGGGTATGATTTCGGTCTTTAATTCACCGACGGAATAACCTCCGACCGCCGCGTTGCAAGAAAAACGCCGAAATGCTCTATTCAATTGCCACGCCCTTTAGGGCGTGGTCGGCGGTCAAAAAATAAACGGGCTTTAGCCCCCAATAAACCATTCGGCTAAAGCCGGTCATTTTTTCAACGCTATCCACGCCTTAAAAGGCGTGGCAATTGAATAGAGCAACCATATTTGGCAACAACTCCAGTTTCAAACTCCACCATTTTTAATTTTTAATTTGTAATTTTTAATTGTTCGATTGCCCCGCCTTTATTTTCCCGCCATCCATAACGAAAGGACTCGCCTATGTTCGGACGCCTGATTCCTCGCGTGTTGTTTATTGCGTTTATGGTGTTGTTTTCGTTATACATTTACCGGATGCTGAACGAAGACGAGATGCGTTTCCGGCAGATGATTAGCGTCATCGCGACCGGCGTCGGCGTCGGCATCGCGTTGGTGGTGTGGGAATGGCGGTTTCAGCGCGATTTGGCGCGGCAATTGGTGGCGATTCTGTTCGGTTTGACCGCCGGTTTGTTCACGACGGTCGTCGTCGCGGCGATTTTAATGTTGGTGTTGGTGCCGTATAACATTTTGCAAAACCCGCAAGCCGGCACGCTTGAGGTCGCGCTGTTTCTCGCGATGTGGCAAATGCAATTCTGGCTACCGCTGATTTTGTCGGCGTGTTTGTATATCGGCGTAACCGTTATTTTGCAGACCAAAGACGACTTTCGTTTTCTCATTCCCTACGTTGACCTTTCGCACCGGAGCGCGCAATCCGGCGGCATTTTATTGGACACCTCGGTGTTGATTGACGGGCGCATTGTCGAGATGGCGCCGACCGGCATTTTCCCCAATCGCCTGATTATTCCCGATTACGTCTGGCGCGAACTGCACCGTCTCTCGGACAGCGCCGACGCGGAAAAACGGGCGCGCGGGCGGCGCGGTTTGGACATCGCCAAAAAGTTGACGGAAAATCCGCGCCTGAACGTCATCGTGCATCACGCGATGCCGGGGCAACAGACGCCGGTGGACGAGGCGTTGTTGCAGGACGCGCAGACGTTGTCGGCGCGGGTGATGACGACGGACTACAATCTCGGCAAAGTCGGCGCGTTGTTCGCGGGCGTGGAAATTATCAATCTGAACGACTTGGCGAAAGCGCTGAAACCGCAATACGTCGGCGGCGAAACGCTGACGATTTATCTGTTGAAGCGCGGGCAAAATCCCGACCAAGGAGTGGGCTATTTGGACGACGGGACGATGGTCGTCGTTGACGGCGGCGCGCCGTCCATCGGCAAACGGGAGACCATCCAAATCACCGGCAACATCCAAACCGCCGCCGGCAAAATGCTGTTCGCGGTGCCGGTGAAAGAATAGCGATTACAAATTAAAAACTCGACTTACGCGGTCAACAAAAAGACGCGAATTTTTACGAATAAAAAAGAGAGATTTTTTGTCCACGAATTTCACGAATTACACGAATTACAGAGCCGGAAAACGGACAAAAAATTTGGAAAGCACACTAACCTTCGCTTCGCTCGGTTTCGTGTTAATTCGTCTAATTCGTGAAAATTCGTGTTAAGTTCTTTTGTGTTTATTCGTGGCTT
>JAISJR010000076.1 GCA_031261425.1 Planctomycetota bacterium
GAATGTGTGTTGCAAACGGTTGACGTTAAAGAGTTGGAGAATTACTTGATTTAAAGGTGTGGCAATTGAATAGAGCAATCCCATTCTAACGGCTTCTTTTGATAAAAATACGACTATGAATCCCCCCCCCCCCCCCCCGCAAATTCACTCGGTAAAAACGAATTAACTTATCGCCCCGATATTGACGGACTTCGCGCCGTCGCGGTGTTGGCGGTCGTGATTTTTCACGCTTTCCCTTCGCTTTTGCCCGGCGGTTTTGTCGGCGTCGATATTTTCTTTGTCATCTCCGGTTATCTCATCGGCGGCATAATTCTTGGCTCGCTCAACGCCGGAAATTTTTCTTTCCGCAATTTTTACGCGCGGCGCGCGCGGCGGATTTTCCCCGCGCTAATCGTCGTCTTGGCGAGCGCGTTCGCCTTTGGCTGGTTCGCGTTGTTGCCCGACGAATACTTGAATTTATCGCGGCACGTTCGCGACAGCGCGATATTCATTGAGAATTTTCGTCTGCTCAAAGAAGTAAGTTATTGGGACGCCGCCGCGCAAACTAAACCGCTACTGCATTTATGGTCGCTGGCGATAGAAGAGCAATTTTATCTCGCGTTTCCGCTGTTGATGTTTTTGATGTTCAAGGCGGCGCGGCGGTATTGGTTGACGTTAATTTCCGGCTTGGCGATAGTTTCATTTTTTGCGGGCTTACATCCGAGTATGCGCGATTTCTATTCGCCGCTAACACGCGGCTGGGAATTGCTGGCGGGCGCGATATTGTGGTCATTAGCACGGCAAACGCCGGATAACCCCGGACGGGTTTTACGACAATTAAGCGCGACGGCGGGGCTGATTTTATTAGTCGCCGGTTTGGCGAGTTTGCACAACGGCGTCCCTTACCCCGGTTGGCGGGCGTTATTGCCGGTCGGCGGGGCGGTGTTGTTGATTGCCGCCGGAACGCGAGCGTGGGTTAATCGTTACGTTTTGCGCCATAAAATTGCGGTGGCGATTGGTTTGATTTCGTATCCGCTGTATTTGTGGCATTGGGTTTTACTGGCGTATGCCTACATCATCAACGACGGTTTGCCAGCCGAAACGTGGAAATTGCGCGGCGGCTTGGCGGCGCTCGCGTTCGTTTTGGCGACATTGACCTATTTCTTAATTGAAAAACCCATTCGTTTCGGCAAGCGGTGGCAAACGGGGAAAGTTTATTTTTTGCTTGCCGCGATGGCGGCAATTTACGCGGCGGGCTGGTGGGTGCGACTCAGAGACGGAGTGCCGGAAAGATTACCGGCGGAAATCAACAACGCGGCGGCGGCAAACCAATTGAAATTTTCGCGCGAACTGACTACGGCGGTGTTTGACGGCTATCAATACTCTTGCTTAACGGTCAATCCCCAATCGCCTTCGACGCTATTTGTCGGCGATTCCAACCTGCAAATGTATATCCCGCGCTTGCGGTTTTTAGCGGAAAAAGAACCGATAAATAATCTCATCATATTTGCCACGGCGTCGGCGATTCCGCTTCCGGGAATGGAATATGAAAAAATTTATCCGTGGCTAAACGGCGCCGACAACTACGCCGGTAAAGCGTTGGACTTCGCGCGACAAAATGCCGCCGTGGAAAAAGTGGTTATCGTCGCCAATTGGACGGCGCGTTTCAGCAGTGAAGACGGCGCCGCCGGCAGTCGCGAACCGACCAAAATTCGGTTCAAATATGGCGGTGAAAACTCATCAATGATGTTAGACCTCCTTCGCGCCTATATCGCCGACTTCCGGCAAGCGGGTAAAAAAGTGTATTTGGTTCTTTCCATTCCGACGGGAAATGAATTGGCGAAAAGATACGCGCTTGAACGTAACCTCACTGATTTCCCCGCGATGATTCACGGGCAAAACTCCGGCGGAAAATCCGGCGTCAACCGCGAAATTTTAGCGCAACGAAACGGCGAATTGGAAGCCGAGTTGGAGCGAATAGGCAAGGAAGCGGGCGCGACCCTCATTAAGCCGTGGGACTATCTGTGCTCGCCGGATTGGTGCGATGCTTCCGACGCCAACGGCTTGCCGATTTACGGCGACGCTTATCACCTTACCGGACAATTCGTCCGCGACCACGTTGCCTATTTGGACGAGACCGTGATGCCGGAAAAATAAGTTTAGAGTTAAGATATCGTGTTACGCGGTCAACCCAAATTCGCGCGATTGGCGGTTAATAACCCCACGCTTTAGCGTGGGGTAAGCGGTTGAAAAAAAGAAGGGGCTTTAGCCCAAATTCTTTTATTCGGCTAAAGCCGGTGATTTTTTAATCCACTGCCCCCACGCTAAAGCGTGGGGCTATTATTAAGAGCGGCGCGTAACACGAGTTAGTAATTCCGCCAACCGCCCTGCAGGGGCGGCGCGTAACAATCTCGGCGCAAGGGACGCGGTGGTTCTATCAATTGCCACGCGCTTTAGCGCGTGGTTGGCGTCCTCTCTAATAAATGGGTTTTAGCCCAAATAAAAATTCGGCTAAAGCCGTTAGAGTTAAATGACATTTTTTATTTTGGGCTAAAGCCCGTTCTTTTTCCGACCGCCGACCACGCCTTAAAAGGCGTGGCAATTGAATAGAGCACCCCCCCCCGACAATCGCTGATAGAGCGTCGCGCCCGCTACTCCTCCGTGAGGGGAATAAGAGCCGTCGCCGCGAAGCGGCAGAGCGTAACAGCCCAGCCCAAAGCGAAAAATCAGCGGTATTGATTTTTCGCGGCGGGCTGGGTTTGGCGGACAACAAAAAAAATGTAACGCCCTGCAAGGGCAGTGGAAATTTTTTGCACTGCCCTTACAGGGCGCGTAATTTATGGGCGACTTTTACCCAGCGCGTTGCGCTGGGCTGTTACGCGCCGCCCCTACGGGGCGCGACGGTTGGAATAATTTATCAAAATCACCACCCCGCCAGGCGAGATAGAGCGTTTCGCCTGCCAGCGGATAGTCCGCCCCAGCCCCTCCATAGAGGGGAATTTAATTTGCCGCCCCGTTGGGGCGACTGTCGGAAATTATACGAATCAAAAATCACGAATTACGAGCGGCTTCCTCGGCGTAGCGCCAATGACATTTTACCGGCGGCAAACCGGCGGGATATTCGCGCGCGATAAAATCGTCAAATGAAATTGCCGTTTCCGGGTGTTTTGTATATTCAGCCAGTCCATTTTCTATTGAGGCGATTTCTTCGCCGGTCAAGTCGGTTTCAACGACGGCTTCAAATTCATCGACAATTTGAACGCATAAATGGGCGGTCATTTTAATCCCTCCCCGCCAACTTCCCGCCCGCCATTTCATAAATCCGCGCGCCGGTCGGCGAAATCACCGCCTCCGCTTCGTGCGTAACGAGCAACACGGCGGTGCCGTCGCCGGCTATTTGGGCAAAAAGTTTCATTATTTCATTCGTCGTCGCGAGGTCTAAATCGCCCGTCGGCTCGTCGGCGATAAGCAACTCCGGCGCGTTTATCAGCGCCCGCGCCAGCGCCACCCGCCGCGCCTCCCCGCCCGACAGTTCCGCCGGAAAATTCGCCGCCAAATGAGCGATGCCGACTTGCGCCAACCGCGCCGACGCTTTTTCGGTAATCTCCCCGTCGCGCCGCGCGAGAAAAAACGGCAAGCGGACATTGTCGAGAACGTTCAGATTCGCGAGCAAACTTTGCCCTTGCGGCATATAGCCGATTTTCGTATTGCGCCACCGCGAAATTTCCGCGTCGCGCCAACCTAAAATATCCTGCCCGTCGAAACGCACCGCGCCGGCGGTCGGACGCAACAAACCGGCGAGCATATTCAGCAATGTGCTTTTGCCGCTCCCCGACCGCCCGACGATGCTGACGATTTCGCCTTTCGCGACGGTTAAGTCAACGCCGTCGACCGCGTTGAAAACTTCGCCGCGTCGCCGGTATTCTTTGGTCAAACCCGTTGCCGCCAACATTTTTATTCTCCCGCCCGCATCGTTAGATAGGTCTCGGCGCGACCGATTTTATATGCCGCGTAAGCGGCGGCGAGCAAACCGGCGACCGCGACCAACGCCAAACTGAACAGCGCCATTCCGAAAATATACGCCGCCGCCGGCGGAATATAGGGCAACTGCAACCGGTCGCCGATATAGGTGCTGAACGGAAAAACCGCGAGCGCGGCGAGGACGACTCCGATTAAACCGCCGATTAACGCGGTCAAAAACGCCTCGCTCAACACGATGCCCGCCACCTTGGCGCGGGTCGCGCCGAGCAATCGCAAAACGGAAAATTCTTTTTTTCGCTCGTTGACGCTACCGGAATAGACCGCCGTCAGCACCGTCGCCGCGACGACCCACAGCGCGACCAACACCGCGAAAACTTGCCCTTTGAGACGGCGCAACGCCTGCCCGATTTGTCGCACGACGCCCTGCGCCACCACCACCTCGACATTGGGATTTTCCCGCCGGATTTCGCGGGCGACCGTCGCGGGCGAGCGGTCGCCGTCGAGCCGCACCATCACCGCCGAAATCGCGCCCGCCGGTTCGTCGTCCGCCAAAAAGTGCAGTTTTTCCTGATGCGCGTGGTCAATCATCGTCCGTATCGTGTTCATATTCATCAACACCGACCGGTCTAAACCGGTCGCCGTTTTGCCGATTTGCGCCGCCACCGGATATTCGCGCCCGAACAATTTGACGGTGCGGTTCTCGCGCGCCAGAATGTCGCACCCGACGGCGATTTGCCCGTCGCGCAATCCTTGCGCGGGCAAGGCGGCAAGCCACGGTTTAACCACAAAATCCGTCTCCGGCTCAAAAGCGATTAACTGCACCGGCAAATCGCAACACTCGGCGGAAAGCGAGGTCAGAAAAAATTGCGGCGATACGCGGGAAACTCCCGGCACTTGCGCGATTTTCCGCCCGATGTCCCCGTTAAAATAAAAATAATTCGGCTCGCCGCCGAGCAACACCGCTTCGGCTTTTTGCGCGTTTCCCGCCGGCACGACCATCAAGTCCGCGCCGAACCGCGCCGCGAGCACGTCCAAACCGGTTTGGATGCCGGTCGTAAAAATCGCGCCGCCGAACAACGCGCCCGCCAAAATCGCCGCCACCGCCGTCAAGCAAACGACGCGGAGCGGTTGCCGCCGTAAATTCTCGCCGGCTAAACGCCACGAGGTCAATTGTTTTTCAGCCATTTTTTTTCTCGCCGCCGCGCCGCCAATAAAGACCGAGATTCACCGCCGCGCCCGTCGCGAGCAGTCCGCTCAAAATCACCAACGCCGGCAACGTCAGCGCCCGGCATCCCATATGCACGCCGGGGCAAACGCCGACGAGAACGGCGGGAATCAGCAGGGCGAGAACGGCGTTCAGAAAAATAGAAACGGTTAGTCCGCAACGGAAAGACGCGGAATCGGTCAACAGCGTCAACAATCCTAAAAACGCGATGAGCAAACCGAGCGCGAATTCGACCCGCGCCGTCGAATGACACTTCATCGTGATATATTCCATCGGCGGACAAACCGGAAAAAGCGTCTGCGGTCCAAACGCGATTAAAATTCCGAGAACGAGCGCCGCGCCGCCGGTAAAAGAACTGAAAGTCATCGGTTCATCTCCTATTTTCGCCGAAATTGGGCATAGGCGGGGCAATCTAACCGCAATCGGCACTTTGTCAACAGATTTGGTGATGTTTGGGGTTAAAGCGGTCGGCAACTCGTAATTTTTAATTCGTTCTACCCTATCCCCAATTCTTTCAATTTGGCGAGGAGCGCGTCGCCTTTGACCGGACGCTGAAAGACCGCCGCCGCGCCGAGTTTGGCGGCGGCTTCCAATTTCGCCGGCGGCAGGCGGTTGCCGATTAAAATCAACACGCCCGTCGCCGCGATTTGCCGGAAGGCGCGCCAAAAAGCCGAATAATCCATCCCGCCGCCGAGCGCTTCATCGACAATCGCCGCCATTTGCCGCCGCCGGTATTTCTTCGCCAACGCCAACCCTTCCGCGCCGGTTCGGGCTTCATAGATATTCTCAAAACCGCCGGGCGACAAAGCGTTGACGACAAGCCGCCGGTTCGTCGCGCCCGCGTCAACGACGATAATCGACAGCGGCTGACCGGTGAGCATATAGATAAATTTCTCGCGCAAACCGGCGAGTTCCGCTTCCGTGTAGTAATCTTTTTTTTCGTTTTCGTTGGGCGGCATCGGTAACCTTTTTTTTCAATTAAAAATTAAAAATTAAAAATTACGAATGTGGATTAAAAATTGCGCGAAGCGAATTTGCGAATCAATCTCCGCAATTGTTAATTGTTAATTCTTAATTGTTAATTGCTCTAATCCGCGAACGGGTTTTTGCCGTATTTTTCGACCTTGATAGTGTGGTGTTCGGGGTCTTCGGACAGGGTTATCGGTCCGCGCAGGGCGTCTAAAAAGCGCCGCTGATAATTCGCCGTTTTCAGCGTTACGTCGTGGTGCAGAACTTTTTGCGCCACCACCACCGCGAGCGGTTGGCGGTCGGCGCGCGTCAGCAATATCTGCCGCGCCGCCGTCAGTTTTTGATGCGCTTTTTGCAATTTGTCAAAGAGATAATACGCCTGCTTAATTTCGTTCTGGCGTAGCGCCGGCAAGGACAAAAAGTATTTATGGTTGCCGAAATTCGCGCCGAGGTCTTCGACGACGTGGGTGATGTTGTGGCACAAAATTTTGAGCGTGTCGTCCACGCGGCGGAGTTCGTAATTGACGCCGGTAACGACCGTCGTCGGCGTGCCGATGTCGCTCCCGAATTGCTTCGCCTCCACGCCGCGCAGAGCCAGCGTTTCGCCGCCCATAATTTTGCCGGCGCGCACCGTGCCGCGGCACCACACCGTCGAATTGAAAATTTCTTTGGCGACGTTGAGGTCGCCGCCGGCTTCGCATTTCGCGCAATTGATTAGGTATTTGGCGTCAACCGACCCCTGACAAATGATGACCGCTTTGCCGCGTCCGTTGACGCCGCCGTGCGCAATCAGATTTTCGCGGCAGACGATTTTCGCCGCGCCCACGACGCCGTCGATTTCCACGTTTTTCGCTTCAATCGCAAATTCGTCTTTCACGCATCCGCGCACAATCACGTAGCCGTCGAATTTAATGTTGCCGGTGTCGAAACCGACGTCGCCGCGCACCTCGTAACTTTGGCTGACGGACAAGGTCTTGCCGCTATACACCGGTTGTCCGTCGGCGGCGGCAAGCACGGTTACGCCGTCGGCGGCAAACACCGCGCCGTCGCCGAGCAACAAGACCGCCGCTTTGCCGTCGCGCGCGGGCAACGCTTTGCCGGCGAGCGTTTTGCCCGCGCTCCCCAACGTCGGCGGACGCACCGTCGCCAAAGGGTCGCCGTTTTTAACCGCGACAATCCGCGTCGCGTTTTTGTAGTCGATGTTTTCCAAATTGGATAATTCGCCGTCCGCGAGCGCCGCCCCGTCGTAAAGCGGTTTGCCGCTGACGTTGACCAAAAATTCGACGAAGCCGTTTTTGCCGTTGACCACCGGCGTGCCGGCGGCGATTAAAATTTCCGTCCCCTCGGTCAGTTTCGGCAAGTCGGCGAAAGCGTCGTTAATCGCTGGTTTGTCAATGCCGCTCAACACCGATTCTTTCGCCAACGCTTGGTCCAACGCCGACGGCGTGTCGATACTCTGCGGCGACACGGCGACCACCGCCAATTTCGCCGTCATCGCTTCGTGATTAACTTTGAGAATGAAGCCGTTCATTGGGGATACGCTTGTTGGTGGAGACGAGGCGGTTATTTTTTTGATAAATCGTTCCGACAGTCGCGCTGAAAGCGCGAAACATATTAGCCCAGGGTAAGCGACACGCTCTATCGTCGCGCCACCCTGGGTAGCGGTTGATTGATAAAACCATCCGACAGTCCCGCCGCGCGGTTTGCGGCGGCAAACGCCGCC
>JAISJR010000064.1 GCA_031261425.1 Planctomycetota bacterium
GCGCGGCGGGACTGTCGGATGGTTCGCTTCGCGAACCGCTACCCAGGGTGGCGCGGCTGATAGAGCGTCGCCGCTTACCCTGGGCTGATATACGACGCGCTTTCAGCGCGGCTGTCGGAGGTTTTCAATTTCTTCGTTGCAACAGCACCGACACTAATCGCGTAACACGAGATTTTTAATTGCTCTTTCCTTTGAGCCGGTCTAATTAAAGAATCAATAAAAAAAAAGGAGAACGATATGGCTATCACCCTGCTCATCCCGACGGCGTTGCGGAGTTTCACCGACCGTCAATCCGAGGTCGAAGTTGTCGCCGCGACGGTCGGCGACGCGGTCAAAGCGCTCGGCGCGAAATATCCCGACCTCAACGCGCATTTGTTCGACGACCACGGCGAATTGCGCTCGTTCATCAATCTCTTCGTCGGCGACCGCAAAATCGAAAAACCCGACGGCTTGACGCAACCGCTCGCCGACGGCGAAACGGTGATGCTCGTGCCGGCAATCGCGGGCGGGGCATCAATTAACAATTTACAATTTACAATTAACAATGTTGGTGGTCGCTTCGCGACGAATTAAAAAATGCGCGTATTTTTTAATTGTTAATTGTTAATTGTTAATTTTTAATTGTTAATTGAGGTCTAAAAATGTTCACCGCTCTCACCAACCCCGAAATCGCCCGTTACAGCCGCCATTTATTGTTGCCGGAAATCGGCGTGGCGGGGCAATTGCGGTTGAAAAACGCGCGGGTGCTCATCGTCGGCACCGGCGGACTCGGCGCGCCGCTCGCGCTTTATCTCGCGGCGGCGGGCGTCGGCACGCTCGGTCTCGTTGACTTTGATTTCGTCGAAGAGTCGAACTTGCAACGGCAAATTATCCACAGCGTCCGCGATGTCGGGCGTCCGAAAGTCGCCTCGGCGAGCGACCGCATCAAAGCCATCAATCCGCACATCAAAGTCATCACCCACGACACGACGCTCACCAGCAAAAACGCGCTGGAAATTTTGCGCGATTACGAGGTCGTCGCCGACGGCACCGACAATTTCCAAACGCGCTATTTGGTCAACGACGCCTGCGCGATGCTCGGCATTCCGAACGTCTATGGCTCGATTTTCCAATTCGAGGGGCAGTCCAGCGTTTTTTACGCGAAAGAAGGACCGTGTTACCGCTGTCTGTTTCCCGAACCGCCGCCGCCCGGCTTGGTGCCGTCGTGCGCGGAAGGCGGTGTTTTGGGCGTTTTGCCCGGCATCATCGGCACCATTCAGGCGACGGAAGTCATCAAACTCATTGTCGGCGGCAAAACGCCGCACGCCGCCCTGCCCGCCGGCGAAACCGAACCGGACGGCGGCAAGCCGCTCATCGGGCGGTTGTTGTTGTTCGATGCGTGGCGGATGCAATTTCGCGAATTGAAATTGACCAAAGACCCGCGCTGTCCGTTGTGCGGCGAACAGCGCACGATTACCGGACTAATCGACTACGAACAATTTTGCGGATTGAAAAAACCGGAAACGGAAAAGCCGGTCGCGAAAATTACGGCGACGGAATTAAAGGCGCGGCTCGACCGCGGCGACCCGTTGCAAATTATCGACACGCGCGAGCCGCACGAGCGGGCGATTGTGAAATTCCCGACGGCGAAAGTTATTCCGTTAGGGCAGATGACGCGGCGAATGAACGAACTCGACCCCGCCATCGACGCGGTGTTTATTTGTAAAATCGGGCAACGGAGCATTTTCGCCATTCGCGCTTTGGAACGCGCCCATTACGCGGGCAAAATGTTCAACCTGCAAGACGGCATCAATGCGTGGGCGCGGGAAGTGGATAAGAGTTTGCCGACGTATTAAAGATTCACGGTCGGGACAAAAAAAGCGGTCGGGGCGATTGCCCCGACCGTGTGTTGGTAAGCGTTTAAGGATTTTAAGAATCTTAAGATTCTTAAGATTCTTAAATCCCTTAAAATTCTTATCTTTCGCCCTCGTTTTTTTGCCGCTTGCGTTTTATCACTTTTAACCTAACATTCGGATATTTAACCAAAAGTAAAGGAGACCAACCCATGCCAACGAACCCGGAAATCAACGCCCTCGGTCGCGACGCGGCGATTCAACTGGCGGATGTCAACAAAACCCGCCCGCAATTCGGCGCGCTGACGCCGAAGTATGTGGCGCACGCCCTCGAATTTAAGGGACTCGACAGCGGCATCTATCGCGTCAACCGCGTGGTCGAAAAAGAATCGCTCCTCGACGCGCTGTGCAGTCAGGACCCCAACAAATTTCAAATTCCGCAGGGCTTCGTCGAATACGAAAAACAGCCGCGCGAATTGCATTTGTCGTCGGTTTCGACCATTCTCAACGTCGATACGAAAATCGCCGACGTGTATAGTTCGCCCTACGACCAGACGCAGGAACAACTCTCGTTGGCGATTGAAAGTTTGCGCGAGCGGCAGGAAAGCCAACTCATCAACAGCGACGACTACGGCTTGCTGAAAAACGTCGCCGACGACCAGCGCGTCCAAACGCGCAACGGTCGCCCCACGCCGGACGACCTCGACGAACTTCTGGCGAAAGTGTGGAAAGAGCCGTCGTTTTTCCTCGCGCATCCGCGGGCGATTGCCGCGTTCGGGCGCGAATGCACGCGGCGCGGCGTGCCGCCGCCCACGGTCTCGGCGTTAGGCGGCGTGTTTATCACGTGGCGCGGGATTCCGCTGTTGCCGACGGACAAACTGTTCGTGGACGGATTGAAAAAACCGCGCGGCAAAGCCGGCAAAACCAACATCCTGCTCGTCCGCACCGGCGAAGCCAAGCGCGGCGTCGTCGGTTTGTATCAAGCCGGTTTGACCGGCGACCAGGGGCGCGGTTTGAGCGTCCGCTTCCGCGGGATTGACGACAACGGCGTCGCGTCGTATTTGCTGTCGCTTTACTGCTCGGCGGCGGTGTTAGCCGACGACGCGCTGGCGGTCTTGGAAGACGTGGAAGTGGGGGACTACTATGATTACGCCAACTAATTTTTACCAACCGGGTTTGCCGACCGCCGAACAATTGGCGAGTTGGGCGAACGCCTATTTTCCGGCGGACGCGGCGGCGCCTTTGACCTCCGCGGCGCCCTCCATCGCCGGACTGTCGCCCGCCGCGTTCTCGCCGGAATATGCGCCGACGTCGGCGCCGTTGAATTACGCCGCCGACCGCGCGCCGGCGATTGGCGCCGCGGCGCCGGTCAGCCATAACGAATGGCGCAAGGACTTCCCGATTCTCAACGAAAGAGTCAATGGCGGGAAGCCGCTTGTGTGGTTGGACAACGCCGCGACGACGCAACGCCCGCTACAAGTCATCGAGCGGCTGTCTTATTATTACAAGCACGAAAATTCCAACGTCCATCGCGGCGCGCACGAACTCGCGGCGCGTTCGACCAACGCCTACGAAGCGGCGCGGCAAAAAGTCGCGGACTTTATCGGCGCGCCGTCGGCGAAAAATATCGTCTGGGTGCGCGGGACGACCGAGGGCATCAATTTGGTCGCGCAGGCGTTTGTCCGTCCGCGTCTGCAAGCCGGCGACGAAATTATTTTGACCGAACTCGAACATCACGCGAACATTGTCCCGTGGCAGTTGGTCGCGGCGGCGACGGGCGCGGTGTTGCGGGTCGCGCCGATTAACGACGCCGGTGAAATCATTTTGTCCGCCTACGAAAATCTATTCACGCCGCGCACGAAATTTGTTTCCGTGGCGCACGTGTCGAACGCGCTCGGCACGATTACGCCGGTCGCCGAATTGACCGCCATCGCGCACCGGCACGGCGCGCCGATTTTGGTTGACGGCGCGCAATCGGTGGCGCATTTGCCGGTGAACGTGGCGGCGCTCGGCGTCGATTGGTTCGTGTTTTCGGGGCATAAAATTTTCGGTCCGACGGGCATCGGCGCGGTGTATGGCACGGACGCCGTGCTGAAAGCGGCGGAGCCGTATCAGGGCGGCGGCAATATGATTGCCGACGTAACGTTCGAGAAAACGCAATATCAAGAATATCCGGCAAAATTTGAAGCCGGCACCGGCAACATCGCCGACGCGGTGGGACTCGGCGCGGCGTTGGATTATGTGAACGCCGTCGGGCGGGAAAAAATCGCGGCGTATGAACATCAATTGCTGGGCTACACGCTGGAAAAATTGCGCGGCGTGAAGGGTCTGCGGATAATTGGCACGGCGAAAGAAAAAGCGAGCGTCGCGGCGTTTGTGTTGGACAGTCATTCGGTCGAAGAAACCGGCAAATTTTTAAGCGAGCGCGGCATCGCGCTCCGCGCCGGACACCACTGCGCGCAACCGGCGCACCGCCGGTTCGGTTTGGAGAGTTCGGTGCGTCCGTCGTTGGCGTTCTACAACACCCGCGAAGAAATCGACTTTTTGGTCAACGCCCTGCGCGAGTTGACGCGAAGCCGGTGAGAGCAATTACGAATTACGAACTAAAAATTACGAATTCCGGCGCGGGGCGAAATCCCGACGCCGGATTTTTATTTATGTCTTCGCATATATCCCGCCAAAGCAAAAAAGAAGAAAATAAAGTGTTGCGCGATTGGGGCAATTAGTTACAGTGCGCCGCCGTTTTGTGCCGATGAAAGTAAAAGCGTGGTGTGATTAGACGTTTTTTTAGCGTGTTCGGTCTTTTTTTTTAGCAAAGGAGAAAAAATGGTTACGAGTAACACGAAGCAAGTTTCGGCATCAACAATTGCCCCCCCCCCCCCGTTGTTGTAAGTAGCGACAATACAAGCGCTTACAAAATCGGCGGACGAGAGCGGTCGTTGCGCCGGTCAATTCATCGCGTTCATGCCAAAATCGGTTATTTATCCATCGCCGCGCTGTTTTCCGCGCTGACGCTGACCTCGACGGCGTTTGCCGCCGATGCTGACTGGAAAGGCACCACGGATACCAAATGGGGAACAGCCACGAACTGGGACAGTTCCACCGCCCCGGACGGCGCCACCGAGACGAATACGAACATTAAAGCCAAAACCGACGGCGCGAGTTATGCCGTTGATGTTGACTCTGCGGGCGCGGTGGCGAAAGGTCTTGTTCTCGAATCCGACGGGACGAATAAAGTTACTCTCACCGTTAAGGCGGACGCCAACTTAACCTTGAAGGGCGGGGCGACGAGCGATGCCGACAGCACGATTGTTATTGATGCCGTGGGCGGCGGAACTACCGCCGGTGCGCTTGTCTTTGATACTGGCGCGGATCTCGTCAACAACGGCACGTTGACCAACAACGGCACGTTGACGTTGACCGCCGCCAGTGCGCTCGTCAACGACGGCACGTTGACCAACAACGGCACATTGACGTTGACCGCCACCAGTGCGCTCGCCAACGCCGGCACGCTCACCAACAACGGCACGCTCACCGGCGGCGCCGGTTTAACCACCAACGCCGGCACGCTCACCAACAACGGCACCTTTACCGCCAACTCGCTCGCCACCAACACCGGCACGCTGAATATCGGGGCGGATACGACGACGGCGCTCACCGACAACACCGGCGGCACCATCAATCTCAACGGCGGTCAATTGACGACGGGCGCGATTGCG
>JAISJR010000005.1 GCA_031261425.1 Planctomycetota bacterium
AATTACGAACTCACGTTACGCGCAAAAAAAGATAAACCACGAATGAACACGAAAAGAACTTAACACGAATTTTCACGAAACCGAGCGAAGCGAAGGTTAGTGTGCTTTCCAAATTAGACGAATTAACACGAAATCGAGCGAAGCGAAGGTTAGTGTGCTTTCCAATTTTTTTTGTCCGTTTTCCGGCTCTTTAATTTCGTGTAATTCGTGTAATTCGTGGACAAAAAAAACTCTCTTTTTTATTCGTAAAAATTCGCGTCTTTTTGTTGACCGCGTAACATCAGTTTTTAATTCGTAATTGCTCTTTGCGGAGTCGCGCGCGCGATTCCGTTTTTTATTGCCGCCGCTTCGCAAAACGCCGCCGCGCGGCTACAATGCCGCGTCTTTTTGCGAAAGGGAAATAATGGCTCGCCACCGCTACACTTTCGACCGCGTCGTGCGGTTGTTAATCGGCGCCCTGACCGTCGCCGGTTTGCTCGCGCTCGTCGCCTATTTGAGCGCGGTGTTGGTGCCGTTTGTCGTGGCGTTTTTATGCGCGTATTTGCTCCAGCCGGTCGTCGTTTTCACCGAGCGCCGCCTCGTCAAAAACCGCTTCGCCGCCATCGGGCTGACGCTGTCCGGCGTGGCGCTCGTGTTGGTCGCGGCGGTGATTTTGCTCGTGCCGCCGATTGTCAAACAAGGGCGGCATCTCGCGCATTTGGTCGGCGAATTGGTGCAAAATAAAAAATTGGTCGAACGCGCCCGGCAAATTTTGCCCGCCGATTGGGTCGAAGCCGGCAACGAATTTTTGCGCAGTCCGCAGGTCGCGCCGTATTTGCAACCGCCGTTCGCCGACGCCGCGCCTTTTCCCGCGCCGCACGAAATGCCGCCGGCGCTCGCGTTGACCGACGCGCAAATCGCCGCCGGCGCGGCGGAGGGCGGGGCGGTGGCGGAAGAACACCACGCGGACTGGTGGCAGGCGACGAAGAATTTTTTCGACCGGCAGGAAATCGCCGAGTTGTTGCCGAGCAAAGAAAAAATTATGGCAACGGCGCGGGAGGCGCTCCGCAATTTATTGCCGTTCACGGCGAATTTGTTCGGCGGGATTTTTTCCGGCTTGCTCGGACTCGTCGTCAGCATCGCCGGTTTGGTGATGATGGTGCTGTATTTGGTGTATATCCTGCGCGACTACGAGCGGATTTGTCAGGGCTGGCGCGACCTGATTCCGCCGGAGCGCTCCGCGAAAGTGTTGACGTTTATCCGCGATTTTGAAACGAATATGCGCAATTATTTTCGCGCGCAGGTGCTTATCGCGGCGTTCAACGGCGTGATGCTGGCGGTGGGTTTTCAACTGATAAATTTGCCGATGGGTTTGGCGCTCGGCTTGTTTTGCGGCGCGTTGAGCATCGTGCCGTATTTGCAGGCGGTGGGTTTTCTGCCGGCGGCGGCGCTGGCGCTGATTTATTCGCTCGACACCGGCGTGAGTTTTTGGCTGATTGCGCTCGAAATCGCGGCGGTGTTTATCGCGGCGCAAATAATTTACGACTTGGTGTTGGTGCCGAAAATTATGGGCGACGCGACGAAACTCAGTCCGGCGGTGATTCTGCTGTCGCTGTCGGTCTGGGGAAAATTGCTCGGCTTGCTCGGCTTCTTAATCGCCCTGCCGATGACCTGCTTGTTCCTCGCGTATTACCAACGGCTCGTCATCCACGCCAACGACGACGAGTCGGAACTGACGATGAGTAGCGAAGGGATTAGGGATTAGGGATTGAGGGAAAAGGGAAAAGGGTTGCGCGGGCGGGCAGTTAGCCGCGAAGCGATGGAATGATTTATCAAATTCGCGAAGCGGAATTAAAAAAATCAAATTAGGAGAAAATAATGCCGTTCACTATTTCCGGGTTAATGGTTAATAATCCGCGCCCGAAAACCCCGATTGATTTCAATAATATACCGGAAGGACGCTTGACTTCTTTGCGGTTGAGTTTGAATAACCACAACAACGCCATCGCCGAACCGGAAACGTCTAATATGCCGCGACAAGACAGCGTTGAGATATCTGATGAAGCCCAAAAGTGGAGCGAAGCGCACGGAAAGCCGCTTTCTGTCACGCATCCCTACCAGACCTATCTTGACGCGCTCGCCGATATAGAACAATCAATTGCGACGATACTGAAAAAAAAGGGCATCCAAGTTGGTGATAAGGAATATTTGCTCCTTACGGTGGACGACGCGAATAAAATTGCGGTCGATAGTAAAGATGCGCTCGATGCGAGTAGTTATGTGAAAATATCCGCCAGTAAGATGTCCGCGATTACGCAGGCGCTTAACACCGATAGCGGATTGGGAGAAAAAATCAATCAATACAAAGAAATTTGCAATAAAATACCGATGTCTTATCGTAGCCAAGAAGTCAGTGTTCAAGGAGCAGTCGGTATCGACGATGTTGACCAAAAACCGGAATGGGTCAAACAGCGGCAGGCGAATATTTTAGAATTTGTTAGGCAACACCAAGAAAAACAGTAGAACGGACTGGTCAATAACGAAAAGACAAATTAAAGGAAACACCCCGCGTCGAAAAGCGCGGGGTGTTTTTTTTGGGGGGAGCGCAATTGAAAACATCTTTTAATTTACGGTGGCGAATTTCACGCCGCTCCCGCCGCGTTCAAGCCGGCGCGGAACGCTTTTTGGTTGAGTTCGAGGTGTTGCGGTTTGACGCCGGCGGCGAGGGCTTGTTGCCAACATTCAAGCGGCAAGTCCAATTGCGCCGCGAGCGCGCCGACGACAATCACGTTGGCGACGCGGATATTGCCGATTTCCCGCGCCATTTGCACCGCGTCGAAGAGCAGGGCGGCGGGATATAATTTTTTCACGCGCTCCTCGATATCCGCCGGATACGCCGCCGCGCCGCTATTGACGGGTATCCGCCGCTCGGTGCTGGCGACGACTTTGCCGTCCGGCGCCAGATATTCGCCGGCGCGCAACACCTCCAAACATTCAAGCGCCGCCAGCGCCGTCGCCGTGCCGAGCGGAATCAGCGGACTGTGCACTTCTTTGCCGTAGCGCACGTGCGCCGTAACCGCGCCGCCGCGTTGCGCCATCCCGTGCGTCTCGTTGGTTTTCACCGCCAAACCGGCGCTCATCGCCGCGCGCGCGACAAGCGTCCCCGCCAATAAAATTCCCTGCCCGCCGACGCCGGCAAGAATAATGCTCGTGGTCATCGTTATCCCCATTTTGAGAGTTTAGAGTTTAGAGTTTAGAGTTGAAAGTTGAGAGTTAAAGATTAAAAACGACGCCACGCTCTCAAATCTCAACTCTAAACTCTCAACTCTAAAAATGGTAGCGCATTACTCACAAGTCGAGTCCTACGCGCTGACCGCCGTCGCGCAAAGTCCGCAGGTCTTATGGGTCGGCTGGGACGCCGCGCAGTTAGCCGGAGCGGGCGGCGGGCGCTGGGCGCTGAACGGTTGGTGTTTGCGCGTCGTGGCGCTCGGCGGCGAAACGCGCGACTACGCCATTCAGCCGGAATGGGGCAAATTTTACGTAACCGGTTTGCGCGGCGGCGAAAGTTATTGCGCGCGGCTACTCTTGCAAAACGCGGTTCACGAATGGCACGCGCTCGCCGCGAGCGATTGGTTGCAGATGCCGGCGAACACGCTCGCGCCCGCCGGCGAAGAAAGCGACGCCGAATTTTTGGCGTTGTTTGGCGACGACGTTATCGGCATCGGCGCGTCCCGTTAGAACGCCCGCCGCGCGTCCCGACGCCGCGCGTCTCGACGTTGCGCGTCCTGACACTACGTGTCTTTCCACATCACATAATCCCCATTATCGGACTCTGGAAATTTTTCGACTTTTTCGGGTTTGCCCCGCCCCGCCGATAAGCCAATGGATTTAGACCACATTAAAGAACAGAGTTGAGAGTTGAGAGTTAAAAGTTGAGAAGAAAGCGGATTTGTTTTTTTAAGACGCGCGAAGCGCAATCACTTTCTCAACTCTTAACTCTAAACTCTCAACTCTGCTCTATTTTTAATTCGTAATTGACAGTATCTCCGCCGGTTGCCGGACGATAAATTGCGCGCCGTTGGCGCGCAACTCGGCTTCGTCGCGGAAGCCCCACAACACGCCGCACGCCGGCATTTGCGCCGCCGCCGCCGTTTGCATATCCGTGCCGCTGTCGCCGACATAAAGCATTTCCGTTGGCGGCACCTGTAATTGCGCGGCGATATGCAACGCGCCCCACGGGTCGGGTTTGCGCGGTTTATCGGGATGTTGTCCGTGTGCTTCCGCAAATTTTTGTCGCGGGAAAAAATGCGCTAAAATGCCCGCGATGTATCGGTGCGGCTTGTTCGACAGCACGTTGATTTTCACGCCGCGCGCCGTCAGCGCCGTCAACAACGCTTCAATGCCGGGATACGGCGCGGTTTGCGCCGCCCAGTTAATTTCATAATCGCGGTTAAACGCCGCGAACACGTCGGGGGTCAAATTTTGCCGGTCGCGCGGCACGGCGCGTTCGACAAATTTTTGCAAACCCTCGCCGACAAACAACCGGTGTTGTTCAAGCGAATGTTCCGGCAAACCGTATTGCGTCAACGCGCGGTTCATCGACGCGGCGAGGTCGGGCAAGGTGTTTAGCAACGTGCCGTCCAAATCGAAAATGATGGATTGATACATAGGGAGAAGGGAAAAGGGAAAAGGGGTTCAACTGATGACAATTAAAAATTACAAATTAAAAATTAAAAATTTTGGAGTAACTTTGCGCGAAGCGAATTTGAAAATCAAACTCCTCAATTGTTAATTGTTAATTGTTAATTGTTAATTTTTAATTGCTCTTTAAGTAATACGTCCTCCCGTCGGCGGCGACAGCGACTTGCGGTCGGCTACCGACTTGCGGGCGGCTATCGCCGGTGATGGCAATAATGCGCGCGCTGAAATCCAGCGTCTCGTTTAAGCCGACGACGCGCGTGTCGCCGTCGGGCGATTGGAGCAACGCCTGCCGGTCGGTCGCCGCCAACACGCGGTATTGCGCGAACCACCATTCTTCCCACGCCGCCGCGGAATAATAGTCGGTCGGCGGCGGCGCGAGTTCCGCGTCGCGCAAATAAACGGTCAGCCACGAGAGCGTTTTTTCCGCGATTTCACGGGGTGAATTGGTCAACAGCGCGATTAACAGCGGGATATTGGCGACCGCCGGTTGCTTCCGCCACGCCGCCAACGCGAGATGTAAATCGTTGCGGTTGCCGGACATAATCACGTGGCGGCAGGCGGCGAACGGCAATTTTTCCGCCGGTTTTTCATCAGGCGCGGCGGCGAGAAAATTCGCCAGCGTCAACCGCGCCGACAGCAATAATTGCGCCTCCGGTTCGCGGGAATTTAACACCCGCTCGCGCACCGATGCGGGCAAACGCCGCAAATTATTTGCCGCCGCGGCAACGATAGTCAGCCACGGACTATTCAGACGCGCGAAAAAATAACCGGCGGCGCGTTCGTCGGCAAAAGAACCTAAAAAATTGAGCGCCGCCGGCGCGAGCGCGGCGTCTTCGAGCATCCCGATTTTTTCGAGAAATTTCCGCCCGCCGCCGTCCGGCTCTAAACGCATCAGCGCCGCCGCCGCGTAAATTTGCATTAACGGCGGCGACTGTTCCAGCAGTTCCCGCAATTGCGGCGCGGCGGCGCGAATTTCGCCGCAGGCGGCGATGGCGGCAAGGCGCAGGCGCGGGTCGGCGTCGCGTAAAAATTTCAATGCCGCCGCTCGCGCGGTCGTGATTAGTTCGGCGTTGCGCCATTGCCATAGCGCGTTAAACGCCGCGAGGCGCATTTCCGCGCGTTCGGCGTCGAGGGTTGCGACGATAACTTGGCGCGACGCCGGTAGCGGATGGGCGATTAAAATCTGCAACGCCGCCGGCGCGAACGGGTGCAACGGGTCGGCGACTATCGCGGCGAGAAACGGAATGGCGGACGGTTGAAAGTCGGCGGCGATGCCGGCGATTTTTTCGCGGTCGGCGAGCAGACGTCGGTCGATTTCGGCGGCGGTTTCCTGCCGCTGTTGGCGGGCGGTAGGAGCCCGTAGCGGAAATTCGGGTATTGCCAACGCGGGCGGCGCGGACGATTCGGCGGCTTCGGCGGCTTCGGCGGCAAAAGCGCCCGCCAACGCCGCGATAGTCCACGCTAAAAGTTTGTTCATCTTTTTACCCCAATTAACAATTGACAATTAACAATTAACAATTTTTTAGAGGAGTTGATGGTCAAAATCGCTTCGCGAATTTTATAATCTCTCCGCTCGACAATTGTTAATTGTTAATTGTTAATTTTTAATTGGCTCTCACATATAAACCGCCTCAAACACCGCGAGCGGCGCCATACGGGCGCGGATTAGCCGCAGTTTGCCGTCGTCGCCGAGTTGGTAACCATCGCAGACGGACAGCACGCGCGACAGTTCTTTTTCGGTTGCCATCGCCGCCGCGTCGAGGCACATTTTTTGCGTGGCGATAATCGCGTTAAACCGCAAGCGCGGCGGGGCGAGCAATTCGTAACGTCCGGTAAAATTGTTGCACCCCAAATTGCCGTCAATCGTGCCGCCGGCGCGAAGCGTGATATGCGCCTCCGCCCCGCCCTCCGGCGTCCGCACCGGCTTGCCGTTCAGTTCGACCAACTTCCAATATTTATTGAAAATCGCCGCGTCCGGCACCGCCGACTTGACCACTTTTTGGTCTGCCGCCGGTTGTTCGAGAATCGCGGCGTATTCGGTAATCGCGGCGGGCGCGACGACCGGCGCGGCGGCGAGCGGCGCGGGCGCGCATTTGACGGTTTTTTTGCATTGGTTTTGGCAACTGCAACCGGCGCCGACTAAACTTAACGCCAACGCCGCGATGAGATTTTTGCGCATAGAACTCCCCTTCCTATCAATTAAAAATTACAAATTAAAAATTAAAAATGGCGGATTGAACTTAAAAATGGCGCGAAGCGAATTTGCGAATCGAACTCCATAATTTTTAATTCTTAATTTTTAATTTTTAATTGTTTTTTAATTGTTCTTTCGGCATTTGCCGCGCCGTTACTGCAATAATTTTCCGGCGACAGCGACGCATTGACGACTTCGTGGCGGAAATTTACAATCCGCGCTTCGTTTTTTCTGTGAATCCTCTTGTTAAGGAGATGGCAATGGCTATTGACCCGAAATCGAAAACGGCGGCGAACTTGGCGACGGCGTTTGCCGGCGAATCGCAGGCGCGGAACAAATACACCTATTTCGCCGGCGTGGCGAAGAAAGAGGGTTACGAACAAATTTCCGCGTTCTTTACGGAAACCGCCGGCAACGAAAAAGAACACGCCGAATTGTGGTTTAAGGCGCTCGGCTGGCTCGGCGACACCTCAGCCAATTTAGTCGCCGCCGCCGCCGGCGAGCATTACGAATGGACGGAGATGTATAAAGAATTCGCCGAGGTCGCCGACCAAGAGGGCTACAAGGACCTCGCGGCGCAACTGCGCAACGTCGCCAAAATCGAAAAACGCCACGAAGAACGCTACCTTAAATTGAAAGCGAATCTCGACAGCGGCGAAGTTTTTGTCCGCCAAGGCGAACAACGCTGGGAATGTCGCAACTGCGGGCATATCCACGTCGGTCCGCACGCGCCGGAACTCTGTCCGACCTGCAAGCACCCGAAAGCGTATTTCCAACTTGAAGAAACGAATTTCTAACGACAGTGGGCAGTGAGCAGTGGGCAGTGAGCGAAATTAAAAACTTACGTTACGCGGTCAAACAAATTTGCGTGGTTAAAGGTTAGCGCGAGGCGATTTTGACCATCAAACTCCACAATTTTTAATTCGTAATTTTTAATTTTTAATTGCTCTTCCACTGCCCACTTTTTCCGACCACGGCACTTTGTCGCGCCGTGGTCTTTTCAATGAGAAGCAATGAGCGAACTCTCCCGCGCCGACGCCATTCGCGAACGGCTGTCGCATTTGGAATTAACGCCGGTTTTTTCCCGCGACCAGCGCCCGTCGAAGCGCCTGTTGTTGGCGCTCGCGCTTTACGCGGCGTTGCTGGCGGTGCCGCTTTTGTGGGCGCGGACGGCGGCGGACATTGCCGTCGGGATGACCGCGCGCGCCGACTTGGTCAGCCGCGTCGCCTTCGACTGGCAACCGTCCGCCGCGGACAACCATCCGGTTTTTCACGAAATAATCCTCGACGAATGGACGGAAAACGTCGTCTCGTCGTTGGAGCAGTTGCTCTATTTGGCGCGCAACGCCGACGCGGACGATTTGGTCAAGCGCGTCTCGCCGCTGATTAAAATCAACCGCGACACCGCCGATTCCATCCGCGATTACGCCGCCTCCCCTGCCCTGCGGCAGGACTTGCTAGAGCCGCTACGCGCCGTGTTGGCGCGGCGATTTTACCGGCACGGCGTCATTCGCGCCGACGACTACGACCACATCAAAAAACGGGAGATTCTCCGCATTTTTAATCAACACGGCGAACCGGAGCGCGACGTTTTGCTCAACGCCGACGAAATGCCGCTGATTGCCGGACAACTCGCGCCGGACTTGCGCAAGGCGTTCGGCGATTATTTAACCGCGGTGCCGCCGGAAGCGCGTCCGGCGTTAGTCGAGGTTCTCACGCAAATTCTCGCCCGCAATCCGACGCTGATTTACGACGCCGCGCTCACCCGCGCCGCCGACCGCAACGCGCGCGCGCACACGCGCGTCGCCGCCGACCGGTTGCTCGTCGTGCGCGGTCAGCGCCTTAGCCGCGACGACTTCGGCAAAATCGTCGCCGAACGGCAGGCGTGGCGGGCGACGCAAAAATTGTGGCGCCGCGCCGCCGAAGCGGCGGCGGTGGTGGCGTTGGTTTTCCTGTTGGTTTTGACTTACACGCATCTGTTTTATCACCGGGTCGGCAACTACCACCGCGCGCATCGCTTATTCGGCGCGGGCGTGATTGCGTTATTGGTAACGGTGATTGCCTGCGTGGAAATGCATTCCGGCGTTACGTTGCATCTCACGCCGATTGGCGTGCTCGCCGGTTTTATCGCGCTCAGTTGCGGCGCCGGCGCCGGCACGTTGAGCGTGATGTTTTTCTGCCTGCTCCTCATCGCCGCCGGTACGCGCCAATTTGAAGCGCTGGCGATGTTTATGGCGGGCGGCGCGGCGTTCGCGCTACGGTTGCCGCCGCAACGTTTTCGGATGGGAATGACCAAAAACGCGCTGTTCAGCGCGTTTATCGGCATCGCGACGGGTTGGCTTTACACGTTCAGCGTCGGCGCCGTGGCGGTCAAATTTTCCGGCTGGGAGGATTGGCTCGACGCGGGATTGATTTTGACGCGCGGCGCTTGGGCGGCGGCGAGTTGGCTCGTCTCGCTCGTCATCATTTTGTTGCTGTTGCGCTTCGCGAAAAGATTGTTCGGCGTGACCAACAACATTATTTTGCAGGACTATCAGGAACACCCGTTGTTGAACAAATTAAAGGCGTTCGCGCCCGGCACTTATTCGCACTGCTCGGTGGTGTCGGTGTTGGCGGAGGCGGGCGCGCGGGCGGTGGGCGCCAACGAAACGCTGTGCCGGATTGCCTGTATGTATCACGACATCGGCAAGTTGATGAAGCCGCAGTATTTTTCCGAAAACGAACAGGGCTTTAGCCGCCACGACACGTTGTCGCCGTATATGAGCAACGTCATCATTATCAGCCACGTCAAAGACGGCGTGGAAATGGCGCGTCTGCACAACTTGCCGCCGGAAATCATCGACGTTATCGCGCAACATCACGGCACGACGAACACGGAATTTTTTCTGCGGCGCGCCGAAGAGGAACGCGCGGCGCAGGAAAAAATGCGGATTGAGATGAAAATCGACGGTCCGGCGGCGGCGGCGGTGGAGAGATGGCTGTTCCGCTACCCCGGTCCGCGTCCGCAAACGATTGAGGCGGCGATAATTATGGTGGCGGATTCGCTCGAAGCGGCGAGCCGGTCGCTCGGCAAGCCGTCGCCGGCGCGCCTGCGCGAACTCGTGCAAAAAATCGCCTACGGCAAAATGCAAAACGAACAACTCGACGAAAGCGGCTTGACTTTCGCGGAACTGCGCCGCGCGATGGACGCGATGACCTCGCTACTCATCAGCACCACCCACTCGCGGGTCAGTTACGACAAGAAAAAATAGGCGAAGAGAATGCATAAAATTTGCCACACCGTCGTTACCGGCGACAGCCGGCAATTGAGCAAAATCGCCGCCGGCGCGGCGCATTTGATTATCACTTCGCCGCCGTATTGGCAGTTGAAGGACTACGGCTCGCGCGACCAAATCGGTTTCAACGACAGTTACGAGGAATATATCAACAATCTGAATCTGGTGTGGCGGGAATGTGAGCGCGTGTTGGCGGACGGTTGCCGAATGTGCGTGAATATCGGCGACCAGTTCGCGCGGTCGGTGTATTACGGACGCTACAAAGTAATTCCGATTCGCACGGAAATAATTCGCTTTTGCGAAACGCTCGGCATGGATTATATGGGCGCGATTATCTGGCAAAAAGCGATTACGATGAACACCACCGGCGGCGGCGCGGTGATGGGCAGTTTCCCCTATCCGCGCAACGGCATCTTAAAAATCGATTACGAATTTATTCTAATTTTCAAGAAATTAGGCGACGCGCCGAAGCCGGCGGCGGCGCCCAAAGAAGCGTCCGCGCTGACGCGCGAGGAATGGAATCAATTTTTCGCGTCGCACTGGAATTTTGCCGGCGTCCGCCAAGACCGGCATTTGGCGATGTTTCCCGAAGAGTTGCCGCGCCGTTTGATTAAAATGTTTTCGTTCGCCGGCGAAACGGTTTTCGACCCGTTTTTAGGGAGCGGCACGACGACGCTGGCGGCAAAAAATTTAGGGCGAAATTCTCTCGGTTATGAAATTAACGCCGATTTTCTGCCGATCATCAAAGACAAAATCGGCGCCGATAACTTACTCGACGCCGATGAAAATCGTTTTGAGTTTTTACGCGACGACGCGCCGCTTGACGCGGCGGCGAAGTTGGCGGAACTGCCGTATTTATTCCGCGACCCGCACCGCTTGGATAAAAAAATCGATGTGAAAAAATTATCGTTCGGCTCGAAAATCGCCGGCGACGAAACGGCGCGGCAAAATTTCTACACCGTGAAGAAAGTCATCAATTCTTATCTTCTCGAATTGAATAATAACCTTATTGTGCGATTGATTGGCATCAAAGAGAAGTCGGCGGCGAATGGCGATGCGGTGAAATTCTTACGGGAGAAATTGTGCGGGCAACAGGTCTTTATGAAATACGACGCCGTGAAATACGACGATGGGCATCACCTGTTCTGTTATCTTTATCTGAAAAATAAAACATTTATTAACGCGCATTTATTGAAACGCGGTTTGGCGGCGGTGGACGACACGTTGGATTTTCGGCACAAAACCAAATTTCAGGGAATAGTGGACTATGGCTAAAGAATGGTTGTTGAACAGCGCGATGAACCGCTTTCAACTGAATTTCAAACGCAATGTCGGCGCGACTTCCGAGTCAATCCGTAATTGTTCGCCGAAAACGCTCGACGAATGGCGCGAGTATTATTTTGCCAAAGTCAAACCGAAAGCGCACATCGAAGAATTAGGACGCAAACTTTTTGTGAAAATCACGGAAGTTTTGTCAGCCGAAATCGCGGAAATTACCGAGCAGGATTGCATTGACTATATGATACAATTGGTAATCGACCGTACCTTTGACGGTTACCATACCGAAATTCAGACCATTTACGGGCAGTTGCAACACGCGCTCGGCGTTAAAATCGAACCGGCTCCCGACGAGTGGGATAGATTATTCAACGTGGACTTTTTCATTAAGGTCGGCGAAAAATATCTCGGCTTGCAAATTAAACCGGTGAATAGCGGCGTTCAATTACCGGAAATTTTCAAAGAATATAACCTACAAGCCGCCACGCATCAGCAGTTCGCCGCGCAATTTGGCGGCAAAGTTTTTTATATTTTTTCCGCCAAAGCCGGCGATAAGAAAATCATCGCCAACCCCGAAGTCGTCGAAGAAATCCGCGCCGAAATTGCGCGGTTAAACGCGAACCGCTAACGTCGTAGCCAACCACATCACTTTTAAGAAGGGATTTTTTATGAAAGCCGTCAACGAAGGCATCGCCAATTTGCGGGAAAAAGGGCGCAAAATTATCACCGAAGACCGGCGCTTGCTCGCCGCTCCCGGACTGATGAAAGCCGCCGGCGTCATCAACACGCTCGCCGACCTGAAAAAGCCGCTCGTTACCGTCGTCAATTCCTACTCGACGCAAATTCCCGGACACGCCCATCTCAACGTCATCGGCGAAACCGTCGTCGCGGCGCTGAAAAAACTCGGTTGCAACGTCTGGTATGTCAACCTCGGCGGCGCGGTGTGCGACGGCATCGCGATGGGACACTTCGGGATGAAATACTCGCTCCCCTCCCGCGAACTCATCACCGACCAAATCGAAACGCTCCTCGCCGCGCACCCGTGCGACGGCTGGCTCGGCATCGGCAACTGCGACAAAATCGTCCCCGGAATGTTGAACGCGATGGCGCGCGTCAATTTGCCCGCCGTGTATTTGTCGGGCGGCGCGATGCTCGCCGGTCGATGCGGCGAAGACCTCATCACCATTTTTGAAGCCGTCGGCAAAAACGCCGTCGGCAAAATGAACGACGCCGACCTCGACGCGCTGGCGATGCGCGCGCTCCCCGGTTGCGGTTCGTGCGCCGGAATGTTCACCGCCAATTCAATGAACTGTCTCGCCGAAGTGTTGGGCTTGGCGTTGCCGGGCAACGGCACGATTACCGCCGAAGTGTGGGCGGACAAGAAAAAAACGAAAACGAAAATCAATCCCGCCCGCCTCGCGTTGGCGCGCGCCGCGGCGCAAACGTTGCTCCGCGCGGTCGAGAAAAACTTGCGCCCGCTCGACATTATTAGCGAAGCGGCGTTGACGAACGCGCTTATCGCGGATATGGCGATGGGCGGCAGTTCCAACACGATTTTGCACACTTTGGCGCTGGCGAAAGCGGCGGGCGTCAAATTCGATTTGCGCCGCATTAACGAAATTTCGCGCGCGACGCCGTGCTTGTGCAAAGTCGCGCCGTCGCGCCCGGAGGTGCATATCGAGGACTTGCACCGCGTCGGCGGCATCGCGGCGATTTTGCGCGAAGTCAAAAAAGTCGCGCCGTTTGCCGACCGTCTGCCGACCGTGTCCGGCGCGTGGCGCGAAACGCTCGCGACCGCGCCGGCGGCGGACGGCGACATTATCCGCACGGTGAAAAAACCGTTCACGGCGGACGGGGGCTTGGCGGTGTTGTTCGGCAACCTCGCGCCGGACGGCGCGGTGGTGAAAACGGCGGGCGTCGAGGAGGCGATGAAAACTTTCACCGGACCGGCGGTGGTTTTCGATTCGCAAGAAGCGGCGTTCGCCGGCATTTTGCGCGGCAAAGTCAAAGACGGCGACGTGGCGGTAGTGCGTTATGAAGGACCGCGCGGCGGACCGGGAATGCAGGAAATGTTGGCGCCGACGGCGGCGTTGGTCGGCGCGGGGGTGAAAGCGGCGCTCATCACCGACGGGCGTTTTTCAGGCGGCACGCGGGGCTTGTGCGTCGGACACGTGTCGCCGGAAGCGGCGGCGGGCGGCGTCATCGCGGCGGTGAAAGACGGCGATATTATTAAAATCGACACGCATAAAAATTTGTTGCGCCTTGAAGTGAGCGACAAAAAAATCGCCAAACGCCTGAAAAAATTGCCGCCGTTCGCGACCAAAATCAAAGGCGGCTGGCTGGCGCGTTACGCCGCCCACGCGACCAGCGCCAGCAACGGCGGCGCGATGGAATAGTTGAAAAGTTGAGATAGAGCAGGGATTAGCGGCAATTTCGACGCTAATCCCTCGCTCCAACGGAAAGAGTCCCGCTATGTTATTTCATAATGCCGCGTTGTTGTCGGTCGCCGCCGAAATTCCGCCGCGCGTCGTCGCTTCGACGGCAATCGAAAACGAACTCGCGCCGGTTTATGAGCGGCTGAAACTGCCCGCCGGTCGCTTGGAACTGATGAGCGGCATCCGCGAACGGCGCTTTTGGCACGACGGGATGCGCCCCAGTCGCGCCGCCGCGCTAGCGGGCGAAAAAGCCCTCGCCGCCGCCGGTCTGCCGCGCGAAAAAATCGGCTGTCTGATTAACGCCTCCGTCTGCCGCGATTTTATGGAACCGGCGACCGCGTCGCTCGTTCACAGCATTTTGGGCTTGTCGGCGCGTTGTCAGATTTTCGATTTGTCGAACGCCTGCCTCGGCGTGCTGAACGCCGTTTGCCAATTGGCGGCAATGCTCGACCTCGGCATTATCGACGCCGGTTTAATCGTCGCCGGCGAAGTCGCCGAACCGCTCCATCGCGCCACCGTCAAAAAACTGCTCGCCGACAAAACCCTCACGCGCCAATCCATCAAAAATCATTTCGCCAGTTTAACCATCGGCTCCGGCGCGGTCGGCGTGGTCGTGGCGAACCGGCAAAAATTCGGCGGACACCAAATCCTCGGCGGCGCGGGGCTGACCAATTCCGCCGCCAATAAACTCTGCCGCGAAGACACGGCTGAAATATCCGCCGCCGGACCGTTGATGGCGACCGACAGCGAAAAACTGCTTCGCGCCGGTTGCGAACTCGCCGCCGAAACGTGGCGGTTAGCCGCCGCCGAACTCGGCTGGACTAACGACACGCCCGACCGTTTTTTCACGCATCAGGTCGGCTCGGCGCACAGTAAATTATTATTCGAGTCGCTCGGATTGGACGCGGCGAAGGACTTTCCGACTTACCCGCGCTACGGCAACACCGGCGCGGCGGCGTTGCCGACGGCGCTCGCGACGGCGATGACCGAAAAACCGTTCGCCGCCGGTGAAAAAATCGCCCTGCTCGGCATCGGTTCGGGATTGTCCAGTATGATGCTCGGCGCGGAAATGTCGGAAACGCTAACCACGCCTTAAAAGGCGTGGCAATTGAATAGAGCAACCGCTTTTAACCGCACGATTTAAGGAATTTTATTTTTCGCCAAAATTAGTGAATAAAGCGCGATTTTATTCTTGACAACCGCGCCGTGTGTCCGTTCGTTGTGTCAAATAAAAAAACGCCGCGCAGATTGGCGCGGCGTTTTTACTGCGGTTAAGGGCATAAAATGCGGTTATGCGGTTACATTTATGGACTCTTTAATCGCAACGTTAATATCAAGCCGCGCGCCCGATTGCGACGACGCGGAATTTTGCGATTGCGCCGCCATTTCCCCGCGATATAAATCGTAAAATTTTCGGCTTCGCGCCCATTCTTCTTCGGTCATAACATTCATATTTTGATTTTTGCCCATTTGTTCGTCGCGCGAATACATCATCACCATTTGCCCGTCGTCCGCGAAAAAAGCCGCGCCCAAGTTCATATAGCCGCCGGTTTTTTGCATACTCTCCGCGTAAATCGCCTGGCGGTCGGGCGACACCTCGCTCACATACGTTTGCCAAAGATTGGAAAAACTTTCGGTATTGGCGCAAGCGCCCGCCGCAAAGTCCTTACGCGCTTGTTCTTTAATGGCGGCGACATACTCGTCTTCGGACATTACCGGCTGTTTCGGCGGCAGAAGTATTTGGCTCCAATCCGGTTTTTGGATTTTTTGCAATTCCCAATCTTGGGTTTGCGCCGGATTACTTTGGAAATAAGAAAGCGCGGCGCCGCCGCCTTGTTTCGTGAAGACGGCAGGGTTGAAGCGGTTGCGATAGTAAAATGGGTCGGCGGCGGAGGTTATCGCTTTCGCCGGAACTTTGCCGGAATTTATCACT
>JAISJR010000023.1 GCA_031261425.1 Planctomycetota bacterium
GCGAGAGCGGTTCGCCCAAAACGCGGCGAACCGTCCAATTTCGGATGGCGCTTCGCGCCGTCTTTACCCAGGGTGGCGCGGCTGATAGAGCGTCGCCGCTTACCCTGGGCTGATATATTGCGCCCTTGCAGGGCGACTGTCGGAGATTGATTTTCAAATTCGCTTCGCGCCGTTTTGACAATCACTCCTTACCACATTGTTAATTGTTAATTTTCAATTGTTAATTGGTTTTGAACATTTCCCTTTTCAATTCTTTCAGCCCCGCGCCCGTGGCGGCACTGATGCCGAGGACCGGCAGACCGATTTCGGCGCGCAACAATTCCAGCGCGTCGTCCGCGCCGGTCAAGTCCATTTTATTGCCGGCGACGATTTGCGGCGTTCGCGCCAATTTTTCGCTGAACGCCGCGAGTTCGCGATTGATGGCGTGAAAATTGTCCCACGGATAAGTGCCGTCCAACGGATACAAATTGACCAAATGAATCAACACGCGACAGCGTTCCACGTGCCGCAAAAATTCGTGTCCCAAGCCGCGCCCCGCCGCCGCGCCTTCGATTAAACCGGGAATGTCCGCCAATATCAATTCTCGTCCCGCGCCGTTTTCGACGATGCCGAGTTGCGGTTGCATCGTGGTGAACGGATAGTCGGCGATTTTCGGACGCGCCGCCGACAACCGTCCCAACAGCGTGCTTTTGCCGGCGTTGGGAAAACCGATAAGCCCGACATCGGCGATGAGTTTCAATTCCAAATGTAGTTTTCTCGTCTCGCTTTCGCCGCCGTAAGTAAATTCGTCGGGGGCTTGGTTGAGCGCCGCCGCGTAGCGCCGGTTGCCGAAACCGCCGTCGCCGCCGCGGGCGACGATTGCCTCCTGCCCGTGCGCAGTCAGGTCGGCGAGAATTTCGCCGCCGTCGGCAATCAGCGTGCCGACCGGCACTTCAATCGTCAGGTCGGCGGCGTTGGCGCCGTGCCGGCAAACGGCGCGTCCCGCTTCGCCGTCGGCGGCTTTATATTTGCCGGTGCGGGCGAGCGCGAGCAAAGTGTCCACGTTTTCCGAGGCGCGAAGAATGACGCTCCCGCCGCGTCCGCCGTCGCCGCCGTCGGGACCGCCGAGCGGAATGTTGCGCTCGTGCCGGAAAGACGCGAGCCCGTCGCCGCCTTTGCCGGAAGTAACCGTAACCGTCGTCGAGTCCACAAATTTCATCGGGGAAAACTTTCGGGGGAAAATAGGGAGAATTACAAATTAAAAATTACGAATTACGGCTGGTCGCCGCCGTTTAACCGTAATTCGTAATTTTTCGTTGCAACAGCGCCAACGCTAACCGCGCAACATCAGTTAAGCAACGGAAACCGCCGCGCCATACGCGCCGGCGAATTGCGGGTCGGTCGCGATGTTCAGCGGCAGACCGATTTCTCGTTCGAGCGCGATTCGCAAGAGCGGATTTTGCGCCGCGCCGCCGGTGAAATAAACCGGCGCGCCGCCGCCGGTTTGCGCGAACAGCCGCGCGATGCGTTTTGCCGCCGCCTGATGAATACCCGCTAAAATCCGTTCGACCGCCGCGCCGTTTGCCAACAGTGAAATCACCTCGCTCTCGGCAAACACCGCGCACGTCGCGTTGATGGTCAGCGGTTCCGGCGACGCGGCGGCGACGCGGGGTAAGTCCGCCCAGTCCCAATTAAACCGGCGCAAAATGCTTTCGATAAACGCGCCCGTGCCGGCGGCGCATTTGTCGTTCATCGCGAATTGGCGCGCGCCGCCGTTCGCGTCGAGCGCCGCCGCTTTGCTGTCCTGCCCGCCGACATCAATCAGCGCCCGCGCGTCGGGGTGCAAATGGCGGACGCCGCGGGCGTGGCAAGTGATTTCCGTGATTTTTTTCGCGGCAAAATCGGCGAGCGCCCGCCCGTAGCCGGTCGCCGCCGCGCGCGGCGGACAGCCGCATTCTTCCCAAATTTGCCGCGCCGTCGCCGCCGGTCGGCAACCGGTCGGGCGAATAATTTTTTGCGCCGCCCCGCCGTCAAGCAAAACCGCCTTGGTGGTGGTCGAGCCGATATCAATGCCGAAACGCATCGTCGTATCCAGTGGTGAGCGAGCAGTGAGCAGTTGGCAGTTGTGGAATTTTAATTTCGATTCCGCAAACGCAGATAAATCAATCCGACAGCCGCGCTGAAAGCGCGAAAATATATTCGCCGTGCATCGCGCGGGTCCCTCGCGTTGGGCTAATTATATTTCGCCCGCAGGGGCGACTGCTGGAAGTTTATTTAATAGATTTATTGTCAATCTTATTCAATAAATCGCGAAGAGGATTATCGGAATACCACTTTTCCAACTCTTTACCTTTATGTGGTTTTCTATTCGGAGGAACTGTTTTTGCGAGTAACCTCCCGATTTCGCCAGTAATTTTGATGCCATTACCGCGCTTATCGACATACAAGAAGCCGTTGTCTCCAATCCGCTGCATTTTGGCATCTCTGTTTAAGTGTGCACGATTAGAAACATCTATAATAAAACCGTTTCTTTTCAGCGTTTCTACGATTTCATCATGAGTCATTGTTTTCCTCCTTACGATTTAACTTTTATAAATCTGCTTTACTCAATTTTCAGAATCTCTAATTCCACCAATCCACCGGGGAGATGCGCTTCAACGACATCGCCGACCTTATGTCCGATTAACGCTTGTCCCAACGGAGTAAGGCAGTGAATTTTCCCCGCCACTATATCAGATTCGTTTTCGGGGACGAGCGTCCGTTTCATAGTTACGTTATCTTTGCTCCTCTTAAATTTAAATACGACGGTGCAGTATAAACCAACCATTTTTTCGATTTCGTATTCCTCTCGTGTAATAAATTCCGCGCATTTTTCTTTGTAGAAAGCGTTCGCATCGCGAAAATCGGTTTGAAATTTCCGGCGAAGTATCGGCAACAATTCAACTCGATGTTTTGCGCGGTAATCTTCTTTTTCGGTTTCGTATTCCTGTCGCGTGATAAATTCCGCGCACTCTTTTTCATAGAAAGCGTCCACGCCGAGAAAATCGGTTGGGATTTTCTGGCGAAGTATTGGCAACAATTCGAGCCGATGTTTTGCGCGGTAAAATTCTTTTCCTTTTTCGTATTCCTGCCGCGTAATAAATTCAGTACACTCTTTTTGATAGAATACGTCCGCACCAAGAAAATCGGACTGAAATTTCCGGCAAAGTTCCGCAAATAATTCTTGTCGGCGTTTCTCCCAAAGAAACGTCTGTTTTTCAGTTTCGTATTCCTGCCGCGTGATAAATTCCGCGCATTCTTTTTCATAGAAAGCGTCCGCACCGAGAAAATCGGTTTGGAATTTCTGGCGAATTTCACGCAACCGTCTTGGCTTACATACGGCGTGGCGGATTGCGCGATAGCACCATTTTACGGGTCGCAAGAGGTCAAACATTGCCGACGCCTCCTCGTAAGAATACGGTCATAAAATAGCGGAACTAATTCACAGAGCATATCTGACAGTCGTTTGCTTTAGAAAATGAATTTAATCGTATCCTCATTTTCATCATCAATCCGCCAGTCGCGCTGAAAGCGCGAAATATATTAGCCCAGGGTAAGCGACACGTTCTATCGTCGCGCCACCCTGGGTAAAAACGGCGCGAAGCGCCAACCGAAATTGGACGGTTCGCCGCGTTTTGGCGAACCGCTCTCGCCGCCGGAGGCGGCGTTTGCCGCCTAACGGCGGAACTGTCGGATGGTTTTATCAAATCAACCGCTACCCAGGGTGGCGCGGCTGATAGAGCGTCGTTGCTTACCCTGGGCTAATATATTTCGCCCTTTCAGGGCGACTGTCGGAGTTTTTTCAATTTCTTCGTTGCAATAGCACCGGTGTTAACCGCGTAACACGAGTTTGTAATTTTTAATTGCTCTTTAATTACTCACTGACCACTCCTCTGCCAAAGCCAATTCAGCCGCCGCAACCAGCGGGAGAGCCACCCGCCGCGCAATTCGAGCGCGTGATGCGGGCAGAGTTCGTGGCAACAATAACAGCGGATGCATTTATTTTGATTGACGGCTAACGCGCCGTCCGCGCCGTTAAACGCCAGCGCGCCCACCGAGCAAACGGTCAGGCATTTGCCGCAACGGACGCATTTGCCCGCGACCGGTTGCGGATAAAGCGCCGTCCAACGGCGAAATTTTTCTTCGGTAACGAACGGTAAATAACGCAGCAGGCGCGGCGGAATCATCGCCAGCGACTGACTTGGCGACCACCGCCAACGCGCCGGTTTAAGGTCGGCTAAATTTTCGACGCCGCGCAGTTCGACGTTTTGCCACGCGGTGTCGCCCGCGGCGGTCGCGGCTTGAACGGTGTATAAATCCTCCGGCGCGCGCCCTAAAATTTTCATCATCGTCGCGTCGATGGCGGTCGCGTCTTCGCCGGCGGCGAGAAAGCCGAGCGGTTGCGCCGAACCCGCCGTCGGACCGTTGCCGTCCATCGCCACGACGGCGTCGAGAATCGTCAAGCGCGGCGCGACGGCGCGTTCGATTTCATACAACATTCGCGCGAACATCGCGTAGTCCGCGCCCGCGCGATAATGCCACGCGAATTTTTCCGTGCCGATGACCGCGCCGAACAGGTTTTTCACCGCCGCCGTCAACATCATTTGTCCGTGCGTTTTCAGGCGCGGCAAATTGACGACGGCGTCGGCTTCCAACAATTCGCGGGCGAGCGTCAATTGGCGGAAGACGCGCTGTTCGGAAAAAATTTCTTTGCCGGTGAATTCGATAATCGGCACGCCGAGCGCTTCGGCGAGCGGCGCGATGCCGGCGATTTTCGCGACTTTGGCGGCGGAACCGGCGCCGGGGCTGTCGCCGGCGACGACTTTGCCGCCGCAATCGAGAACCATTTCGGCGACGACCTGAAAAATTTCCGCCTGCGTATAGGCGACTAAATTTCCGCGGGTGGGACAGACAAGATTTAATTTCAACACCACGCGGTCGCCGGCTTTGACGAAGCGTTTCATACCGCCGAGCGGCGCGAGCAACGCGGCGACGGCGGCGCGGAGCGCGGGCAAGGCGTAATCATTTTGGCGCGTGAGCGAAACGAGCGGCATAGCGTTTAGAGTTTAGAGTTGAGAGTTGAGAGTTGAGAGTGCGGAGTTTTATTTTTAAGACGCGCGAAGCGCAACCATTGCTCAACTCTCAACTCTAATTCCATAGTTCCAAGTTCGGCTCCGCGTCCGCCAAGTCGGCGAGCGGGATAAGCACGGTCGGCATTCCGAATGAATACGGCGCGATTTGGTATTCCTGAAAATAAAGGCGGACGCCCGCCGGTTCCAAGCCGACCGTCGCGTAATTTTCCGTCGTCGCCGCGAAACCGTCTTGGAAACCCGTCAGCATTTCTTGCAAATCGTCTGCGTCCGGTTGCGCGAGCGCGCCGTCGCCGGCGACAATTTTCTTTAATTGTTCGAGCGCCAACGCCGGCGCGCGAGCGGCGAAAATGGTTAGCGCTTTTTCCGGCTGACCGAAAATTTTATTAAACGGCAACGCCGCGCCGGACAATTCATAATTCAACACCCGCGTCAGATGCGACGGATGCGCCGCGCTTTGTTCGTAATTATCCATCAGCAACACCACGCTCACCGCCTTATCCGACGGGCGCGTCAATTTGCCGGCGACGGTCAAGGTCGCGTTATGCGGCGCAAAAACCTCGCCGGTCGAGGACGCGGCGATTTGTTGCGCGAGAAAATTTTTGAGAAACGCGCTCACCTGCGCATCGACCGCCGCGACGCCGGTTGCCGGAAACGCCGCGCGCACCCGCCAATCGAAATTGTTTTCGACGTTCTCGCCGTCGCGCGGCTGTGCCACCGCCGTTTCGTCGTCGGCGTAAGCGGTGAAAGTTAACGCGAAGAGCGCGAGGAGTAGTAGGTTTTTCATTGGTTTCTCCTTAAAAAAACGTATCCACGAATTAGACGAATTTTCACGAATTTTTTTCTCATAGAGGCACAGAGTTTCACAGAGAGAAAATGAATTATTTGTTACGCGGTCAACAAAAAGACGCGAATTTCTACGAATAAAAAAGAGAGATTTGTTGTCCACGAATTACACGAATTACACGAAATAAAAAGCCGGAAAACGAACAAAAAAAATTTGGAAAGCACACTAACCTTCGCTTCGCTCGGTTTCGTGTTAATTCGTCTAATTCGTGTTAATTCGTGTTAAGTTCTTTTCGTGTTTATGCGTGGCTTCTCTTTTTTTTGCGCGTAACACGAGTTCTTAATTGGGAAAGCCCACTAACTTTCGCTTCACTCGGTTTCGTGGACGAATCTATTTTTACGGCTCGGCGGCGGGGCGCGCGCTTTTGGTTTGGCGGGAATAATCCGCCCACGCGCGATAGAACGCGGTCAGGTCGGCGCCGCCCTGCCAATGCGCGTCGATAAAATTTTTCGCCGCGGCGCGACCGTGCAGGAAATTTTTCGCGACATAGACCAACTTGGCGAACAGCGATTTGTCGGTTACGGAATGGTAGGCGTCCTCAATCACTTTCAGCGTCGCCGCCACGCTGTATTGCGGGTCGGTCAACAACACGCCGACGACGCTCCGCGGCGAATAATGCATTTGCGCCGCCCACGCCGCGATGGTTTTTTGCGCGGCTTCGGTTTGCGTCCGCGCCGGTTGTTGCGCTTGCCACATCGCGCGAACGGCGGTCGCGCCGCGGTGCATCGCCTCAATATCGGCGGCGAATTTTTTCTGTTTTTCCGCCGGTAGCGCCGCGCGGTCGCGTAAATTTTCCGCCAGCGCGGTTACTTGCCCCAATTCGTCGCCGAGACGCCGCGCCTTATCGACCGTCGCGGTCAGCCGCGGTTTCGCCGTTTCGACTTTCTCCGTCCAGCGCTCGACGTTGGCGACAATGCGGTTGACGCGCGCGGGCAGGGCATTTTCGCCCTCGTCGACGAAATATAAAATGTTCTGCACGACCGACCCCGCCATCGTGGCGAGATGGGCGTAAATCTCGCCGATATTGCCGACGCCGGAGTAATTGACCGTCGGCAACGTAACGATGTCCCGCGCCGGTTGGCGTTTGGCGGGCAAAATAAATCGGCGGGAATCGCCGGACAACACGCCTAAATAAGCGTCGCCGGTTACCGTCGTCGCGCCGGCTTGCAAAACGCTGTTGTCGGAGATAGGCGCTGCCAACAACAATTCCGCGACGACGACAATCCGCCCGTCGGGCATAAAACGCACGCGCGTTACCTGCCCGACCGTCGCGCCGCCCATCCGCACCGGCGAATTTTCCAACAAGCCGCCGATGTTGGTGAAAAAACCGCGCACGAGGTATCGCTCTTTGCCGAGCCAATGGCGGTATTGCGCGAGAAATAACGCCGCCGCCAGCAACAAGACCGCGGCGACAACCGCGACGCCAATAATTTGATTTAAGCGGGAGAGGGACATTTTTTTTAGAGTTGAGAGTTTAGAGTTGAGAGTGTTTCCAATTAAAAATTACAAATTAAAAATTAAAAATGGCGGAATGATTATCAAAATTGCGCGAAGCGAATTTGAAAATCAAACTCCACAATTTTTAATTTTTAATGGTTAATTGTTAATTACTCTCAACTCTATCTCTCATAGAGCCACTGCAACGGGTGTTGTTCCGTTGTCGGGCGGCTGTGGTTCGGCGCGATGATAATCGGCGACCCCGCCGGTTCGTAATAAACCTCCGCCGCTTCCGGCGTGGTTATGGTAACGGTCGGCGCTCCGCGGTATGGCGCCGCCGGATAACGCGCGCCGCCGGAAATCTGCGCGTTGTAATTTTTTTGGTTCGCCATCCACGCTTTCCAATCCCGCGCCATTTGCTCCGGCGTTCCCTTGTGGTTCGCCAACCATTTTTCGGCGATTTTGTCGCCGATGTATTTGTCGGCGATAACGTCGCTTAAGCCCACGGTGGCAATCGCGCACGCGGCGCGTTGCAAACTGGCGATGGTCGCCGCCACGTCCGCGCCGGTTTGTTCGTCGCTCAACAAGCGCAAAATGCCGGTCTGCGGCTTGATGGCGCCGGTAATCCGCGCCACGTCGCCGGTGGCGTCGCCGACGTTTTTCAGGGTCGCGGCGATGACCTCTTTTTGGTCGCTAAAAATTTTCGTCAGCGCCGCCAGATTGTCCGTGACGGTCAGCAACTCCTCGGCGAACCGGTCGTCGGCGAAAAGTTTGCCGGCGAAAGCGTTGACGGCGGTCATCGTTTTTTTCGCGTCAACGGTAATTTCGACGACGTTATCG
Source organism: Planctomycetota bacterium (assembly GCA_031261425.1). GTDB lineage: Bacteria > Planctomycetota > SZUA-567 > SZUA-567 > SZUA-567 > MS499-59. The sequence goes on from JAISJR010000023.1 coordinate 8,233, forward strand.
ACGGCGACCTCGACGCGGTCGAGCGTCTTTTCCGCGCCGCCGATAAGACCAGTGATTTTGCCGGTGAAATTCTCGATGTTGGCGAGGGTCTGCTCGATATTTTCGCGAAATTCCGGCTTGCCGATGAGCGCGTTGATGCTTTTGACCGTCGTTTCGATTTCGCCGCTGAGTTGTTGCATCTTCACCATCATTTCCGCCATCCCGCCCTGCGGCTCGCCGGTCAGGCGCGGGGCTTGCGCGGGGTCGCCGTTTTTCGGCAGATATTCCCGCGCCACGCCGCGCGTAAATTCAAGGAACGCGTCGCCGACGAGACCCGCGACGCCGATTTTCACCGTCGTGTCTTTTTGCAGATTGTATTCGCCGTTGATGCCGGCGAGGATTTCAATGTCGGTGTCTTTGATGCCGATTTTTTTGACTTTGCCGATTTCGACCCCGCCGTATTTGACCGGCGCGCCGACTTTCAGGTCGCCGATATTTTCCATCGTTATATTGACGTAATAGGCGTCGCCGCCGAGCCGCACGCCGCCGGTCATAAAAACGACCATCAACATCGTTACGACAATGCCGGTCAACAGAAAAAAACCGATAGCCATTTGCAGTTTCATATTGTCCGTGTTTATCTTCATCGCAGGATTCCTTTTTCAGTTTTCAACATTTGACCGTTTTGAATAATTCCGACAGTCGCCCTGTAAGGGCGAAATATATTAGCCCAGGGTAAGCGGCGATGTTCTATCAGCCGCGCCACCCTGGGTAAAGACGGCGCGGAGCGCCATCCGAAATTGGACGGTTCGCCGCGTTTTGGCGAACCGCTCTCGCCGCCGGAGGCGGCGTTTGCCGCCGCAAACCGCGCGGCGGGACTGTCGGATGGTTCGCTTCGCGAACCGCTACCCAGGGT